>JADHLF010000029.1 GCA_016780825.1 Planktomarina sp. | reverse complement strand
ACTCTGAAAAACTCTCATAGCCAAGCAAGGCCGCCTGCTCTTGCCGCAGCCGCAAGGTTTCGCGGACAATCTCCCGATTGTCCGTCTCACCCCCATTGGCGCCCCGCGCGGCCCAGGCTTTATAAGCCGTCTCGCGCAGATCCCGGCGGTCGGAAAATTCCAAAAACGGCACGATCAGCGACCGCGATAAGGTGACCACGGGCCCATCCAGGCCCTTCTCCTGCCCCGCCGCCTGAGCGGCCTGCAACACAAAATCAGGCAGGCCCGCAAGATCACCCTCCTGCAATGGCAAGGCCCAATCCCTTTCATCGGCCAACAGATTTTGCATGAAGGACGTGCCCAGGCTGGCTAGCCGCGATTTGATCTCGGCCATGCGCGCGGCCTCGGCCCCGGTCAGCTTGGCCCCAGCCCGAATGAAGTCCCGGCGCGTCAACATCAAAACCCGCTCTTGCTCGGGCGACAGTCCCAAAGAAGCACGGCGCGACCACAGGTCTTCGATCCGCGCAAATAGGGCGACATTCGAAGTGACAGCAGAGGCATAGGCCGACAGCTTGGGCGCGAAATCCCGTTGCAGCTCTTCGCGCAGGGGCGTGCTCTCTGTGGTGGCTAAGGTGTAAAACGCGGCGGCGAGCTGATTGAGCGGCTCTTCGGCCAGTTCCTGCGCTTCAATGGTGTTTTCAAAGCTGGGCACTTGTGAGCTCTGTGCAATAGCTTGCATGCCTGAGCGCGCCTGAGCCAATGCCATATCCATAGCAGGGGCGAAATCATCATCTGAGATGCGATCAAAAGGCGCAAGGCCAAAAGGGGTGGTCCAGGGTTCCAGCAGGTTCATATCAAGACCTTCCATCCGAAGAATTTGCGCCGCAAATCGGACAATCGGCCCGCGGTTTGGTTTTTATCACTCGGTTTTGCGCATCGAGCACATTGTAGATCGCCATCTGGCCGCGCAGCGGCGTGCCCGCGCTCAAAATATATTTCAACGCCTCCGCCGCCATGAGGCTGCCAATAATACCGGGTAGGGCTGCAAAGACCCCAGATTGCGCGCAGCTGGGGGCCAACTCCGGCTTGGGCGCGCTGGGAAACACACATTGATAGCACGGGCCGGAGCGCGCCGGATCAAACAGCGCAAGCTGCCCCTCCCATTGGCTCAAGGCTCCGCTGACCAAGGGTTTCGCCTGCGCCATACAGGCTGCATTCACCAGATAGCGCGTCTCGAAATTATCCGTGCCATCCAGCACGATATCATATTGACCAATCAGCTCTCCAACGCTCTCGCCTGTAAGACGATGGTTGTAACTGTTGACAGCCACATAGGGGTTCAAGTCACCAATGGCCCGGGCCGCAGAGGTGACCTTGGCACGGCCAATATCCGCATCGCGGTGAATAACTTGTCGTTGCAAATTGCTGGTCGCCACGGTGTCATCATCGACAACTCCGATGATACCAACCCCCGCAGCGGCCAGATATTGCAACGCCGGTGCGCCAAGACCGCCGGCACCAATCACCAAAACCTTAGCGCCGCGCAGCCGCATCTGCCCTGCCCCGCCGATCTCCGGCATAACGATGTGCCGCGCATAGCGCTCCAGCTCGGCTTCAGAAATGGCGTCATCTGCGCGCGCCGCAGGCGGTGCCGCACGCGACCGCAATGTACGCAGGCCCAGCCGATAGGTCCAAATAATCGCCACAAAAGCCGCGATAATGGCCCAGAGCTCCCAGGAGCCCCCTGTATTTTGCCGCAACGGATGACCGGCGGGCAAAATCAGATGGGCTAAAATCACCCCTGCAAACACCGCTGCAATCATACCCCAGCGTTGGCGGTTTGGCGCGCCCATGGCCCAGCCAATCCCCCAAAGAACCGCGCAAACGGTGCCGACCAATATCATGCGCTGCGCCCTGTGGAGCCAAATCCACCCGCACCACGCACCGTCGCATCGAGCTTTGACACCTCGGCAAATTCGGCCTGAACCACCGGGGCGACAACCATTTGCGCAATGCGGTCACCATGGCGCACCGCAAAGGCCTCAGTGCCTGTATTGAGCAAAATCACCCCAAGCGGACCTCGATAGTCACTGTCGATTGTACCGGGTGCATTGGCCAAGGTGATTCCGTGTTTCAAAGCAAGCCCAGATCTTGGGCGGATTTGCACCTCATAGCCCGCAGGTATGGCTAGGCGCAGCCCGGTGCCAATCAAGGCCCGCGCGCCCGGCTGCACGGTGACATCTGCGCGGTCAGCAAAATTGGCCCGCAAATCCGCGCCAGCGGCGCCCGGGGTGGCATAGGCGGGCAAGCCAAAGCTTGAATCTGCGCCCTCATCCCAGGTCATCTCAATCACAGGGATCACCTCAAAGCATCCGCGATGCGCAGGGCCAACTGGCGCGCGACATCGACCTTGGGCATCTCATCCCAGGTCTCCGCTCCCGCCGCGTCGATGACCGTGACCTTATTATGTGCCCCCCCCATGATGCCGGTCTCGGGGGCAACATCATTGGCGACAATCCAATCGCAGCCCTTGCGCAGCCGCTTGGCTTTTGCGTTTTCAATCACATGTTCCGTCTCTGCCGCAAAGCCCACAACCAATTGCGGCCTGAGCTCATGGGCTGAGACGCGCGCGAGAATGTCTGGATTTTCGGCAAATTGTAGAACCGGCAATTCGCCAGAGGACTTCTTTTTAATCTTTTGATCATGGGTGCTTGCCATGCGCCAATCGGCCACGGCCGCGGTGAAGACCGCCGCATCCGCAGGCAAAAGCCCCTCTACCGCAGCCAACATGTCCTGAGCGGTTTGTACCGGATGCACCTCAACGCCCGAGGGCGGCGGCACAGGCGCGGGACCTGTGACAAAGCTGACCCGCGCGCCCAGGTCACGCAAGGCCTCTGCCAGGGCTGCGCCCTGCGCGCCCGATGAGCGATTGGCGATGTAGCGCACCGGATCAATCGGCTCATGGGTGGGGCCTGAGGTGACCAGCACATGACGGCCCGCAAGCGGACCGCTGCGGAAAAAGCCCGCGACCTGCGCCAAAATCTCATCCACTTCCACCATCCGTCCCGGGCCGTATTCGCCGCAGGCCATTTCCCCGTCACCCGGGCCTATGATCTTTACCCCATCCTCTTGCAGGCACTTTAAATTGCGCTGAGTGGCAGGGTGCTGCCACATGCGGACATTCATGGAGGGGGCAATCATCACCGGGCTGTCTGTGGCCAAAAGCAGGGTAGAGGCCAGATCATCGGCCAGTCCCTGCGCCATTTTCGCCATGATATGGGCCGTGGCGGGCGCCACCAGGACAAGATCCGCCGCCCGCGACAGCTCGATATGCCCCATCTGCGCCTCTTCAGTCAGGTCAAACAGCTCTGTATAGACCTTGGACCGCGCAAGGGCGGCAAGTGACAGAGGCGTGACAAATTGCGCGCCAGATTGCGTCAAGACCGGCGTGACACGCGCGCCCTGAGCAGTCAGCCTGCGGATCAACTCCGGGATTTTCACCGCGGCAATGCCACCAGAGACGATTAAGAGAATGTGCTTTTCGTTCATAGCCTACAGTTACGCAGCCAGACCTCACTCTGCAAGGTCTGGCAGAGGCAAAAGATCATTGGAAAAATGCGCTTGCCTCGGGGGCCTGATTGTCGAGCGCCAGGCGCATTTTCTTAAATGCGGCCGCTTCCACCTGTCTGATCCGCTCTTTCGACAGACCCAGTTCTTCGCCCAGGCTTTCCAATGTGCGCGGCACCTCAATCAATTTTCGCTCCCGCACGATATATCTTTCACGATCATTGAGCACGCTCATCGCTTGCAGCAACCATTTGCGCAGCGCCTCTTGGTCATGATCAATCTCTACAATTTCAGCGGCCTGCGCGCTGTCATCTTCCAGCGCATCAATCCATTCGCGGCCTTCGTCTTCGGTCGATTGTGTCGCGTTGAGCGAAAAATCGGAACCAGACAAGCGGCCATCCATCATCTCCACATCATGAAGTGGCACGCCCAAATCCTGCGCAATCAACTGCTGCAATTGATGCCGGTCCAGCGTTTGGCCGGCGTTATTGGCATCACGCTCAATCCGTGCCTGAATGCGGCGCATGTTAAAAAACAAGGACTTTTGCGGGCTGGTCGATCCGGTACGCACCATTGACCAATTGCGCATCACATATTCTTGCACAGAGGCTTTGATCCACCATACCGCATAGGTTGAGAAACGCACGCCACGATCGGGATCAAATTTCTCGGCCGCTTTCATCAGGCCGAGGCCGGCCTCCTGGATCAAATCTCCCATCGGCGCGCCATAGCGTTTAAACTTCGCGGCTTGAGAAATTGCCAATCGCATATAGGCATTGATCAAACGGTGCAGGCTTTGCTCACACCGCTCATCTCGCCAAGCGTAGGCCAGTTTCAATTCCGTTTCAGCGTCAAGCATCTCCGCTTTCATTGCAGTGCGCGGAAGAAAATTCTCTGTGCGGCCGTCTAAAGGCATAGGTTCGCCTCCCAATCTGGAAAAGATGAAAAACTTGTTACTCTCTTCTTACGCAGGTACATGCAGGTTGGATCACTCTTGGGGACGATATGCCGACAGAAAACAAAATTCCGGCCTTGCGCCTGGTGCTTGGCGGCGCAAATTCTGGCAAATCACGAGTTGCCGAACAGTTGATTGTCGCGACCGGTCGGCCCCGGCGCTATATCGCCACAGCGCAGGCCTGGGATGATGAAATGCGTGCCAAAATTGCACAGCACCGCCTGCAACGCGGGCCTGATTGGACCACTGTGGAGGCGCCGCTGGATCTCACCGAGGCTCTGGAGGCGGCCAGAGCAGAAGACATCATCCTGCTCGATTGCGCCACGCTTTGGCTTAGCAATCTCATGATGGCCGAGCGCGATATTCAAAGCGCTTGCGCCGGGCTTTGCACGGCTCTCACCCAGGCCCCCTGCCCGGTGACAATCGTCAGCAATGAAGTCGGTCAAGGCATTACGCCCGATAATGCGATGGCGCGGGCCTTTGTAAAACACCAAGGCCACCTCAATCAAGATCTCGCCCGCCTGGCGCAAGAGGTCATCTTCGTCACCGCCGGCATCGCACACACTCTCAAGGCCGCGCCATGAGCGATTGGTTTTGGATCAGGCACGGCCCGACCCATGAGAAAAATTTCACCGGGTGGCGCGACGTGCCGGCCGATCTGTCTGACCGCGCGATCATCGACCGCCTGAGTTCATATTTGCCGCCCGAGGCTGTGGTGGTCTCCTCTGACCTGATCCGCTCTGTTACCACCGCCGACGCGCTTGCGGGCGCTCGGACCCGCCTGCCGCATGAGCCCAACCTCAGAGAATTTCACTTTGGTGATTGGGATGGCCGGCATTGGTCAGATGTTGCACAGACAGATCCGCAGTTGAGTCGCGATTTTTGGGGAAAACCCGGTGATATTATCGCCCCCAATGGCGAAAGCTGGAACATGGCCGCCGCCCGCGCCCGCCCGGTGGTCGACCGGCTGACTGCGGCCCATGACAGCATCATCGCAGTGGCGCATTTCGGCATCATCCTCACCCAGCTGCAACGCGCCCTGGGGAGCAGCGCTTACGCCTGCCTTGCCCATAAAATCGACAATTTCAGCATCACCCATCTGCGCGAAGATCAGGGCAAATGGCAGGTGATTTGTATCAACCACTTGCCATAAATACTATTAACTACTTATGATTAAATCATAAATATTATTTTTCACCTTTTTGGATCCAAGCATGACATATGATCTCTATATCGGCGACCGCACGTTCAGCAGTTGGTCTCTTCGTGGATGGTTGATGCTCAAATCTTTCGGCATCCCCTTCAAAAGCCATGTGCTGGGGCTTTACAGCGGAACTTTAAAGACCGATCTCGCTCCCTTCGCGCCCGCGCGTCAAGTTCCAATTTTGAAAACGCCCCAGGGGCATATTATTTTTGATACGCTCGCCATGGCGGAAACACTGGCGCAGGCCCATCCAAAGGCCGGTCTATGGCCAGATGATCCCGAACGGCGCGGCGCGGCGCGCAGTCTTGTCGCCCAAATGCACAGCGGCTTTTCTGCCCTTCGCGGGCAGTGCCCGATGAACCTGCAAAACGCTTGGGAAGGCTTTGAAGTTTCGAAAAATCTGCGCGCCGATCTCGCTTACCTAGAAACCCTATGGAACTATGCTTTCAAAATGTCTGGCGATCAAGATTGGCTCTTTGGCGCCTATTCACTTGCCGATGTGTTTTTCGCCCCGGTTGCAGCGCGAATTGCCTGTTATAAGCTGCCCGTCTCACAGCAAGCGCAGCGATATGTTGACAAACATTTGGCCCATCAAGATTTCCGCCAGTGGCGCGCTATGGGACTTACGAAACACTATGATCCCTTTCCCTACAACATGCCCTGCGCCTCTGTGCCTTGGCCCGGCCCATGCACCATGGGGGCCGAAGTCGCCCAAGGGCCATCTGAAAACGAAACCTGCCCTTATTCGGGTGATGCGGTGACTGATTTTTTACGCATTGATGGCCGGGTTTTTGGCTTTTGCAATCCGTTTTGCCGCGACAAGACTCTGGCTGATCCCGCCGCCTGGCCAGAGTTTATGGCGCTGTATTCGACGGCGAACTCCTAAGGTTCCGTTCACCTTTCGTAAACCATGATGACCTATGCTCGCTTAACCCGTAACCACACAGGGCACAGCCGATGGTGGCCGTCACCTATACAGTCGCATTTCATGGGGTGGAGGCCCGGCCGGTTGAGGTGCAATGCGCTGTCGCGCCTGGTCTGCCCAGTTTTCAAATCGTCGGGCTGGCCAATAAAGCTGTCAGTGAGGCGCGCGAGCGGGTCAGAGCCGCGCTTGATGCCCTCTCAATTGCCCTCCCCTCCAAGCGGATCACGGTGAACCTGTCACCCGCCGATATGCCCAAGGAAGGTTCACATTTTGACCTTCCCATCGCGGTGGCCCTGCTGTCGGCGCTTGGCATGATACCGCAGGAGGAGATTGGAGCCTGCGTGCTCATGGGGGAGCTGGCTTTGGGGGGCGAGTTGGTACAGGTCGCCGGTTGCCTGCCCGCGGCACTCACCGCCGCAGCGGAGGGCCGCAGTTTGATTTGCCCGAAGGCCTCGGGCGCCGAAGCGGCTTGGGTTGAGGCCGCCGCGGTCATCGCCGCGCCCAACCTTGGCGCAGTCTTGCATCATCTCACGGGGCACAACCTTCTTGAGCCAGCCCAACCCGGCGAAGTGACGACCGGACAATCGGCCAAGGATCTTTCCGACGTCAAAGGCCAGGAGCGGGCCAAACGCGCCTTGGAAATTGCCGGGGCCGGGCGGCATCACATGCTGATGGTCGGTCCTCCGGGATCTGGAAAATCCATGCTGGCGGCGCGCCTGCCCGGCCTCCTGCCACCGCTCAGCCCAGCCGAGGCGCTTGAAACCTCGATGATCCATTCCCTGGCCGGGCTGCTCGATGAGGGGGTATCTCTCGCGAGCGGCCATTTCGCGAGCCCCATAGCACCGCCTCAATGGCCGCGATTATTGGTGGCGGACGCAGCGCAAAGCCAGGGGAGATCTCCTTGGCCCATAATGGGGTCCTGTTTATGGATGAGTTCCCCGAGTTTCCCCGCCATGTTTTAGAAACCCTGCGCCAACCGATTGAAACGGGTGAAGTGATGGTTGCGCGTGCCAATGCCCATGTGAAATATCCAAGCCGCTTCATGCTCATCGCCGCCGCCAACCCCTGCCGTTGCGGCTATCTGTCAGATCCGGCAAGAGCCTGTGCCCGCGCGCCGGAATGCGGCGCTGATTATCTGGGCCGCATATCTGGTCCGTTGCTGGATCGGTTTGACCTGCGGGTCGATGTGCCGCCTGTCGCCTATAGCGATCTAGAGCTGCCCTGCGACAGTGAGCCAAGTGCCGAGGTGGCGCGGCGCATCGCTGCCGCCCGTGAGCGGCAAGCCGCGCGATATGCCGAAACTGTGCACTGTACGGTCAATGCAGATGCCGAAGGGGCCGTGTTGCAAAACTTCGCAACGCCCAGCCCAGATGGTCAGGCGCTCTTGCTCGAAATTGCGGAACGTTTTGGCCTAACGGCGCGGGGCTATCACCGTGTGATGCGGGTCGCGCGCACCATTGCGGATTTGGCGGGCAGTGAGGCGGTGGAACGGGCCCATATTGCGGAAGCGGCCAGCTTTCGACTGCCTACGGGCAAAACCGAATTCAGCCGCGCACCAATCGAAAGACCGCCGCCGCCGCCCAGCCAGAAAAAATGGCAATGGCCAATGACAGCAGGCCATAAACAACTGGACGCTCATGGGCTAAATTATACAGCCAACGTTCGATGCCAACCTTATGCACATCAATTGCGGTCTGATACTGCGAGACAACCTCGCCGTCGCGCATCACAAAAATACGCGCCGAATAAGCCCCCTCCACCAAATTTGACGGCAGGGAGACCGAGGTTGAGAACAAGGTTTGCTCTTGCAGCTGCACCGAACCGGGCAGCATTTGATACAGCCCCTGCTCTTCGCGCACGCGCACCAAAGCTTCGGTAAATTGATCTTTGTTGTTGGTGCTGGGGGGGACGGCCACTGCGCGGATCAATTGGCGCACCGAGATTTGATGCCACAGATCGGAGGCCTCGCTGACCACGCGATCAAAGGGTCCGGTGGTGGCCACCGCGTAAAAACTCGGCGCCAGATCAACATCAAAGGCCTCGACATTGACCCAAATACCCAAGCGTTTATCTTTTCTGCGCACCGTGACCGGAGTGCGAGGGCTGGCGATGGTGACGACAACATCGAGATCACCGGCCGAACTGGCCGCTGTTTCATGTTTCAAGGCACCAAAGATTAAGATTTCTGACCCGTTGAAGAAGGCAGTGATGCCAATTTCGTTTTTCGACATGCCTAAGACAATGTCCTGGGCGGCCACCGGGCCAGACAAGGCCATCATGACAAAAAGGAGCCTTGCGAAAAACCCTTGCATCAATGGCCTCCCGCAACGCCGAGGCTAAACAACTCTGCGGGTTCGACGATCAGGTCCAAAGCCAATTTGGCACAAACAAGAAGCACCATCAGCGCAAGGAGAATGCGCAGCTGCTCGGCTTTGAGCTTGGCGCCGATCATCGTGCCAAATTGCGCGCCGATGACCCCGCCGATCAAGAGCAATACCGCCAAAACCATATCCACTGTGTAATTGGTGGTGGCATGCAGCATGGTGGTAAAGGCCGTCACGAAAATGATCTGAAACAGCGATGTGCCCACCACGACTTTTGTCGGCATGCCCAGCAGGTAAATCATCGCCGGAACCATGACGAAACCGCCACCCACGCCCATGATGGCCGCCAAGACACCGACGGCAACGCCGACAACGATGGGGGGGATGATGGAGATATAAAGACCCGACACACGGAACCGCATTTTAAACGGAAGGCTGTGCACCAGGCCCCGTTTTTTGCGTGGCTTGGCCTGGGCGACATGTTTCGATTTGCGGAGCGCCCGCAGGCTCTCGGCAAACATCAAACTGCCAACGACACCCAAAAACAGCACATAACACAGCTTAACCAAGAGATCGACTTGGCCCAAACTTTTTAGGTAGTTGAACACAACCACGCCAAGCGCCGCACCGACCAGCCCGCCAATGAGCAGCACCCCGCCCATTTTGAAGTCTACCGTCTTGCGTTTCACATGCGCCAAGACGCCAGAGAAAGAGGAGGCCACAATTTGGTTGGCTTCTGTCGCCACAGCCACCGCAGGGGGGATGCCGATGAAAAACAAAAGCGGTGTCATTAAGAAACCACCGCCGACGCCAAACATGCCAGAAAGAATCCCAACCAGCCCACCGAGACCCAACAGGACAAAGGCGTTCACAGAAACTTCAGCGATGGGCAGATAGATATACATGGCGCCGCATAGCCCTAACATTGGTCTCGGGCAAGGGGTTGGAGGGGCCCGGCGCGCAATCTACAGGCAAAACGTGCATTTGGACTTATCAACTCTTAAAATTTGGCCTTATTTCTCCTTGACGTAGGCCACGCCACCAGAACGGGGCGGAATCGCTTTGCCAACAAAGCCCGCCAGGACCACGACCGTCAGCACATAGGGCAGAGATTGGATGAAGACCACGGGGATCTTGATCATACTGCCCAGTCCCGCGCTCAAACTGCTTAGGGTGATCAAGGCCGCCACAATCGCAAGCCCCAAGCCCAAGCCCCCTAAAACAATGCGGTCCAGCAGGGTTTTGTGGCGCACATAGGCGAAAAGGCCGAGCCCAAGCGCGAAAAGCACCCCGCTCATCGCCCAAGCGGGCAGGAGAATGTTTTGGAAACGGTTGTCCACCGCAAAGAAAAATCCGAATAACAAACACGCGCCCAGCGCATACCAGGGCCGCCATTTGGCGAAAATCAAAGCGGCCAAAGCGATGAACCCGCGGCCTGCAGACATATCCTTGACAAAACCAGCCTGCAAAGCCGTCGCCATATAGGCCCCAGCGATGCCACATAAGACCCCGCAAATACCGACAGCGGCATAACGCAGGCCCACAACAGAAATACCCGCCGTATCCACCGCAGCCGGATTTTCGCCCACGGCCCGCAAGCGCAAGCCAAAGCGGGTTTTATACAAAACAAACCACGTCACGGGCACCATCAAAAGTGCGACATAGACCAGCAAGGAATGCCCCGACAGAAGCTCGGAATAGAGCTGCATAAAAGGCCCCGCCTCTGAAATTTCTTTCGCCGGCACAGCGCCTGGCAGATCGAGCGGCTCAAATCGCCCCCCCGCGAGAAGTGGCGGCGTGCGCCCGCCTTGGCCAAACCAATCTTGCGAAATCACCACCGTTAATCCTGCGGCCAAAAAGTTGATTGCAACGCCAGAGATGATTTGATCGCCGCGCAGGGTAATCGAGGCCAGGCCATGAATGGCAGAGAGCAAGAGCGCGGCACCCACCCCCGCCAAGAGCCCCCACCAGACCGATCCCGTCGTCGCCGCAATCGCCGCCGATAAAAAGGCCGCCGCCAGCATTTTCCCCTCAAGACCAATGTCAAAAATACCGGCCCGCTCGGAAAACAATCCGGCCAGACAGGCCAAAAGCAAGGGCGTGGCCAGACGCAGGGAGCTGTCTAAAACTTGTAAGAGCGTGAGAAAATCCATTGTCCCTATCTCCTCCGCCGCAGGCTCAAAAACAAGCGCTCAAGCGGGCCTCGAACCATTAAGGTCAGAGCGCCGGTGAATAAGATCACCAAGGCTTGGATCACCACGATCAATTCCCGAGGAATTTTTGTCCAGAGCGCCAACTCCGCGCCGCCTTGGTACAAAAAGCCAAATAGCAAAGCGGCCAGAAACACCCCAAGCGGGTGACTGCGGCCCATCAAGGCCACAGCAATGCCGATAAACCCGGCGCCCTCGGTGAAGTTCAAGATCAAACGCTCGCTTTCACCCTGTGTTGTGTTGATGGCCATCATGCCAGACAAAGCACCAGAGATCATCATGGCCACCATGATGATTTTCACCGATCCAATGCCCGCATAGCGCGCCGCCGGCTCGGATTTCCCCATCGCGCGGATTTCATAGCCCAAAGGCGTGCGCCAAATCAAAAACCAAACCAAAACACAGGCCACCAGCGCCAGGAAAAAACTGACATTTGCAGGGGCGGCGCGAAACATTTTCTCAAGGCCCAAGAGTCCCGCCATATCCTCAAAGGTTGGCAAATGGGTGGCAGCCGGAAAATTTGCTGTGGCCGGGTCCATGCTCCCTTTGGGTTTTAGCGCGCCAACCAAGAAAAAATTCAAAACCCCGGCGGCAATGAAGTTGAACATGATGGTTGTGATAACAATGTGGCTGCCGCGTTTGGCCTGCAGATAGGCCGGAAGTCCCGCCCAGATCATACCGAAAAAGGCCGCACCCAGCGAGGCCCCGATGATGGCAAAGGTCCAATGGGGCCATGGTATGAACAGGCAGACCAGCGCCACGCCAAGCCCGCCCATCATGGCCTGCCCCTCGCCGCCGATATTGAACAGGGCGGCATGAAAAGCCACAGAGACCGCAAGCCCGGTGAAGATGAAATTGGTGGTATAATAAAGCATATACCCCCAGCCCGAAGATCGCAGCAACGTGCCCTCGATCATAAGCTTGAGCGCGGCAATTGGGCTTTCGCCGATGGCCAGGATCAGCAACGCCGACAGAAGCGCCGCGATGATCAGCGAAATCAGCGGGACAAGAACCACATCCGCCCATTTTGGCATTACACCCATAATTGCGCTCCACAGTTTTGCATGGCCCGTCGGTTCAAACTCACGAGGCGGCCTCCCCTGTCACACCGGCCATCAATAGGCCAAGCTCTTTTTCATTGGTTTTTGCCGGATCACGTTCTCCCATGATCTGACCATCAAACATCACCGCGACACGGTCACAGAGCGAAAGAATTTCATCCAGCTCCACAGAAACCAGCAAGATCGCCTTGCCCTGATCGCGCAGCGCTACGATCTGTTGATGGATAAACTCAATCGCGCCGATGTCGACGCCGCGCGTGGGTTGTCCGATCAAAAGCAGGTCCGGATTGCGCTCAATCTCACGCGCCAGAACAATTTTTTGTTGATTGCCGCCAGAAAAATTCTGCGCCGTCAAATTGGGATTGGGCGGGCGCACATCGAAGCGCTGCATTTTCGCGGCGGTTTCCGCCTTGATCGCCGCATTGTCCATAAAAAATCGATTGGCCTGATGCGCCGGATCACGGTGGTAGCCGAAAACGGAATTTTCCCAGGCCATAAAGTCCATGATCAAGCCTTCACGCTGGCGATCCTCGGGCACATGGGCGATGCCCCTGGCCCGCCGGGATTGCCCGTCACTGTCTGCGCCCGTCAAATCCAAGGCGGCGCCATTGACCTTCACCGAGCCCGTGGCGCTGCGGTATCCCCCCAGGACTTCCAGAAATTCAGACTGCCCATTGCCCGCCACCCCGGCGATACCCAGAATTTCACCGGCACGCAGCGAAAGACTCACATCCTTCAGCCGCGCAACCCCGGCATCATCCACCACATTGAGCCCGGTGATCTCCAGAACCTGGTGTTTTGGCTGGGCCGGCGTTTTATCAACCCGCAGCAAAACCTTCCGCCCAACCATCAATTCCGCTAAATTTTCAGGGCTTGTTTGCGAGGTCTTCACCGTCGCCGTCATCTCACCGCGCCGCATCACGCTCACCGTATCGGTGATATCCATAATCTCCCGCAACTTATGGGTGATAAGAATGATGGTTTTGCCCTCTTCGCGCAACCGCCCCAAAATACGAAACAGCTGATCGGCCTCCGTCGGGGTCAATACTCCGGTGGGCTCATCCAGGATCAATATATTGGCCCGGCGATACAGCGCTTTGAGGATCTCAACCCGCTGCTGCATACCTACGCCAATCTCCTCGATCACCGCATCTGGATCTACGTTCAGCTCATATTCCGCCGCCAATTCCGCCAATTCCGCCCGCGCCTTGCGCAGAGACGGCGCTAGGAACGCGCCACTTTCTGCGCCTAGGACGATATTTTCAAGAACGGTAAAATTCTCAACCAGTTTAAAATGTTGAAACACCATGCCAATGCCGGCGGAAATCGCAGCCTGGCTGTCTGGGATCGCCGTTTTCTTGCCTGAGATAAAAATTTCCCCCGCGTCGGCTTTGTAAAACCCGTAGAGGATCGACATCAGTGTTGATTTGCCCGCACCATTCTCGCCGATAATGCCATGAATGGTTCCAGGCATGACACGGATTGAAATGTCTTTATTGGCCTGCACCGGCCCAAAGGCCTTGGAAATACCCTTTAATTCAATCGCTGGCTGGCTCATCAATATCCCTTTGTCAACAAAGGCCGCGCCAACTCAATGGCGCGGCCCTGCTCTCTTGGCCTGTTCGCCGGTCCCTTAGAAGGACAACGCGGGGCAGGTTTCGTCGGAGGTATAGTCATGCACGGACAATGAGCCCGCAGTGATGGCCGAGGCCGCCGCATCGACAGCGCTTTGCATATCCGCAGAGACCAAAGACGCGTTGAACTCATCCAAGGAATAGCCGACGCCGCCATTGGCCACGCCCATTTGGAAATTGCCGGTTTCAAGCGCATCACCTTGGCTGAAGGCCTCGTAAACCGCATTGTCCACGCGCTTGAGCATGGAGGTCAGAACCTTACCAGGGTGCATGTAGTTTTGGTTGCTGTCGACACCGATGGACAAAATGCCCTCATCAGCGGCTGTTTGCAAAACACCCACGCCGGTCCCACCAGCCGCGGCAAAGACCACATCCGCACCTTGGCTGATCTGCGCCTTGGTCAGCTCAGAGCCTTTCACCGGATCATTCCACGCAGCCGGGGTTGTGCCGGTCATATTGGCGATGATTGTTGCATCCGCATTGACCGCTTTCACGCCCTGCGCAAAGCCGCATCCAAAGCGACGGATCAATGGAATATCCATGCCGCCAACAAAGCCGACAGTGCCAGTTTTAGACGCCTGTGCCGCCAGCATGCCGACAAGGTAGGACCCTTCATGCTCGTTGAAACCAATGCCGCGCACATTGGGCATGCTCAGCCAGTTCACATCGATCACCGCAAACTTTGTATCCGGATAATCTGGCGCAACCTTGCTCAGGGCATCGGCGAAGGCAAAGCCAGCCATGACGATCGGATTAGAGCCAGCTTCGGCAAAGCGCCGCAAAGCCTGCTCGCGCTGGGCTTCATTTTGCAGCTCAATCTCGCGGAACGATCCGCCGGTTTCATCCGCCCAGCGCTGCGCGCCTTGGAAAGCGGCCTCGTTGAAAGATTTGTCAAATTTCCCACCAAGATCAAAGATGATAGCGGGATCGGCCAATGCAGCAGTGGCGCTCACGGCCACAGCAGCTGCGCTGCCAAGAATAGTTTTCATAAAGCTCATAAGAGTCTCCCATAAATAGCGACAACCCAACGGACAGAATCCTCCGGGTCAAAAGCAAGCAGATCCTTCGATCATGACCAAATAAGCCCGTTCTGCCAAGGGAGCGTCAATATAAATTTATCCTTTTATTAAGAAAATCACAGTTGAAACCTGAAAGCCCCCCGAGGGGTTAAAATATAAGCAATTTAAGTCAGTAATTTACGAAAAATCAGCGCGTCGCATGTCGTACCGTCGCGCCGCTTGTAATAGCCTGCGCGGCGGCCGACATGCTCAAAGTCTAAGCTTTTATAGAGCCCAAGCGCCGGTGCATTGTCCGCGGCCACTTCCAAAAAGACTGACCGGGCGCCCAAAGCCGCTGACGTCTCGATGAGCGCCAAGGTCGCGCGCCGCGCCAATCCTTGCCTTTGGGCCTCAGGACTGCAGGCGACAGTGAGTATTTCCACCTCATCAAGCACCAAACGCCTCATTGCAAAACAGCCAGGAACCGCGCTTACATGCACGCCAGGCTGCGCCATAAGTTGCTGAAACTCATCTGCCGACCAGGGGCGCGCATTGAAAAAGGCAGACCGGTGAATCCGCGCGAAATCCGCGGCCAAAACAGGCGTTTTAGGCGGCAACAGGGCGCACTTCGACCACTTCAGGGATGTAATGGCGCAGCAAATTCTCAATGCCCATTTTAAGCGTCAGAGTTGACGAGGGGCAACCCGCACAAGCGCCTTTCATATGCAGGTAAACGATGCCCCGGTCAAAACCATGAAAGGTGATATCGCCGCCATCTTGCGCCACCGCCGGACGCACGCGCGTGTCCAAAAGCTCTTTGATCTGAACCACAATGGATTCATCGGCCGCATCATAATCGCCCTGCGCAACCGCGCCAGATTGACCGTCCGACAACACCGGCGCGCCAGATTGGAAATGCTCCATAATCGCGCCCAACAAAGCCGGCTTGATATGATCCCACTCCATGTCATCCGTTTTGGTCACCGTGACAAAATCAGAGCCCAAAAACACGCCCGTCGTGCCCGCAACAGCGAACAACCGCTGCGCCAAGGGGCTAGCAGAGGCGCTCTCGGCCGATGGGAAATCTGCCGTGCCCATGTCCATGACAGATTGCCCGGGCAAAAATTTCAGCGTTGCAGGGTTTGGGGTACTCTCAGTTTGAATGAACATGCAGATGCCTTCCGGTTATCGTGCCGCAAATATGTGCTACAGCCCGTTCAATGTCAAGTTTTTAGAATTATTCTAACTATGAGCCGCACTAGCTCAAAGCTTCTAATTGTTCTTTGCTTAAAGAGCCTGGCACAATCACAATCGGCACATCCAAACTGCCGGAAGATTTTGACAATTGCGTGACCAAGGGCCCCGGTCCTTTACGATCTGTCGCAGCGCCCAACACCAGAATGTCCACTTCGGCGTCATCGCGAATTTGTGACAAGATTTCCGGGACAACCTCGCCTTCGCGAATCACCAGCTCGGGATCAACCCCATGTTTCTCTCGCATCCACTTGGCAAAGACCTCGTAATGCGCCTCAATGCGCTCGCGGGCCTCTTCGCGCATGATTTCCCCAACTCCAATCCAGTGATTGAATTCCTCAGGTGGAATAACCGCGAGAATTTCCACCCGCGCGCCCGTGTTTTGCGCCCGCATGGCCGCAAAGCGCATCGCGTTCAAACATTCGGTAGAATTGTCCAGCACAACCATAAATTTACGCATCACAGGCCTCCATTCGATCCGCATCATGCCCGCAGCCGCCTCCGCCCGCAACGCCAAATTACGGCGCCGATCAAATAATATGGCCTAGGCTGCGCAAACCCACGCACTAAGGCGCGGGCTCAAAATCAGGACCCTAGCGCAACATGCCGACGATATCATAGGTTTGCTGCAAGATCGGAGCGGCCAGTGCCCGGCCGCGTTCGGCGCCATGGGCCAAAATACGGTCAATCTCATCGGGCTCTTGCATCAGCCGCGACATTTCGCTGGAAATCGGTGCCAGTTTTGCGACGGCCAAATCGGCAAGCTTTGGTTTGAATGACCCAAATTGCTGCCCGGCAAATTCATCAATCACAGCCTGCGGTGTCATCTCATTGAGCGCCGCATAGATATTGACCAGATTGCGCGCCTCTGGCCGGCCGTTCAACCCCTCGAGCGTTTCGGGCAAAGCTTCGGCATCGGTTTTCGCCTTTTTGATTTTCTTGGCCAAAGCATCCGCATCATCGGTCATGTTCAATCGGCTCATATCACTGGGGTCTGACTTGGACATTTTCTTTGTGCCATCGCGCAGGCTCATAACCCGCGTGGCGGCCCCCTCAATCACCGGTTCCGGGATCGGGAAGAAGTCTACGCCAAAATCATTGTTAAACTTAGTCGCAATGTCGCGCGTCAGCTCCAGATGCTGCTTTTGATCTTCGCCCACAGGCACATGCGTGGCGTGATAAATCAAAATATCCGCCGCCATCAATGCGGGATAGCCAAAAAGACCAAGCGAGGCATTCTCACTGTTCTTGCCCGCCTTGTCTTTCCACTGTGTCATGCGCTTCATCCAGCCCATGCGCGCCACACAGTTGAAAATCCAGCCCAGCTGGGCGTGTTCAGGGACCTGGCTTTGATTGAACAAAATGGATTTTTCCGGATCTATGCCTGCGGCTATGAAGCCGGCGCAGAGCTCACGCGTATTGCGGCGCAGGTCCGCTGGATTTTGCCAGACCGTGATCGCATGCAGATCAACCATGCAATAAACAGTTTCAAATCCACCATCCTCCTGCATATCGACAAATCGCTTCATCGCGCCCAGGTAATTGCCCAAGGTCAGCCCACCCGAGGGTTGGATTCCAGAAAATACGCGCGGAACAAACTTTTCGGTCATGGGGGCCTCAGCTCTAGAATTCAGTCCTCACATCGCATAATGAGCAAGGCCGAAGCCGTCAAGGAAGCACACCATGTCCGACTCCCCTCCCCCCGCCGTCAATCCCCTACCGCCGGCGGTGATTGTCTTGTTTTTGGCGGTGGTGATCGGCGAGGCCTATATCGCCGGGGCCGAGGCGCAGCTGTGGGGACAATTTGATGCCCGCATCAGCCTCATTCGGCAATTTGCATTCCTCCCAGAGGGGTTTGAACGCGCCTTATCGGCTGGTATTTGGCAGCCCGAATTATTTTGGCGCATGCTCACCTATCCGTTCGTTCATGCCGCCGTTATGCAGTCCATTTTGGCCTCGGTATTGATTTTGGCCCTGGGGAAATTCGTGGGCGAGATCTTGGGCAACACGGCTGTGTTCGCGATTTTCGGCATCTCTTCGGTATGCGCCGCCCTTGGATACGCCCAGTTCACCTCAAGCACATATCCGCTCTTTGGCGGCCACCCGCCAGCCTATGGGTTGATCGGCGGCTTTAGCTTCGTGCTATTTAGCCGTGCGGAGGGCCTGCTCAGCCACCAATTGCGCGCCTTTCGCATGCTCGGGCTTTTAATGGCGATCAACATCAGCTTTTCTGTGTTCAACAGTGGACAGCCGTTTTGGGTCGCTGAGCTTTGTGCGGCGGTCGCAGGATTTATCTCAGCCGCTTTGATTCAGCCCGGCGGGATTGCCAGTCTCTTGGCGAAATTTCGGCGTCATTGACCCCGCATATCACCGATCAATCGGCCCGGCGGCGTATCATTTGGCGCAATTCGGCAAGGCTAAAGGCTCCCAGCAGGCGACCGGCCAGACTGTAGCTGACGACCGCCACCAATAAGATCACAACCAAGCCGAGCAGGCGCAAACCGTCCATGCGCAAAACAGGTTCTAAAGCACCGGCGGTGACCCAAACCACCACGCCCATCCCCAAACTGGCCATAAGAATGCGGACAGATCTTTTGCGCAGCTGCGCATCCCAGCTTGCCGCGGAACCAAACCGCTGCGCGCCCCACCACAGGCAAGCCAGCATGGCCCAACCGGCACAAGTTGCCCCATAGGCTGCGGCTGTAAACCCGATATATCGGCTCAAACCAATCGCAACCACCGCATTAACCACCAATGCGACAAGCGCAAAGTAAAATGGCGACCGCGTGTCTTCGCGGGCGAAAAATACTGGCTGATAGAGCTTTTGCAATACAAAGGCCGGCAGGCCCAAGCCGTAAATCGCAGTGGCCAAAGCCGTGGCTTGCGTATCACTGGCCACAAACGCCCCGCGTTCGAACAAGACTGAAACCAATGCCGAAGGGATCACAACCAAGGCGACCGTGCAAGGAATGGTCAAAAGCAAAGAGAGCTCTGCGGCGCGATTAAAAGCCTCCTGCCCGCCCACCTTATCCCCAATGCGCAGCCGGCGCGACAACTCCGGCAAGAGCACAACACCAATGGCCACCCCCACCACACCCAGCGGCAATTGATACAAGCGATCCGCATAGTAAAGCCAGGCATTCGCCCCTTCAAAATAACTGGCAATCTGCCGACCGACCAGCAAATTAACCTGCACTACCCCGCCAGCCAGCGCGGCAGGGGCTGCTATTATCGCCAAACGCTTGAGCTCGGGCGTCATTTTCGGCCAGCGTGGCAACAGCCTGAACCCCGCCCGAAGCGCCGCGACCCAGAGCACAGCCAGTTGCGCAATCCCAGCCAAAGGCACGCTCCACGCCAGGGTCAAGCCGATATCCCAGCCGAGCCATTGCGCCGCAAATAAGGCCAAAATAAAGCAAATATTCAGCAAAACAGGCGCTGCCGCAGCCGCTACGAACCGCCCGGCCGCGTTGAGCACACCCGAAATCAAAGCGGCTAGTGAAATGAACAGAATATAGGGAAAGGCAATCCGACCAAATAGCACAGTCAGATCAAAGCGCGCGTCGCCGACAAAGCCGCTTGCCATGGCCCAAACCAAATAGGGCATCAACAGCATGGCCAGCGCGTTCAGCACAACAAGCACCAGCGCCAACATCGACAGCGCGTCCCGCGCAAAGCTCAGCGGCCCATCATCCGAGGCGAGCTTTTTTGAAAACATGGGTACGAAGGCGATATTAAACGCGCCTTCGGCAAAAAACCTACGGAACAGATTGGGCAAAGAGAAGGCCAGAAAAAACGCCTCCGCCACCGGCGAGGCGCCCAGAGCGCCGGCGATCAAAACATCGCGCAAAAACCCCATGACGCGCGAAACTAAGGTCCAAAACCCGACCGTAAAGACCCCCCGCATCATGGTCATGATAGCGCCCTCGTCGCACCTTGCTTTAAAGCCTCCCGCAGTTTTTGCTCCAAACTGTCGCGCTTGGTCTTGGAATGTAGCTTCAGCCCAAACATGTCTTTGACGTAGAATGTATCAACCACCTGTTCACCATAGGTGGCAATCACCGCGCTTGAGATATTCACATTGGCCGCCGCCAGCGTACGGGTCAGGTCATACAACACGCCGAGACGATCGCGGGTATCGACCTCAATGATGGTGTATATTTCAGAGCCTTCATTGTCGAAACTGATCGAGGTGGGCACTTGGAACGCCCGCTCACGTTTGTTGATTTTATCGCGCGATTGGATGGCCTCACGCGCCACAAGCGTACCTTGCAGGGTCTGATTAATCATCTTTTCCAAACGGCCAAGGCGCAGGTCCTTATAGGGATGACCTTCCGCATCCTGCACCCAAAAGACCGCTGTGGCGTAGCCGTCCTTGCTGGTGAAGGTGCGCGCGTCGACCACATTCGCCCCGCTCAAGGCCAAAGCGCCGCACATCCGGCTGAACACCCCGGGATGATCGGCCATGGCAAAGCAAATCCGCGTTGCGTCCCGATCTTCATCAGGCTGCAAATCCATGCGGATTTCATCTTCTGGAATATCCAAAAGCAGCCGAGCAAAAATCTGATGCGCCGTGACATGTAGCCCTTGCCAATAGGGCGGGTAATGTCGGTTCGTCTCATGCCGCAGCGCCGCTTTGGACCAATCCGGCAGCGCCTTGCGCAGGTTTTTCTTCGCCTCCGTGCCGCGGTTTTCCCGGTTCAGATCTTCCAGCCCGGTCTCCAGCGCCCTTTTGGTTTGCCGGTACAACGCTCGGATCAGCACGGCTTTCCAATTGTTCCACACCCCTGGGCCCACGCCTGAAATGTCACAGACGGTCAAGACCGTCAGAAGATCCAGCCGCTTGACCGATTGCACGGCTTTGGCGAAATCACGCACGGTACGCGGATCTGCAATATCGCGTTTTTGCGCCATATCGGACATCAAAAGATGGTGCCGCACCAGCCACTCGACCGTCTCCACCTCGCGGGGCTTGAGCCCCAAACGCGGCGCCACTTCACGGGCAATTTTCGCACCAAGTACCGAATGATCTTCCGGCCGGCCCTTGCCAATATCATGCAGCAGCAATGCAACATAGAGCACTTTTCGGTTCAGCCCCTTGGCCAATATCCCGCTGGCAACCGGAAGCTCCTCGATCAATTCCCCGCGCTCAATCGCAGCCAGATGGCTGATCGTTTGAATGGTGTGCTCATCAACCGTGTAGGAATGATACATGTTAAACTGCATCATAGCGACAATCGGTTCAAACTCAGGAATAAATGCGGCCAAAACGCCCAGCTCATTCATGCGCCGCAATCCCCGCTCAGGGTTGCCATGTTTCAGCAGAATATCGATAAAAATGCGAACGGCCTCATCCGACTTGCGCATCGATCCATCTATCAAATGCAGATTCGCCGACAGAAAACGCATCGCATTCGGATGGATCAACAGGCCCGTACGCATCGCCTCCTCAAAAATCCGAAGCAGGTTCATTTTATCTTTTAAAAACGCTTCCGGATCGGCCAGAGCCAGCCGGTTTTGCCGCACACAAAAGCCAGGCTTCAACTTCGGCTTTCGGCGCAAAACCCGCAGCACGACGGGTTCTTTCTTCAGCTGCGCAGCTTCAAGCGCCGTCAGGAAAATGCGAGTCAATTCCCCAACTTTTGTCGCATGCCGGAAATAGGCCTGCATGAAATGCTCCACCGCCCGCCGGCCGCCGCGATCTCGATAGCCCATGGCCTCAGCGACCTCGACCTGCAACTCAAAGGTCAACTGGTCCATCGCACGATTGGCAATCAAATGGAGATGGCAGCGCACAGCCCAAAGAAAATTTTGCGCAGCCTCAAAAGTGGCGAATTCCTCGGCACTGAACACGCCCGCTTCCACCAATTGCTCCGCATGAAATACGCCGTTGATATATTTCTCGATCCAATAGAGAGATTGCAGGTCGCGCAGCCCGCCTTTGCCCTCTTTGACATTCGGCTCCACCATATAGCGCTGGCCGCCTTGCTTGAGATGGCGCGCCTCACGTTCCGCAAGTTTGGCTTCGGTAAATTCCGCTGCGGTATGTTTAAATAGCTTTTCGCGCAGCTTTGTTTGCAGCTGCTGAAACAGCTCCTGTTCACCCAGCACGAATCGCATCTCAACCAAAGATGTGCGAATGGTGTAATCTTCCCGCGCAAGGCGCAGACAATCCCGGATCGTGCGGCTGGCATGACCGACTTTCAGGCGCAAATCCCAAAGCACATAAAGCAAGCTTTCAATCACGCTTTCGGCCCAAGCGGTCATTTTATAGGGGATGACAAAAAGCAAGTCGACATCTGAAAACGGTGCCATGCCGCCCCGGCCATAGCCCCCCACTGCCACAATCGCCAGTTGTTCAGAGGTGGTCGCAGCTTGCCGCGGGTGCATATAGCGCAGCGCCGCATCATAGGCCGCCGCCACCGCGCAATCCGTCAAATAGCAATAGCTCATGGTCGCCGCCTGCGACGCAAAAGGCGCCGCCTTAAAGGCGGTCGAAATCCGCTCCAACCCTGCTTTTCGGCTCTGGCGCAGGATGCTCACGACAGCCGCCCGGATTGCCGCCGCATCGCTGAGATCGGCCACCGCGCGGTCAATCTGCGCCGCAACATCCTCTCGGTCAAAAATGTCAGACGCCTCCAGAATGAGATCCGAGTGCGCAGAAAGGCGGGACAGGTCCAAACCTAAAATCCAATATTGGAAAAGCTGCGCGGAGCCGGCGACAGCACCACGACTTGATTGCCCTCAATCGTGGCCACCGCCAGACCGCGCTCAACCGTGCCATCTTCTCGCAAGCGGAAAATGCCCGCCGCCCCCTGAAAGCCGCTGCTTAAGGTCAGACCCCGGCGGTTCAACGCATCCCGATTGCCCGTGGCCACCGAGGCCCCCACCGCCGCCACACCGTCATAGGCAATGGCGGCCAAGGGATGCGGCGCGCGGCCATAGACCGACTGAAAGCGCGCCTTGAATTGGTCACTGCGCTGCGGGCTCGGCATGGCGAACCATCCGCCTTGAATCGCAGGCAAGTGAAAGGCGGAGGGCAAGGCGTCCCACTGCGCCAAACCGGCATATTGCACCAGCTTCGGATCCACCCCAGCCTCTGGCAGCAATTGCGCGATCAAGGGCAACCCGCCGTCGTAATCAGCGGTCAGAAATACGATATCGGCATCGATGATCTCATTGCGCTCGGCCACGCGGCTCATCGCCTCGACCAAATCCTGCTGGGTAAATTCATAGCCCTCGACACCGGCCACGAAACTGCCCTGCGCCTCCAAGGCCCGCTCAAGCGCATCGCGGCCAGCCCGCCCCGGCACCGTATTGGCATGCACCAAAAGCGCGCGTGATTTTCCCTGCTCAGAGGCATAGGCCGCCAAATGTTCGGCTGTGTTCTGAAAGGTATGGCCCAAGACATAGACATTGCCACCGGCAATCTCGACATTATTCGACAGGGACAAAACGCTCACACCGCTGCCGGCGACCGCCAGACCCGCCGCATTGGCCGCGCCCGCAAACAGCGGACCCACAATCACCTGCGCGCCCTCTTGTACCGCAAGCCGAGCCATTTCAGCCGCCTGCGTCTCAAGCCCGGCCGTGTCATAGACTTGCATCTGCATGTCGACCCGGCCCTCAAGATCGGCCATGGCCATACGCGCCGCTTGCTCCGCGGAGAGCGCCAATTCCTGCACCCGTTCATCGGCCGCGGTGAGTGGCAAGAGCACTGCAACCTGTACGGATTTGCTGCCATCAAGCCGAAGCCCCCCCCCTGAGATCGGCCCGCCTGAAGGCGACACACAGGCCGTCAGAAGCACTGATGCGCAAAATGCCAATAGAGCCACGCCGCGCAGCTGCGGCATTGATGGGATTAGAAAATTCATTGTCAAAGCGCCCTTCAGAGATTGATAGACCTGTGTTAGATGCAGTTTATGGCAATCCGCAAAGGGGTCCAGAGGTGAATCATAATTTGATGAAGTTGGAGCCCGGCTTATACCTTGTGGCAACACCTTTGGGCTCAGCACGCGATATTACCCTGCGCGCGCTGGATATTTTGGCCTCCGCGGATGTATTGGCCGCCGAAGATACCCGCACGGCCCGCAAATTGCTGGACATTCATGGCGTGCCCTTGGCGGGGCGGCGAATCATTGCCTACCACGATCACAGCCAGGCCAAGGACCGTCAAAAAGTCCTCCATCATATCGCGGAGGGTAAATCGGTGGCCTATGTCTCAGAAGCGGGCACGCCATTGATCGCAGATCCCGGCTATCAACTGGTGGTCGATGCCCGGCGCAGCGGGTTGGCCGTTCTATCGGCGCCAGGACCTGCGGCCTGTATCGCCGCTCTGACTGTGGCCGGCCTGCCGACGGATCAATTTCATTTCGCCGGCTTTTTGGCGCCTCAGCAGGTGGCCCGCCAAAAGCAGCTGGCCGAGCTTATGGCCCTGCGCGCAACCGTTGTTCTATATGAGTCCCCCAAACGGCTGGCCGCGCTTCTGGCGGATATCGAAACGACTGGCGGCGCTGCGCGACCTGTGGCGGTCTGCCGCGAATTAACCAAGAAGTTTGAAGACGTACAATGCGGGCCGGTGGAGAACCTCCGCGCATTTTACGACAAAACACCCGCCCGCGGCGAAATTGTGGTGCTGATTGGCGCGGGAGAAGAGGCCAAAGTGGATAAAGGTGATCTTGAGGCCGCGCTTATTCACGCAATGTTAAGTCTTCGCGTGAAAGATGCAGCAGACGCTGTGGCGGGCGCTTACGGTCTGCCGCGGCGCGACATCTACCAACTGGCCCTCAAGTTACAGGCTGTGCAAACCGAAGAGTGACGCAATGTTTTACAAAGCTGCGCAAGGGACAACCAATCATCTGGCTGGGCTGGCCGCTGAACACTCTGTCATCGCCGACTATGCGGAACGCGCTCATCACATGCTGGCCCATCGGTGGCGCGGCTGCGCTGGCGAAATTGATCTTATTTTTGCCGATGGAGATGGGTTGATCTTCACGGAAGTGAAGAAAAGCCGCAGCCATGATGCAGCCCTGCGCAGTCTAAGCCACAGGCAGCAAAAACGCCTCTACCAAGCCGCCACTGAATATCTTGCAGATACCGGCCGCCCTTTGGCCACAGATATGCGCTTTGATGTGGCCGTGGTTGATGCGCAGGGCCATATATTCGTGATGGAAAATGCCATGATTCAATAGGGCGTTGCTCAAGGGCCGCGACAGAAACAAATTGCCAAAGCACAAGTGGGTGATTAATGAGTCCTAACCCATTGCGGGAATTTGTCTGAGGTACGCGCATGTCACGAAAAATTGCTTTTCAAATGGACCCGATGGAATCGGTCAATATTGACGCAGACAGCAGTTTTCACTTGGCGATGGAAGCCCAGGCGCGCGGCCATGAAATTTATTATCATACGCCCGGCCGGTTGGCCTTTGAAAATGGCAAAGTCACGGCCAAAGGACAGAAAATGGTGCTGCGACGCGCGCATGGCAATCATGTGGATCTTGGCCCGCTGGAGCATTTGGATCTTCATGAGTTTGACGTGGTTTGGCTGCGCCAAGATCCGCCCTTTGACATGGGCTACATCACAACCACCCATTTGCTGGATCTTTTGAGACCGGATGTTTTGGTCGTGAATGATCCGTTTTGGGTGCGCAATTATCCAGAAAAACTATTGATGTTGCAATTTCCGGAGCTGATCCCTCCGACCACAATCGCGCGCGACTTGGACACGCTCAAAGCCTTCCGTGCGCAACATGGGGATGTGATTATCAAGCCGCTCTATGGCAATGGCGGTGCGGGCGTGTTTCGCCTCACGCCGGAGGATCGCAACATCGCCTCCTTGCACGAGCTCTTCACCGGGATAAATTCCGAACCGCTGATCATCCAAAAGTTTCTGCCGGCCGTCAGCCAAGGCGACAAAAGAGTCATTTTGGTGGATGGAGAGGCGGTGGGTGCCATAAACCGCGTGCCCGCAGCCGGAGAGACCCGTTCAAATATGCATGTTGGCGGCCGGCCGGAAAAAATCGGCTTGACCGCGCGGGACAAAGAAATTTGTGCCGCCATTGGGCCCTTACTGCGCGAGCACGGCCAGATTTTCGTCGGCATCGATGTGATCGGCGATTATTTGACCGAAATCAACGTCACATCCCCCACGGGCCTGCAAGAATTGCAACGCTTCGATGGAACAAATGTGGCGGGGTTGATCTGGGATGCGATTGAAGCGCGGCTGTGATCACGCCGCCTCGCCGCTTAGACCTCTCGCAAACCCCGGATCCACTCCGCGATTTGCCCCATGACGGCCTCTGCGGATGCGTCATTGCCACAGGCCTGCAAAAAGGCATGTGGTTGATCTTTGGCCAATAAATGCGTGATCGGGTGTTGGCTATGGGCAGCCAACCAATCATTGTCATCGGCAATCGAGTCGCATTCTGCTTTCACCAAGAGCAAGGGCGCGCCCGCTTTTGACAGGCGGGCCCGAAATTCCGACATATCTTCACAGCCCAAATGCCCATACATCACCCGAAGCGCCGCATCATTCAGCCCGTCAGAATTCGCGCCAAATGCGTCATGAGAGGGACCCTCAAGCCCGCCAAATGCCCCGTAGAGACTGACCATCCCTTGTATTTTTGCGCGCGACGCCATGCCGCCTGCGGACCAAAGCACCATGGCTCCGCCTGCGCTGTCACCGGCCAAAACGATCTGATCTCGCCGGGCCGCAAACTGCTCGGCGATCTCGGCGGCTTGATCGGCCTGCGCGGGAAACTTATGTTCGGGGGCCAAATCATACGGGGCCGCAAAGACCCGGCGCCCTGTCAGTTTTGCCATCCAGGAACACAAAGTTTGATGCGTCCAAGGGCTGCCAACAATCCAGCCACCCCCATGGAAATAGAGAATATCTGCGCCGTCATGCAGCTCTTGCGGCGTGAAACACAGGCCCGTGCCGCTGGAAAAAGCAACCTCGCCAATCTCGACCGTATCTGCAGAGAAATGCGAAATACTGGCCCGCTCAGCCGCGTAACCTGCGCGCAGTTTGGTCACAGGATCATTCACCCAATCGAGGGTTGGCATGGCGCTCATTGAAAGTCCTCCGGCCGTGCCTCGCGGGCCATATGGTCGAGAACTGCATTCACAAACCCACGCTCTTTGCCATCAGGGGAAAAGGCCAAGGCCACGTCAACATATTCCACAATCGCCACTTTTGGCGGCGTGTCGCCCTCAACAAACTCCGCCCCCGCCGCACGGAACAAGGCCCGCAACGTGGGGTCCAGCCGGGCAATCGGCCATTTGGCGACCAAGGCACGATCTGTCATCTGATCGATCTGAGCCTGATTGTTCACCGCTCCGGCAATCACCCGATTGAAATGCGCGATATCCCCATCTTCGAGCTGGGCCCCATCAAGCTCCGCACCCATACGGTGCTCTTCAAACTCTTTTGACACCACATCAATCGGCAGTTGAGACGCTTCCATCTGGAACAAGGCCTGCACCGCGTACAGGCGACTGGCCGATTTCATACGGCGCTTTTGATTGCCTGATAAATTAGAACCGCTCATGCTTTTGCCGTCTCCTCAGAGGATAAAAATCCAATTTTCCCTTGGGGCTGCCCCCATTTGCGTGTCAGCGCGATCAAATGCAGGGCCGCGGCGGCCGCCCCGCCGCCTTTGTTTTGACCGGCAGTCTCGGCGCGTACCTCAGCTTGTTTTCGGTTTTCGACCGTCAAAATACCATTGCCAATACAGGCGCCCTGTAGTCCCAAAAGCTGCAGTGCGCGGCTGCTGTCGTTGCAAACCGTCTCGTAATGGGTTGTTTCACCCCGGATCACGCAGCCCAGGGCCACATAGCCATCAAACTCAGCCCGCCGATGCGCGATTGCAATGGCGGTCGGCACCTCGAGCGCGCCAGGCACTTCGACCAACTCCCATTGGCCATTCGCCTTTTCAATCTCAGCCTGGGCACCGGCCACCAATTGATCGGCGATGTCCTTGTAATAAGGGGCCACCACAATCAACAATTTGACTGGGCTATCAAAAGAGGGGCGGTTAAGCGTGTGATGCTGCTCTGCTGCGGCCATTAGTCTGATCCCGAAATTTTTTGCGTACCATGAATTTCCAACCCGTAAGCCTCGAGCCCAACAATCTTGGGCTCGGGTGAGTTGGTCAAAAGGGTGAGCCGTGACAGACCCAAGGAAGACAAAATTTGCGCCCCCACACCATATTGGCGCAGAGTTTGTGGGCTGCCATCATCTGAAGCTCTAATTTTCATGTGCAGATCGCGCAACAATACCAAGACCCCGCGCCCCTCATTGGCAATGATTTTCATCGATTGCGAAAATTCAAAAGCCCGCCCTTTCGGTCCGGTGCCAATCATATCCAACATCGGATCCAAAGAATGCATCCGCACCAAAACTGGGGCGTCGCCGCTGATCTCGCCCTTAATCAGCGCAATATGCTCTGCCCCTTGGGTTTCATCATTAAAAATCCGCATCTGCCACTCGCCGCCGAACTCGGAGTGGATCGTCTCTTCGCCTTTGACCCGAACAAGGTTATCGTTCCGGCGGCGGTAGGAAATTAAATCGGAGATGGTGCCAATTTTAAGACCATGCAGTTGAGCAAAACCAATGAGATCGGGCAAACGCGCCATACTGCCATCGTCATTCATGATCTCGCAAATCACCCCAGAGGGGTTCAATCCAGCCAAACGTGAGATATCGACGGCGGCCTCCGTATGGCCTGCGCGCACCAAGACGCCGCCATCGCGGGCGCGCAGCGGAAAGACATGCCCCGGGGTGGCGATATCTGCCGCAGTTTTGCCCGCATCAATCGCAACCGCAACCGTATGGGCGCGGTCATGGGCGGAGATACCAGTGGTCACACCCTCGCGCGCTTCAATTGAAGTCGTAAAGGCCGTTTCATGGCGTGAGGAATTGTAACTCGACATCAATTGAAGGCCCAATGCATCCGCCCTGTTGCTGGTCATGGCCAAGCAAATCAAACCCCGCCCATAGCGGGCCATGAAATTGATCGCCTCTGGCGTGGCCATCTGCGCGGGGATGACCAAATCACCTTCGTTTTCGCGGTCTTCGTGATCCACCAGAACAAACATCCGCCCGTTGCGCGCGTCGTCAATGATCTGCTCAATCGGCGAGATCACCTCAGCCAAATCGCGTTCTACGGCGCCCGGTGTTTCAAATGGTAACAGATCACTCATGCCCTAACTCCAATCTTGCAAGCGTGCAACGTAGCGCGCCAAAGTATCAATTTCCAAGTTCACGCGGTCGCCCACTGCCGCAGAACCCCAAGTGGTTACAGCCTTCGTGTGTGGAATAAAGTTGATCCCAAAGTCGGTGCCATTCACTTCATTCACAGTCAAGGAAGTGCCGTTCAATGCCACCGATCCCTTGGGGGCAATGAATTTCGCCAGCGCCTCTGGCGCGCGCAGCGTCACCCGCGTGCTATCGCCCTCATCACGCAGGGCGACAATCTCCGCCACACCGTCCACATGGCCCGAAACGATATGCCCGCCCAGCTCATCGCCGACTTTCAAGGCCCGCTCCAAGTTGACCAGGCGGCCCGTTTTCCATTCGCCAATATTGGTCAATCCCGCGCTCTCGGCGGAGACATCAACACAGAAGCTGTCAGAGGTTTTTTCGACCACTGTCAGGCACACGCCATCACAGGCAATAGAAGCGCCCATATCCACCGTGGTCACATCGTAGCCGGTGGCAATCTCAATACGCAAATCTCCGCGCTGCTCTACAGATCGGATGGTGCCAATATCAGTGATGATACCCGTAAACATGATGATCCCCTTTGCGCTGTCCCTACCCTCAGACCCCGCTTGGGGCAAGGGTCACAGTTGGAATTGAGGCTGCGACAATTCGCAATTAAGAACAACCCGAAGATATTTTTTCAAAAAAGCCGTCCCATTTCAAACGGCGCAGAGCGGGGTATTTCAAAATGGCAGATGGATTCGGGCGTAATTTCCTGCTGTTACAGGGCCCGCATGGTCCATTCTTCAGCCAGTTGGGCTCGCTTTTGGACCAAACGGGCGCCACCGCTTGGCGGGTTGGCTTCAATGGCGGTGACGCATTTTTTGGCGAAATAAAGCGCGCTATATCGCCCACACCGAGGGCTTAGAGGCTTGGCCTGCGGCGCTTGGCAAGATCATCGCAGAAAAATCCATCACCGATATCGTATTATATGGCGACACACGCCCACTGCATGCCGAGGCGATCAAGCTGGCCAAGGGCTTGGGTTTGCGGGTTCACGTTTTTGAGGAAGGCTACTTGCGCCCCTATTGGGTGAATTATGAGCGCGGCGGTGCCAATGGCAATTCAAGGCTGATGGGGATGACAGTTACACAGATGCAAAAAGTTCTGCGCAAAGCCAGAATCGACCTGACCGAAGCCCCGGCCCATTGGGGCGATATCCGCCAACATGCGTTTTACAGTTTCGTTTATCATTTGCTCATATTGCTGAACAATCGTGCCTATCCCAACTTTAAGAGCCACCGGGCAGAGAGTGTGGCGCGGGAATTTCACACCTATTTGCGCCGGGTGCTCTGCCACCCCTTTGAAATCTTGAAACGTTCCATCGCGACTCGCCGCATAAAAAACAGTGGTCAAGCCTATCACTTGGTTCTGATGCCGCTCGAGCATGACAGCGCATTTCTGATGCATTCGCCTTTCACATCGATGCCAGACTTTCTGCAATGCGTCGTCAAGGCTTTCGCGGCCGGTGCGCCGCGTCATCACCGCTTGGTGTTCAAAGCCCATCCCTTGGAGAGCGGCCGGCGCGCTCTGGCACGCGACATTGCAGCCTTGGCCGCACAGTATGACATTGCAGATCGTGTCGATTACGTTCCCGAGTGGAAAATTGGCGCAGCTGCTTGACCATGCACGCAGCGCTGTGACCGTCAATTCCACCGCCGGCCAACAGGCGCTCTGGCGGGGCCTACCTCTGAAAGCCTTCGGCAAGGCGGTTTACGACAAGCCGCAATTCGTCTCCGATTTGCCATTGGAAGAGTTTTTTGCCCAGCCGCCCTACCCCGACAATGCCGCCTATCTCCATTACCGGCGCTATTTGCTGGAGACCTCCCAGCTTCCTGGCGGGTTTTATTCCACCCGGGGGCGCAGGCAGCTGCTGCGGCAAGTGATCGATATGCTCCTCTCCGATCTCGATCCTTTCGACGCCTTCGAATATGGCAATTCAGCATCACTTTCAGGCAGAGAAAATACGAAAAGTCGCGAGGTCGATTGACGCAAAATGGCTCGATTGCTACCTTTTTCGAAATTATCACGACTACCGAAAATTATAAAAAAATAAATATGGGCTACGAGAGGCTGCAGAGATGAGATCAATTATGAGCAAAATCAATAAGATAATTTTAATTTCCGCTTGTTTCGGGGTGATATCATCCTGCACCATTCTGCCGCGATCCGGTCCAAATAGATTTGAGGTCACCGCAAGCGCGCGCGGCGAAAACCCCACAGCTCACATTGTTCCGGTGACGCCAGAGGTGGTCTATGAGACAAAAATGCCCGCAGCTTTGGGCTTTACCAAGAGTTTTTTACAAGCCCAGCCGCTGAACGCCGAATTAATCCGCCCCGGTGACACTTTGCACCTCACAATTTGGGAAAACGTCGAGGATGGTCTTTTGTCCTCCGGAATGTCAAGTGCAGCCACCTTGAGCGATTTGCAAGTGGATGGCAGCGGTCGTATTTTCGTGCCCTATGCGGGGCGAATTCAGGTCGCGGGCCATACGCCCGAAGAAATTCGCCAACTCATCACGCAAGCATTGCAGGACCAAACGCCCGATCCACAGGTTGAGGTGCGCCGCTCCGCTGGAGCCGGGGCGACCGTATCCATTATTGGATCCGTCGGTGGACAAGGCATCTATCCGATCCTGCATCAAACCCGCACCCTATCGACCATGCTGGCCAGCGCCGGGGGGCTGGATGTTACAGCCGAATTGGTGCGGGTCACGGTCATTCGTGGACAACTGCGCAGCGAAGTTTGGCTCGATGAACTCTACGATCGGCCCGAGATGGACATTGCCCTGCGTGATGGGGACCGTATCCTTATCGAAGCAGATCAACGCAGCTTCGTGATTATGGGTGCCACGGGACGCCAAGCCCAAGTCTCTTTCGATCAGCGGGAAATTTCAGCGCTTGAGGCGCTATCTCGTGTAGGCGGTCTTTGCGCTTATCAGGCCGACCCCAAGGGCGTTTTTGTCTTGCGGAAAGAGGATCCAGTCCATCGCGCGTCGCGTGGTTGGTGACGCCGAGATCAAGGGCGAGCAACATCTCATCTTGTGTGGACGGCTCCTTTTATGCAAGGGTTAATTTGAGTGACTTTGATGTTTGCAGGTTGCGGTCATGTGTCCGGCCTTTTGATGCGGTTGATAATACCGCTGGCCTTGATGAAGTCCGCACGTTAGGTCCCAATCAGA
>JADHLF010000001.1 GCA_016780825.1 Planktomarina sp. | reverse complement strand
AATCGAAGAGGGTGTGAAGGGCAAACGGGCCAAAGACTGGCGCTTGGTCGATGAGGTCATTGCCAATTCCAAATTTGATCAAACCGTTCAGGACCGCGCTTTAGAATTTGCAGCCGCCTCGGACAAAGCCGTTGCCTCTTCGGGCATTGTGCTTGGCCCGCTGGAGCGGCAGATCACCGAGGCTGGTATGACCTATGAGCATATTGATGTGACTTTGGACCGTACGCACCGCCGAGCGGAGATCACACTCAAAGGCCCGACCACCCCGGCGCCGGCCGATATGGCACAGATGCAAGCGCAGGGCGATCAAGCCTATATGCTGAAGCTCTGCCGCGAGCTTGAGGATGCAATTTTGCACTTGCGATTTAACGAAATGGAGCTGGGGCTTTGGGTGTTTAAATCCCAAGGGGATGGCGCGGCGTTTCTGGCCCATGAGGCGGTGATGGCCACGTGCGAACACTGGCTTGCGGTTGAACTGCGTCATTATTGGAAGCGCACGCTCAAGCGGATCGATGTGACCTCGCGGTCATTGGCGGCCTTGGTGGAGAACGGTTCTTGTTTTGCGGGGCTATTGGCGGACATACTCTTTGCGGTCGATCGGACCTATATGATGGAGGGGGAGTTCGAAGATGATGCGCGCCCCGAGGCTGAAATTTGCCTGTCATCTGCGAATTTCGGTGCCGTCCCGATGGGCAATGATTTGACTCGATTGCAAACGCGGTTTTTGGGTGAGCCAGAACGTGTCGAGCAGGCGCAGGCAAAGATCGGCGTGCCACTCGCGGCAGAGCAGGCCGATGCTTTGGGCCTGGTGACCATGATCCTTGATGATATTGATTGGAATGATGAGCTGCGCATTTTCATGGAAGAACGCGCCAGTTTTTCCCCTGATGCGATGACGGGGATGGAAGCCAATTTGCGGTTTGCCGGTCCAGAGACGATGGAAACGCGCATTTTTGGCCGCCTGACCGCTTGGCAAAATTGGATTTTTAACCGTCCGAATGCCGTGGGCGATGAGGGCGCTTTGCAGCGTTATGGCACGGGCCTGCGCGGAAGTTTCGATATGGAACGGGTGTAGACGCCCATGGATGCTCACCAACGGGCCATGTGCCACGCTGGGTTTGATCAATAGGAGATAGAAATGCTGGATCTAATTAACGTCAACTATGACACGATGATTCCCAACAACGTGGGCCTCTCGGAGGACCGCAAGGTTCTCAAAGCGCTGGAAAAATGGCATCCAGGCTATATCAATTGGTGGAATGATCTGATCCCTCAGAACTTTCAAGACAGTATGGTGTATCTGCGCACAGCGGTGAGCGTGGATCCAAAGGGCTGGGCAAAATTTGATTATGTAAAAATGCCGGAATACCGCTGGGGCGTGCTCTTGGCGCCGCAAGTGGAGGGCCGCGTGATTCCGATGGGTGAGCATGCGGGGCAACCTGCCTGGCAAGAGGTGCCTGGCGAGTATCGCAATATGCTCAAGCGATTGATCGTCATCCAAGGCGATACGGAGCCGGGATCTGTGGAACAGCAGCGGTTTCTCGGCCTCACGGCGCCATCGCTTTATGACATGCGCAACCTGTTTCAGGTGAATGTGGAGGAAGGGCGTCACCTCTGGGCAATGGTTTATCTGTTGCAAAAATATTTCGGCAAAGACGGGCGCGAAGAGGCGGACGACTTGCTGCGCCGCTCGTCGGGCTCGGAGGAAGCGCCGCGCATGCTGGGGGCCTTTAATGAGGAGACACCAGATTGGCTGTCGTTTTTCATGTTCACCTATTTCACCGACCGGGATGGCAAGATGCAGCTCGAAAGCCTGGCGCAATCGGGTTTTGATCCGCTGAGCCGCACCTGCCGCTTTATGCTTACCGAGGAAGCTCATCACATGTTCGTTGGCGAAACCGGCGTGGGCCGTGTGGTGCAGGCCACCTGCGAGGCGATGAATAAAGCCGGGATCACAGGTCCCTATGACATCGGTAAGGTGCGGGATCTGGGCGTGATTGATCTGCCGACCATCCAGAAAAAGCTCAATCTGCATTATTCATTGTCGCTGGATCTGTTTGGTCAAGAAGTCTCGACCAATGCGGCCAATGCCTTCAATTCCGGCATCAAAGGCCGTTATATGGAACAGCGAATTCAAGACGACCACCAGCTCAAGCATGACAGCTACACCGTGCGTAGCATCGTCGATGGCCAGATTGTTGCCCAAGAGGTTCCGGCGCTGACCGCCATAAATATGCGCCTGCGGGATGATTATATCCGCGATGCCTCTGGCGGAATTGGTCGGTGGAACAAACTCATCGCCAAAACCGGAATTGAGTTTGAGCTGGCTTTGCCGCATGAGGCCTTCCATCGTCAAATAGGCGTCTTTGCTGCGATCAAAGCCAACCCGGCGGGGGATGTGATTTCCCAAGCAGAGTGGGAGGCGCAGGCGGGAAAATGGCTGCCGACCAAAGAGGATGGCGCCTATATTCAATCGCTGATGGTGCCTTGTTTTGAGCCTGGCAAATTCGCATCTTGGATCGCAGCGCCCAAGGTGGGCATCGACAACAAGCCCGGTGACTTTGAATATGTCAAATTGCACATGGCCTAAGACCTGGTTGCGACCGGCACGGAAGGAACCGATATGAACACGCCGCTCAAACAACATCTGATCGATCCAGAGATCTGCATCCGCTGTTACACCTGCGAGATGACCTGTCCGCTTGGGGCGATTGAACATGATGACAACAATGTGGTGGTCAATGCGGATCTGTGTAATTTTTGCATGGATTGCATTCCCGTGTGCCCCACAGGCTCCATTGACGAATGGCGGGTGGTTGAAGCGCCCTACACGCTTGAGGCGCAATATGACTGGGAGGAGCTGCCTGACCAGGAAGAGCTGGCCGCCCCAGTGGATCCTGCGGACGGAGAAGAGGGAGAGCAAGACCCGATCACCGCGCTTCTGGCCGAGGCGCAAAAAGGCGCGGGTGGTCGGGCGGTGGCGCCCGTCTCTGCGGCAAAACCAACCGTGAATCTTTACAATCTTAGCCATCCCGTTGAGGCGGTGGTGCAGGGCAATTATCCGTTGACCCAAGATCCAGAGCACGATGTCCGCCATATCATCCTAGACTTCCAAGGCCGGCCCTTTCCGGTGCTTGAGGGCCAATCTTTGGGCATTCTTGCCCCTGGCGAGGATTCCGAAGGCAAGGCGCATTTGCCCCGGCTCTATTCTGTGTCAAGCCCGCAGGACGGCGAGCGGCCAGGGTATCACAATGTGTCTTTGACCGTGAAGCGGGAGGCACAGGGCGTGTGCTCCAACTACATCTGTGATTTGCAGCCCGGTGACCGGGTGAATGTCACCGGGCCTTTTGGCGCCACCTTCTTGATGCCTGCAGATCAAGAGGCGTGCTTGTTGATGATTTGCACAGGTACGGGTTCGGCGCCGATGCGGGCTTTCACAATGGCCCGGCAACGCCGCGTGGGCCCGAAAGATGGGGGTATGGTCATGTTCTTTGGCGCGCGGACGCCCGAAAGCCTGCCCTATTTCGGCCCGCTCAACAAATTGCCCGAGTCTCTTTTGCAAAAGCACCTCAGCTATAGCCGCGTTGCGGGTGGACCGCGGGAATATGTGCAAGATCGGATGCGACAGGCGCGGGATCTGGTGGCCGGGATGCTGCAAGATGGCCAGACCCATATTTACATTTGTGGCTTGAAGGAAATGGAAGCGGGCGTGGAGGCGGCCTTCGAGGAGATTGCCCAAAGCTTCGGAGGCAACTGGCCTGATCTGCGCGACACCCTGCGTGAAGCTGGACGCTATCATGTCGAAACCTACTGAGATGGACCCGCGCCCCCTTGGCGCATTTTGTCATAAAATCAATGTGACATGGGGCGATTGTGATCCTGCGCGCATCGTCTATACGGGCCGTCTGCCATGGTTTGCACTGGACGCAATTAATGGCTGGTGGGAAGGGCAGCTGGGCGGTGATGGCTGGTTCCAGTTGGAAGTTGACCGCAATTTGGGAACGCCTTTTGTGCGGCTGGAAATGGATTTTGCCGGCCCGGTCACGCTCCGTCATCCCCTATTGTGCTATGTTTGGCCAGAGCATTTGGGCGAGACATCCATCACCTTCCGCGTCGATGGTGAGCAAGAGGGGCAGCGGTGTTTTTCCAGCCGGTCGGTCAATGTTTTTGTCACCGCGAATGCGTTTAAAAAATGCCCCCCGCCGATGGATCTGCGGGAGATTGTCCTAAGCGCCATGGCGGAGTCGGCCCGATGAGTTTCGAGCGCAACGATCATTTGAATGTTCAAAAGAGCGCGGCTCTTGACCCGCCAAGCGCTGCGCTTTTGCGCAGTTTGGGCACGCGCCTACGGCAGATGCGAAAATCCCAAGGGTTAAGCCGTCGCAGCCTGTCCGAGCGATCGGGCGTCTCACTGCGGTATTTGGCCAAAGTTGAGGCTGGAGATGGCAATATCTCCATTGGCCTCTTGATCAAACTCGCTGCGGCCTTGGAGCAGCCATTGGAGCATTTCTTGATGGCGGATGCAATGTTTCATTCGGACTTACTGCATATCGCACAGCTTTATGCGCGCGCCGATGCCGCTGTGCGTGCGCGGGTCTTGCAGGTGCTAGATCCCGAGCGCATGGGGCGGCAAAAAGCGCAGCGCCTGTGTCTGGTGGGTCTGCGGGGGGCCGGGAAATCAACCCTGGGCGCACGGGTGGCGAAGGTGTTTGACGCGCCATTTATTGAGCTGAACCGCGAGATTGAAACAAATGCAGGCATGGCGCTTGGCGAGATCATCGCGCTCTACGGGCAAGAAGGCTATCGCCAGCTTGAGGCCGATACTTTGACGGGTATTATTGAGGGGCACAGCCGCGCTGTTGTCGCCGTGGCGGGCGGAATCGTGTCGGAGGAGGGCAGTTTTTACCATGTGTTGTCGCGCTTCCATACGGTGTGGCTAAAAGCCTCTGCTTCGGAGCACATGGAGCGCGTGCGCGCGCAAGGCGACGTGCGACCGATGCAGGACAATCCGCAGGCGATGATCCAATTGCGCCAAATTTTGAGATCGCGCGAGGCTCTCTACACGCAGTCTGATCATGTTTTGGACACCAGTGGCAAATCGGTGGACCAAAGCCAGATCGAATTGTCCCAGCTCATTGAGAGCTGTCAAATTCTAAATGCGCGGGCGGTGTAACATCCGCGCCGCTTTTTCATATTCTCAAGGAGGGGTCCGATGCAGGTGACCATGCGCAGTGAAAATCATGTTGGCTATGTAACCTTGAGCAATCCACCGGTGAACGCCATTGGCCAAGCCCTCCGCCAAGGTCTGCTTGAGGCGGTGCGCTGGGCGGAGCGGGACAGGTTGGACCGGGTCATTGTCTTTGGTGCCGGGGGTGTTTTTGCAGCGGGCGCAGACGCAAAGGAATTTGACAGCCCACCGCAAGCGCCGCATCTGCCGGAGGTTTTGAATGCGATTGATGAAAGCTTCGTGCCGTGGATTGCCGCAATTGAGGGCGTGGCCTTGGGGGGCGGCGCTGAAATTGCCATGGCCTGCCGCATGCGCGTTATGGCGCCTGATGCGCGCATTGGCCTGCCAGAGGTGACGTTGGGGGTTATTCCTGGAGCCGGCGGCACCGCGCGCCTGCCGCGTCTGGTCGGGCTGCAAAAAGCCGTTGAGATGATCACCATGGGCAAGCCCATTGGGGCGCAAGAGGCCCGCTCGGCGGGATTGGTCCATGCGGTGGAGGACGATCCCATTGAAGCTGCCTTCATGGTCAACAGCGAAGAGCTGGGCTGCATTGTGCCCACATGGGAATTTCATGCCCCTGCGCATGACCCGGATCTGTTCCGCATGGCGCGTGAAAATCTAAAAGCAAAAATGGCTGGGCAAGAGGCGCCTTTGCGGGCGCTTGAGGTGATCGAGGCAGGGCTGTCTTTGCCATTTCACCAGGCTTTGATGCAGGAACGCCAAGTGTTTTTGGAGCTGAAGACCGCGCCACAAGCCAAGGCGTTGAGACATATTTTCTTTGCGCAGCGCGCCGCGAAAGCGCCAGCGCATTTAAGAGATTTGGCGTTGGAGGTGCGGCACGCGGTGGTGGTTGGTGGCGGCACGATGGGCGCCGGGATTGCCTATGCGCTTTTGGCAGCGGGCCTGCAGGTCACGGTATTGGAAGCGGATGCCGCTGGACTGCAACGGGCTGAAGACACGATCGGCAAACTTACCGAGGCCAGCTTAAAACGGGGTATCATAGATGCCGCTCAGGCCGCCGATCAGCGCCGCCGGATGACGCTGAGCACGGAGTATAGCGAAGCGGCCTGTGCGCAATTGGCTATTGAGGCGGTGTTTGAAGATATGGCGGTGAAACACGAAATTTTAGCCAAGTTGGATGCCGTGATGCCAGCCGATGCCGTGCTGGCCACCAATACGTCTTATCTGGATGTGAATGAGATGGCCGCGCGCCTTATGGATCCCACGCGTGTCATCGGCCTGCATTTCTTCGCACCGGCCCATATCATGAAATTGTTGGAAATTGTTCAAGGGGCACAGAGCAGCGATCGTGCGATTTCCACGGTGTATGCTTTGGCAAAACGTCTGGGCAAGGTTCCGGTTTTGGCCGGGGTCTGTGATGGGTTTATCGGCAATCGCATTTTAGCGCGCTATCGTGAGGCGGCCGATACTGTGTTTATGGATGGCTCTACGCCTTGGGACGTGGATGAGGCCATGGTAGATTTTGGCTATGCCATGGGACCCTATGAAGCCCAGGATCTCTCGGGCTTGGATATCGCCCATGCCAATCGGCAACGTCAGGCGCCGACTCGCGATCCAAACAGGCGCTATATCCCCATTGCCGATCGCATGATTGAGCTGGGGAAATTGGGCCGCAAGACAGGTGCAGGTTGGTATCGCTACCCCGGGGGTGGGGGCAAGGTGGAGGATCCAATCGTGGCGGATCTGGCCATAGAGGAGGCGCATTTTGCCGGAATGTCTCGCACGGATTATTCTGGGTCAGAGATCTGCCAAAGGCTTTTACTGGCCATGATAAATGAGGCCGCCGATATTTTGGACGCTGGCATTGCGCAATCGGCCAGTGACATCGATCTGGTAACGGTTTTTGGCTACGGCTTCCCGCGCTGGCGCGGCGGGCTGATGCATTATGCAGACAGTCTTGGGGTGAAGGCAATCGTGGCGCAGCTTGAGATTTTGGCGCGGGAGGATCCTGTGGCTTGGAAGGTCTCACCGCTGCTCCGCCGCTGCGCCGAGGCCGGGCAATCCTTGGCAGAGGCCCGGCCGAAGCTGTGAGCGGTGGTTATGAAAGACCCCCGAATAACCCAGCCGCCAAGCCCAAACACTTTGCCCGGTGACAACACCCGGCTGCGCCTGCCCAGGCCGGCGCTGCCCTCGTGTCGTGTTAAAATGGCGTTGTGAAGAGGTTTTTATGACGCAATATTTTTATACTTGCCAGGGCACTCAGCTGCGCATTTAATACGATTTAAAACATAAGTTTAGGAGCTATACCTGCTGTGCATGATTTCACATCACATATTCGTTGGACAGGCAATCGCGGCGATGGCAATGCACGTTACGACGGCTATGATCGGCGCTGGCAGCTGTGCAGCCCGGGAAAACCGGTCCTAGACTGCTCCAATGATCCGCTATTGGGTGGGGATCCTCTGCTGTATAATCCCGAAGACTTGCTGATCACCGCGCTGAGCTCCTGTCATATGCTGTGGTTTTTACATTTGTCTTTCAATGCTGGGATTGTTGTGATGGGCTATGAAGATCACCCTATCGGTCATGGTGAGAGCGCGCCTTCTGGGGCGGGGCGCTTTGTTGCGGCAACGCTGCGGCCGCAGATCACATTGGCGCCCGGAATGGACGCGCAGGCGGCCGATGCGGTGCATGACCAGATCCATGATGTCTGCTTCATCGCCAGATCCGTCAACTTCCCCATTCGCATCACCGCGCAATACGACTTTGCTGAAATCTAAAGCCAAGCGCCCGTCTTGCTTTAGCGCCAACTGAGGCCTAAGGGGGTGCCATGAAAATTCTATATCTTGGCGATGTGATGGGCCGCTCCGGGCGGCAGGCCATTTCAAACGAGCTTCCCGATCTGCGGGCGCGTTTGAAGGCGGATTTTGTTGTGGTCAACGGCGAGAATGCCACCGGTGGCATGGGGCTTTCCGGCAATCATGCTCAGGAAATTCTAAAGGCGGGCGCCGATTGCATCACGCTTGGCGATCATGCCTTTGATCAAAAGGATATGCTGCATTTCATCGAAACCGAACCCCGCATCATCCGCCCGCTCAACTTTTCCAAATCAGCACCGGGGCGCGGGGCGGCGATTTTCACGGCCACGCGTGGACGAAAGGTTTTGGTGGTGCAAGTTCTGGGGCAGGTCTTTATGAAGAGGCCCTTCGACGATCCGTTTTCCGCTGTGGACGCCATATTATCGCGCCATCCTTTGGGCGGGCAGGTTGCGGCGAGCTTGGTGGACATCCATTGCGAGGCCACCTCTGAAAAAATGGCGATGGGGCATTTTTGCGATGGCAAGGCCAGTGTGGTTGTGGGCTCGCACACCCATGTGCCCACGGCCGATGCGCAGATTTTGGAACGCGGCACGGGCTTTCAAAGCGATGCCGGCATGTGCGGTGATTACAACTCCGTTATTGGTATGCAAAAGGCCGAGCCGCTGCGCCGTTTTATCACTGGCATGCCCAAGGCGCGGTTTGAACCGGCTCTGGGACCGGCAACGCTCTGCGGTCTTTTGGTTGAAACGGAGGAGTCCACTGGCAAGGCCAAATCCATCCAGATGATCCGCCATGGCGGGGTCTTGAGCCAATCAGATGGGGCGTCATCTGAATGAGGCGTCTCATCCCCTATGGTTGGCTTTTGTTTATCGGCATCAGCTGGGGGGCAACTCAGCCATTGGCGAAAATCGCCGTGTCCAGCGGCTATCAACCGCTGGGGCTGATTTTTTGGCAGATGTCCATAAGCGCTGTGGTTTTGGGACTGGTCAATATGATCCGCCGTCGACCTTTGCCGATCAATCGGCGGGTGCTTCCATTCTATCTGGCGATTGCCTTGATCGGGACGGTTATCCCAAATGCAGCCTCCTACAAAGCCTATACAGTTCTGCCGGCGGGGATCATGTCCTTGCTTTTATCCCTCATTCCCATGATCGCATTTCCAATTGCTTTGATGCTGGGCCTCGATCGGTTCAGTTTCAAACGCATGGCAGGTCTGTCTTTGGGGCTATTTGCGGTTTTGTTGATTGTTGGCGTGCCTGAGGCCCTGCCAAATGCGGCCATGCTGGTTTTTATTCCTCTGGGGTTGGTGCCGAGCCTTATGTATGCGTTTGAGGGCAATTTCGTGGCACGTTTTGGCACGGGGGGTGCGGGGCCATTGCAGCTGCTATTGGGCGCTTCGATCATCGGGGTGGGGATCACCGGGCCGCTGGCCGTCTACAGCGGACAATGGATCAACCCGCTGCATGTCTGGGGCATTGCGGATGTGGCTGTGGTCACCTCGGCCTTGATCCACTCCATAGTTTATACTTTATATGTGATGATTGTACGCCAGTTTGGTCCAGTTTTTTCGGTGCAGGTGAGCTATGTTGTGACCGCCGCCGGGCTGGGCTGGGCCATGTTGATCTTAGGCGAACGCTACGCAGGACCGATATGGCTGGCTTTGGCTTTGATGTTCATGGGCATTTATTTGGTCAGCCCGAATTTAAGGGACACTCAAAATGGAAAACCTCATTTTAAATGATTACAGCCAAGCGCTCTTAGCGCTCGGGGTGGTCGCCGTGATGTTTTTGTTATTTCTACGTGAAGGCTTCCCGACGGAGGTGGTCGCGATTTTTGGGGTAACTGTTTTGTTGATCAGCGGGGTGCTGCCCTATGATGTGGCGCTTGCGGTTTTGTCCAATCCTGCCCCTTGGACCATCGCGGCCATGTTTTTAGTCATGGGCGCATTGGTGCGCACAGGCAGTCTTATAGGATTTACCAAACTGTCCCATCGCTTGACCCAAAGGAGCCCGGCTTTGGGGTTGGGATTTTTGTTTGGATTTGTGGTTCTGGCCTCTGCGGTGGTGAGCAATACGCCCGTGGTGGTGGTGATGATCCCTGTGTTTGTGCAATTGGCCAAAACCCTGGACACATCGGCCAGCAAGCTTTTGATCCCCCTGTCCTATGCGGCGATTTTGGGTGGCACTTTAACCCTGATTGGCACCTCGACCAATCTTTTGGTCGATGGGGTTGCGCGGGCCAACGGGCTGGCGGGGTTTTCGATCTTCGAAGTCACACCTTTGGGCGCTATTTTGGTGCTCTGGGGCATGTTCTATCTGCGGTTTATCGCCCCGAAATTGCTGCCGACCCGCGCCAGTTTGGCCAATCTCTTGTCTGATCGCCCAAAGATGAAATTTTTTACCGAAGCGGTGATCCCGCCGGAGTCGAATTTGATTGGCCGGGCGGTGGCGAGCGTGCAATTGTTCAAACGCCCGGGCGTGCGGCTGGTTGACGTTCTGCGCGGTGACCGCTCCTTGCGGCGCAGTTTGCAAGATGTGCAGTTGCAATTGGGGGACCGCGTGGTGCTGCGCACCGAAATGACCGAGCTTTTGTCGCTCCAAAGCAACAAGAGCCTGCGGCGGGTGGATCAAATTTCCGCGGTTCAGACCTCCACTGTGGAGGTTTTGGTCTCACCGGGCTGCCGTATGATTGGCCGGAGTTTGGGAGATCTGCGCCTGCGGCGGCGCTATGGGGTTTACACATTAGCGCTGCATCGGCGTGATCAGAACATCAAAGGCACGCTGGATGATGTGGTGGTCAGAATTGGCGACACACTTTTGTTGGAAGGTGCGGCTGAGGACATCGCACGATTGGCCGTGGATATGGATGTGCTGGAGGTGAATGCGCCCTCCGAGAGGGCCTTTCGCAGGTCGCATAGCCCCATCGCGCTGTTGGCATTGTTGGGGCTTGTGGGGCTGGCGGCCTTTCAAGTGGCACCGATCTTTCTGCTGGCGATTGCGGCTGTGGCGGTGGTGTTGGTCACCCGCTGCATTGACGCAGAGGAGGCATTCGGATTCGTTGATGGGCGGCTTTTGGTGTTGATTTTTGCCATGCTGGCCATTGGCGCCGCGCTGGAGCATTCGGGCGCAGTCGTGCTTATTGCCGGTGGTCTGGCGCCTTACCTAGCGATTTTACCGGGGTTTTTGATCGTCTGGGCAATCTATCTTTTGACCTCGGTGCTGACGGAAATGGTTTCGAACAATGCGGTGGCTGTGGTGATCACACCTTTGGCAATCGGCATTGCAGCCCAGCTTGGCATGGATCCTCGTCCATTAGTGGTCGCGGTAATGGTGGCGGCGAGCGCGAGTTTTGCCACCCCGATTGGCTATCAAACCAATATGCTGGTCTATGCGCCGGGTGGCTATAAGTTCACGGATTTTTTGAAGGTGGGTATTCCGCTTAACCTGTCAATTGGCGTGCTGGCCTCCCTGTGCATCCCATGGTTTTGGCCGCTCTATCCCGCAGGATGACGGCGGTCAAAAAAGCCAATGCCTGGGACGAGAGACGCGGGAAATTTTGGTTGGGCTCGGTGATCGCATTTTCAGATATTGGCAAAACACCAATATCCCGCCGCGCTGGGCGCTTTCATGAGATTGGTATGAATTGCACCTAAAGATGGGTTGAATTGCCCCGCAGCCCCGCCTAAAAACGGTCGAAATCTTTAAACTTAGGGGGCTGTCATGGCAGGCCATTCCAAATGGGCAAATATCCAGCATCGCAAAGGGCGGCAGGATGCGGCGCGGTCAAAATTATTTTCTAAATTGGCCAAGGAGATCACCGTTGCAGCCAAAATGGGCGATCCGGATCCCGATAAAAACCCGCGGCTGCGTTTGGCGGTGAAAGAGGCGAAATCGCAATCTGTTCCGAAAGATGTGATTGATCGCGCGATTAAAAAATCCCAGGGCGGCGATGCTGAGAGCTATGATGAAATCCGCTACGAGGGCTATGGGCCTGGCGGCGTCGCGGTGATCGTGGAAGCAATGACCGATAACCGCAATCGCACAGCCTCAACCGTCCGCAGCACATTTACCAAATGCGGTGGAAATTTGGGCGAAACCGGCTCGGTGTCTTTTATGTTCGATCGCAAAGGTCAGGTACTTTATCCTTTGGAGGTGGGCGATGAGGACACGGTGATGATGGCCGCGCTGGAAGCCGGGGCGGAAGATGTGGAATCCACCGAAGACGGCCATGCGATTTTCTGTGCTGATACAGACCTCAATGAGGTCTCTAACGCTTTGGAGGCGCAATTGGGCGAATCTGAGAGCGCCAAGTTGATCTGGAAGCCGCAAACGACCACCGAGTTGGATCTGGAGGGTATGGAAAAGCTGATGAAGCTGATTGATACTTTGGAAGACGACGATGACGTGCAGCGTGTCACGGCCAATTTTGAGGTCAGCGACGAGGTCATGGCCGCGTTGTAACCGGTTCGACATAAGGCAGTAAACGGGGGCCTGGAGGCCCTTTATCAAAATGGCAATTTGGATTGTGGTCGCGGATCGGTTTTGCGATCCATAAATCTTGATGGAAATAATGGCCTTTAACGATGCCGCCACTTTCGGAGTTGTCTGACAGGATTGGAAACACGCGCGTCCCGCGCTGGGGGCTAAGACGCCCCTTCGGGTCGGACGATTTGAAAGCTGCCGTCCATATAGGCCAAGGGGGGGGTGGCGGCATTGGTGATTGCTGTCACATTTCCAATACAGATGTCATGGCTGCCATGGGTGATGATTTGATCCACGGTACATTCGAAGGCTGTGGCGCCGCTGAGCACTGGCCCGCTGTGGGAGTTTCGGCAGTCGATGGCGCCGAAACGATCGGGCTCTTCGTCGTCAAATCGACCCGCAAAGCGGCCAGCCAGCGCGCTTGCCCCTTCAGGCAGAACATTAACGCAAAATACCCGATTGCGCCCCACCGCCAGACCGATCCGGCTGTCGGATCTCAAACAGACCAAAACGGAGGGCGGGTCGGCCGAGAGAGAGGAAAAAGCGCTGACGGTTGCGCCCGTGCATCCATCAGCGCCCTGAGTGGTGACGACCGTGACCGATTGCGCCACATGGCGCATCGCCTCAATGAATAAGCTGCGGTCAACCATGGTTTTTCCAGTCCCTGTCACGAAAATTTCTCGAACCAGACATATCTTCTTTGCGGCACAATTCAATGGCGTGATCTGTCTTTTCTTTCGTAATCTGAATGGTGCCAGTGACAGGGGCGACTTTTGCGGTGGCTGATTCTGTTTGCACCTGACCCGTAAAGTTGCCTTGACAAGTTTCTTCAAAAAAAGAGCTCATTCCGAGGTTTTTTGCACGGTAATGCGGCCCGAAGCGGGTGCCGCGAAAAAAATTGGGACAAATTGCTGGTATTTTCAAGTTTCCGGTTGCGTCACGCTAATGTTTGTTTGTTAATCACCGACACAATAATACCAATCCACCGAGATTGGAAAACACGGGGATCAAGGTTTGGCTGAGGCACAGACGAAAGCATTTGTTGAATTTCAACGCGTGCAAAAGAGTTACGACGGCGAAGTTTTAGTGGTCAAAGACCTGAATTTGGCTATTCCACGGGGTGAGTTCTTAACCATGTTGGGCCCATCGGGTTCCGGCAAAACCACCTGCCTGATGATGTTGGCCGGATTTGAGACCGCCACGCACGGGGAAATTTTGCTTGATGGAAAGCCCATCAACAATATCCCACCTCACAAACGTGGCATTGGTATGGTGTTCCAAAACTATGCCTTGTTCCCGCATATGACTGTCGGGGAGAACCTGTCTTTCCCCTTGGAGGTGCGCAAGTTCGGAAAATCTGAGCGTGAGGCTAAGGTGAAGCGCGCGCTGGATATGGTTGAGATGGGAGATTTTATAACGCGCCGTCCGGCCCAGCTGTCAGGTGGGCAGCAGCAGCGCATCGCATTGGCGCGGGCTTTGGTCTTTGAGCCGGAACTGGTGTTGATGGATGAGCCTTTGGGAGCTCTCGACAAACAACTGCGGGAAAAGATGCAGTTTGAGATCACAGATTTGGCCCATAAACTTGGGATCACAGTGGTCTATGTGACCCACGACCAAACTGAAGCCCTGACAATGTCGGATCGGGTTGCGGTGTTCAACGATGGGGTCATCCAGCAAATCGCCCCGCCCGACGAGCTTTATGAAAGCCCCGAAAATAGCTTTGTGGCGCAGTTTATCGGCGAGAATAACACCCTTGAAGGTGTGGTCAAAGAGATCAAAAACGGTGTGGCTTTGGTTGAGCTCGACAGTGGTGACTTGATCGATTGTAAACCGGTTAATGTAACCAAGCCGGGTGAGCGCACGCGTGTGTCCATTCGCCCGGAGCGAGTCGAATATAACAAGGAACGTTTGCAAAAAGGTGTGCACACGCTTCAAGCAGAGGTTCTTGAGTTCATCTATATGGGCGATATCTTCCGCACGCGGTTGCGCGTGGCGGGCAATGATGAGTTCATTATCAAGACGCGCAACGCGCCAGATCAAGTGCGTCTGAAACCAGGCACGCAAATTGAGATTGGCTGGATGCCCGAAGATTGCCGCGCTTTGGACGCTTAACAGCCTCCAAGTCGGACAACGACCCCCGGCGTAGATCGGGACAAATAACTAAGTTTTAACTGGGAGACTATGATTATGAAAAAGACAACTCTACTTTTGACCGGGACCGCTCTTGCTCTTGGCGCCACCAGCGCGTTTGCCGGTAGCCACACAGGCAGCATCACAGCAGTTTCGTGGGGTGGCGCATATACAGTTTCGCAAGTCGAAGCTTACCATAAACCTTGGACTGCAGCGACTGGCAACACGGTTGTATCTGAAGACTATTCAGGAGGAATCGCTGAAGTTAAGGCGCAAGTGGAAGCTGGCAACGTGACTTGGGACATTATCGACGTTGAGAAGTCAGATGCGGTACGCGGTTGTGATGAAGGCCTCTTCATGGAAATCGATCCGACGTCCTTGCCAGCGGGTTCTGATGGGACAGCGGCCGTGGATGACTTCATTCCTGGCTCTTTCACAGATTGTGCTGTGGCCAACATTGTTTGGTCCACTATCTTTGCCTATGATTCATCGGTGACACCCAATGGCCCGAAAACTATTGCAGATTTCTTCAATGTGAATGCCTTCCCTGGCAAGCGCGGTCTGCGCAAGTCGCCAAAAGCAAACTTGGAAATGGCTTTGGCTGCTGACGGCGTCGCCTCCGCTGACATCTACGATGTTTTGGCAACAGACGAAGGAGTTGATCGAGCATTCGCGAAACTTGACACCATCAAAGACATGGTTGTTTGGTGGGAAGCTGGCGCGCAGCCTCCACAATTGTTGGCTGATGGCGAAGTTGCTATGACTACAGCCTATAACGGACGTATTTTTAACGCAGTGGCCGGTGAGGGTAAATCCTTTGAAATCGTCTGGGACGCGCAAGTTCTCGACGTTGATATGTGGGCGATCATCAAGGGCGCACCAAATGCTGAATTGGCAATGGACTTTTTGAAATTCTCAACCTCGACAGAGCAGTTGGCCGCGCAAGCATCCTACATCGCTTACGGTCCAGCTCGAAAATCATCAGCACCCTATGTGACAACTTATCATAGTAATGCTGACCTAGAAATGGGTCCTCAAATGCCAACTGCTGCTGCAAACTTGGTAACAGCTATTCCGAACGACTTTGAATTCTGGGCTGATAATGCAGATGAGCTCAACGAGCGTTTCAACGCTTGGTTGATCAACTAATTTGTCTTTGATGGGGCGCTTTCGAGCGCCCCATTGTCTTTTATTTTAGGATCTTGAACCTATGACGGACTCCTCTGCACCGCTTCTTGCGGTAGATGGTACCCCCCTAAAGCGGAAATTGGCGCAATCGATGTTTCGAAGCCGAGCGCGGGCTTTTGGCCTCGCCCTTCCGCTTTTGGCGTTTATCATTGTGGTTTTTGTATACCCGATTTTGGATTTCTTGCGTCAGTCGGTCTATGACGCGCGGTTTGCGACTCTGATGCCAGCGACCTCTGCGGCCATGGCCGATTGGGATGGCAACACGGCGCCAACCGAAAAGATGGCGGCCGCCTTAGTAGGCGATTTGGCGCAGTCGAAAGAAGACAAAACCATCGGTAAAGTGGCGACGCGCGTCAACCGTGAGTTGAGCGGCACTCGGAGCCTTTTTACCAAGACCGCGCGCAACGCTGCCAAAATGACCCCCCCCTATATGGAGGCGTTGATCAAGAGGGACAAAGACTGGGCGGATATTGAAACTTGGCGTGCGATGAAAACCGCCAGCCGGATCTTTACGCCCGCCTATATCGCGGCGGCTCTGGACCGCAAAATGCTGGCCGACGGTTCGATCGTACAGCAAAGTGAAGAACGCCGCATTCATGTGCAGCTCTTTGCGAGGACGATGGAAATTTCCTTTTTGGTCACTGTATTTTGTTTGATCCTCGGCTATCCCATTGCCTTTTTAATGGCCTCCCTGCCGCTGCGCACCTCGAACGTGCTCTTGATCTTGGTGCTTTTGCCCTTTTGGACCTCGCTTTTGGTGCGCACCACCGCTTGGATTGCCATGCTTCAAGCTCAAGGGGTGATGAATGACCTCTTTGTGGTCTTTGGTTTGGCGACCGATGAGGATCGCTTCAGTTTGATCTACAATAAAACCGGCACATTGATTGCCATGACCCATATTTTGCTGCCCTTCATGATCTTGCCGTTGTTTTCCGTCATGAAAACCATTCCGCCGAGCTATGTGCGGGCGGCCAAGTCGATGGGCGCAACGGATTGGACGGCCTTTTGGCGCGTCTATTTCCCGCAATCTGTGCCAGGTATTGGGGCAGGGGCCTTGCTGGTCTTCATTTTGGCCATTGGCTATTACATCACCCCGGCTTTGGTTGGCGGGCAGGATGGCCAGATGGTCTCAAATATCATTGATTTCCATATGCGAAAATCACTGAACTGGAACCTTGCGGCCGCCCTCGGGCTGGTGATGCTGGTGTTCGTGATGTTCCTCTTCTGGGTCTATGACCGCGTGGTTGGCATCGACAATATGAAACTGGGGTAAGACCAATGACAGGTGAATATCGTTATATTCCACCCAAACCCCCGCTGGGGTTCACTGTGGGAATTTTGGCAGGCTTTGGCGGCTTGGCGGGAGTGATGACAGCCCAGGGCGATACCGGGCTCATGCTGCCCTTTTTGGCCATTGGCGCGGTGCTCTTTGCGGCTTTCTCTTTTGCCGTAACCCGGCTTGGGGATCGTGGACGCCTGGCCGCTTGGCTGGGTGTGATCGCCTTCTTCTGTGTCGGGGCTGGATTGGTTGGCTTTGCTTACGGCGTTTTGATGGCCATTGTGGGCTATATCGCCGGTGGCATGACCTGTTGGCTGGCTTCGGGCCGCTATCGCTTGAATTTGCCGCCCTATGCCACGGCGCGTCAAGTGCTCTGGTTCTACAGTTTTCGCGTCATATGCGGTATGATCTTTGTGTTCTTGATTATGCCGATTTTCGTCTTGATCCCTTTGAGCTTCAACCAAGAGCCCTATTTCAGCTTCACCCCCGGGATGTTGCGCTTTGATCCGCTGGCCTATTCTTTGCGCTGGTATATTGATATTTTGCAAAATGGTATGGTGGATCCGGCGGCGGCTGTCGGCTGGTGGAATGATATGTGGTCGAATGCGCAGTGGATTCGCTCCATTCGCAACTCCTTTTTCATTGGGTTCTGGGCGACGATGATCTCCACGGCTCTGGGCACGCTGGCGGCCGTTGGTTTGTCCTCCAGTGATATGCCGTTTCGCCGGCCAATCATGGCCTTGCTGATTTCGCCGATGATTGTGCCTTTGGTGATCACCGCCTCGGGTCTGTTTTTCTTTTTCTCGAGTGTCGGCCTGGCGAAGACCTATCTTGGCATCATTCTGGCTCATGCTGTTTTGGGCACACCATTTGTGATCATCACGGTCACAGCCACCCTATCGGGCTTTGATCAATCTTTGACTCGGGCCAGCGCGAATATGGGCGCGGGGCCGATCCGTACCTTCTTTAAGGTGCAAATGCCGTTGATCCTGCCCGGGGTCATTTCCGGGGCGCTTTTTGCCTTTATCACGAGCTTTGACGAGGTCGTGGCGGTGTTGCAGCTGGCGGATGTGCGCCAACGTACGATTCCGCGGCAGATGTTCAGCGGCATTCGTGAGCAAATTTCACCGACCATCTTGGCGGTTGCGACGATCTTGGTCATCATCTCGATCCTGCTTTTGACCACGGTGGAATTGCTGCGCCGCAGATCGGAGCGCCTGCGCGGTGTGACCCCCTCCTAGGGCAAAATTTATCGTCGGGCGTCGGTTTTCATGAGGGCAAACGACGCAATTTTCCTTTTTTGCTATGAAACTCTGCTAGGCTTGCAAGAAAATAGTGGTGGAGGGGCGCATGTCTGAACTTGAGCAATTGCAGATGCTGATTGATGGCCAGTGGTGCGCGGCCTCTGATGGGGCTGCATTTGACTGCATGGAGCCCTCAACAGGCCGGGCTTGGGCCCGCATTCCCGAGGCGACCCATGCCGATGTGAACCAGGCGGTCGAAGCGGCCGCGGCTGCCCTAGACGGTCCGTGGGGGGCGATGACCCCAACCCAGCGCGGCAAGCATTTGGCCAGGCTTGCAGATCTCTTGGCGGCGCATTCGGAGCAGATCGGGCGCATTGAGACCCGCGATACCGGCAAAATGTTCAAGGAAACCGCTTGGCAGGCCACTTATATCGCTGAATATTTGCATTTCTTTGCGGGTGCGGCTGATAAAATCAGCGGTGATACATTGCCGATTGATAAGCCCGATATGTTTGTGTTTACCAACCGGGAGCCCTTGGGGGTCATCGCCGCTGTGATCCCTTGGAACAGCCAAATGTTCCTCACCGCCACTAAGCTGGGTCCAGCTCTGGCGGCGGGCAATACGATGGTGCTCAAGGCTTCCGAACATGCCAGTGCGCCGCTTTTGGCTTTTGGGAAATTGATCGCTGAGGCCGGCATTCCGCCGGGTGTGGTCAATATCCTTACAGGTCATGGCGCGGTTTGCGGTCGTGAATTAACCCGTCACCCGAAAGTGGCCCGTGTTGCCTTCACCGGCGGGCCGGCGGCTGCGGCGCAGGTGGTCAAGAATTCTGCGGAAAATTTTGCGGAAGTGAGTCTGGAACTCGGCGGCAAATCTCCAATTATTGTCTTTGATGACGCCAATATTGAGAGCGCTGTCAATGGTGCGATTGCCGGGATATTCGCGGCCAGCGGTCAATCCTGTGTCGCGGGTTCGCGGCTTTATCTGCACGAGTCCATAGCTGATGACTTTTTGGCGCGGATGCTCACCATCGCCCGCGGCATTGCCATTGGTGATCCGCAGGCCGATGCGACGGAAATGGGCCCCCTATGCACGCTTGGCCAAATCGAACATATCGAGCGGCAAGTGGCCCTTGCCATTGAGGAGGGGGGCAAGCTTCTATGTGGCGGGCGCCGTCTTGCGCGGCCGGGTTTGTTCTTTGAACCCACCATCATTGAATGCCCTCGCCAAGATATGACCATTGTCGATACGGAGCTTTTTGGCCCGGTGCTGGCCGTCCAGCGGTTTCGCACGGAATCAGAGGTTTTGGCACTGGCCAATGACACCAAACATGGGCTGGCCACGGGGCTGTTTACCCGCGATGGCGCCCGGCAACTGCGTTTGGCCAAAGCATTGAAATCGGGAATGGTTTGGATCAATACCTACAGAATGATTTCGCCGATTGCTGAATTCGGCGGGGTGAAAACCTCCGGTCATGGGCGAGAGGCTGGGCTGCAAGCCATGTATGATTACACCCGTGCAAAAACCATCTGGGTCAACCTGTCGGATGATCCTATCGCCAACCCCTTTCAACCAAGGTGATCCGATGAAGTTTCACATTGCGATAAATTTAGAACGTATGGATGCGCAGACAGATATGCGCGCGGTGCGCGATCATGTCCTTGAAATGGTTCAGATGGCTGACCGAGCTGGATTTGACATTGCTTGGGCGGCAGAGCATCACGCGCTTGAAATGACCATTGCGCCCAATCCGTTTCAAATCATGACCTGGTGGGCCGATCACACCGAAAATATCCGTTTGGGCTGCGGCGTGGCCAATGCCGCCTACTGGCATCCGATCAATTTGGCGGGTGAAGCGGCCATGGTTGATCTGCTGTCGGATGGGCGGTTGGAATTGGGGCTGGGCTCTGGGGCCTATCAACGCGAGTTCGACCGAATGAAACCCGGTTTGGCCCAAAGTGACAGCTGGCGCTATATGCAAGAGATGCTGCCCTTGGTGCGCAAGCTTTGGCAGGGGGATGTTACGCATGACGGGACATATTGGCAGTTCCCCGCTGCCACATCCTGTCCCAAGCCGCTGCAAGGTGAGGTGCCCATGTGGGTGGCGGCCCGCTCGCCCATCACCTTTGATTATGCGGTGGCCAATCACTGTAACATCATGTCTTGGCCGTTTTCCATGCCCTTTGCAGAGGCGGAAAGATATAAGGCGCAGCTCGATGAGGCCATTGAGACGGCGGGCAATGGCTGGCAAGGCACATTCGCTATGATGCGCCACACGGCGGTTTACGAAACTGAAGACGATCGCGCCGCAGCCATGGACGCCATACGCAATGTTTTGGGCAGATTTGGCAATCTGATGACCAAGACCGGAGCGGTGCACAATGGCTTTCCTGACGCGGTCTCGGCGGAGGAGTTGAAGGGTAATGTCCGTGTGGATCCCGAAATGCTTGAGGAAAACCTGATGTTTGGCGCGCCCGAACAGGTGATTGCAAAACTGCGCCGTTATGAGGCTTTGGGCGTCGATGCTTTCATTTATTATGCCTCAATGGGATTGGGGATGGTCGAGCAGAAACGCTCTCTTCAGAGCTTCATTGATCATGTTATGCCAGAATTCACCTAAGGGATGTCGCCATGAGTATTGAAATTCGCCGCACGCTGACGCTGGTTCAAACCACCTATCAAGAGGGGGGCAAGGCTGTGCCTGTGCCAACCAAATTGGTGAGCGCCATGGTGATTGTTAAAAACCCTTGGTTTTGTCGTGGATGGGTTGAGAACCTCCGGCCAGAAATTCAAGAGCACGGGCCGGTCCTGGGCAAGCTCTTGACCAATCTGTTGCTTGAGATTTGTGGAGATAAGATTGAGGGCTGCGGCAAGGCCAGCATTGTCGGCATGGGGGGCGAGTTAGAGCACGCGCAAGCCATGACGCATACGCTGCATTTTGGCAATCAATTCCGCGAGGCGGTCCATGCCAAATCCTATCTTGCTTTCACCAATACCCGCGGCAGCGCGGGCACGTCCTTGATGATCCCTTTGATGCATAAGGATGATGGCGGCATGCGCAGCCATTACCAAACCATACACACCACCGTGCCGGATGCGCCCGCTGAGGATGAGATCTTGATTGCGCTTGGCGCCTCCATTGGCGGCCATCCCTTGCACCGGATTGGCAACCGCTATGATGATCTGCGCGATATGGGCCGCGATGTGGACAATCCCGCCGGTGTTTAGAGCAGCCGATGGCACGGCCTATAGGCTTGACGGGCCCGAAGATGGGCCGCCATTGGTGCTGATCCATGGGTTGGGGTTGACCTCATCGCTGTGGCAGGCGCATTTGCCAGCGCTCTGCGCCCGGTATCGCGTGTTGAATTATGACCTTTATGGCCATGGGCAGAGCGCTCCGGCAGAGCGCCCGCTCACCCTATCGATCTTTGCCGGTCAAATCGCCCGATTGCTGGAGGAAACCGCATTGGGCCCTGCACATTTGGTTGGATTTTCCATTGGCGGGATGATCAATCGACGGGTCGCCATGGACCATCCACATTTGGTGCGGTCATTGGTTATTTTGAATTCTCCGCATGACCGCGGTGCGCAGATGCAGCAGGAGGTCGAGACGCGGGCCCGCAAGGCGCTGGATCGGGGCGCTGAGGCGACGCTTCAGGCCGCGTTGGAGCGCTGGTTCACGCCAGAATTTCTGGCCTCGCATTCACCGATCCCGCGGCAGGTTGCGGCTTGGCGCCTGCAGGCGGATCGCGCGAGCTATGGGCAGTCCGCTTGGGTTTTGGCCCATGGGGTGAGGGAGTTAATTCGTCCCGTCCCGGCTTTAAAGGTAGCAAGTTTGGTGATGACATCTACGGAAGATGTGGGCTCAACGCCGCAGATGAGCCGGGACATCGCCGCTGAAATCGCGGGGGCAGAGTGCCAAATCATACCCCGCTTCAAACATCTGGGGCTGCTCGAAGCGCCAGAGGCTTTTGCCGCGCCCGTTTTGGACTTTTTGCAGCGGGTTTAAGGTTTGCCGAGGCCCTATCAGTCGACGGCCTGGGCGGCAAAGAGCCGGCCGGGCCCTTGCAACGCCTGTGGATCGCCAGACAGCTGCGCGAGATGCCAGGCGAGCACAAGGTTGCTGGACAGCACAGGCACGCCCAATTCCCTTTCCATCGGCGCAATCAAATCCATGGTGCGCAGGTTGGTGCAGCTGAGAAAAATGCCGTCAAGCCCGTCCTCTGCGAGCAGATGACGGGCCGCGCTTTGAACCGATGCGCCAGAGATGCGAACAACTTTTGACTCTTCGGCCTCGCCGAAGGTGCCAAACACTGGGGTTTCAACGCCGTTCTGCTGCAATACCTTCCGCAGATTGGCGCTGACCTCCTCCAGGTAGGGGGACAAAAACGCAATACGTTTGAGCTTGAGATGCTGGCAAGCCGCCACCAATGCGGATACGGGCTGGCTGACCGCTTGGGTTTTCGTTCCAGATTTCACCAGTCGTTCGATCTCCTGCACGCCAATTTGAGCGGTGCCAGAGGTGCAGCCATAGCCGACGGCGTTGAAGTGAAGGGTCTGGGGAAAGAGCGCGGCGGAGGCTTCAATATGCCCTGCAAAAGATTGCAGCGTTGCGGCGGTGACCTGCTGTCCACTGGGCACGCGGCTAAAGAAGAGATCCGCGGTGCCGCGCATCTGCATCATATCGCGCTCGATGGTTTCATCCGATTGCAAAACCACAAGTCCGATTCGAGTTGGTTCAATTGAAACAATATCATATGGCAGTAAACTCATGTTAAATCCTAAGCATTTCGGCGCCATAGGGTTGGCTCAGCCACTCAGCGCCCGTCTCCCGAATGACAATATTCTCCTCATGAACCAAGGCACGACCTGGCGCCAGTTCAATGCCGGGCTCCAAGGTGAGGACCATGCCCGGCACCAGCGGCGTGTGATCTGTTGGGATCAAGCTGGGCCATTCCGTGAGGTTCATGCCAAGCCCGTGGCCATAGCGGCCCGCCTCCGATCCTCCGGCGTCGCCCGTGACAATCTTATCCATAACGTGAAACAGGTCTGCCGCGGTCGCGCCTGGCCGGGCGGCCTCAAAAGCGGCATATGTGGCCTCAATCAAACGGCTATGACCTGCGGCAACATCCGGCGATGGGTTGCCAACGGAAAAGTTGCGATCAAAATCGCAAAAATAGCCATCATGCACCAGGCCCGTGTCCAGCATCAAGACATCTCCGGCCTCGAGCGGACGCTCGTCCGCCGGAGAGATGACATCGCCATAGCCGCCCGGCGCCGCAGCACCGGCGAGATAGGGCACCCAATCGGCGCCTTCATCCAGACAGAGGCGCTGAAAATCACGAAACACCGGCGCCAAAGGCTGGCCAATGCAGGCAATCTCCGGCACGCGTTCAAAGGCGCGGGTGGCAATGCGGCAGGCGGTTCTGATCTTCTCAATCTCAGCCTCCGATTTCACCAGACGGAGGCTGTGCAGAATGTCAGCATCCGCGCCAATAGGTTGGAGCAGAGCGGCATTGAGCCGGGCAAAATCGCCCAGCGGCATGCGCAGATGTGACTGCAAACCACTGGGCGTGCCAATACGCGGGCCTATATCCCGCAGGGTCTCGGCCAAGAGACTGATGCCATCATCTTCGAGATCTGGAGCACGCCATGTGCGAATATCTGTGATCCATGTGCGGGCCATAAGCGCGGCGCCAATCGAGGGGATGACCGCAATGGGATCGCCAGAGCGGGGCACGACCAAGAACCACGGCCGGCACGGGCTTTCCCAAAATCTTGTGAGATAGCCGGTGAAATAGCGAATATCTGGTTCTGTGGTCAATAAAATCGCGTCGAGATCCGCCGCATCCATGCGGCTTTGTGCCCGGGCCAGGCGCGTTTTGAATTCTGTGATTTCGAAACCTTGGGGCATTATTCTCGACCTTCTGAAAGTATGACAAGCACATGGGAGTTTGCGTCAAGCTTGAGCGCCGCCCGATGGGCCGGTGAGGCCAAGAGAGCCGCCAAACCCGCCGCCCCGGAGGCTGTGCTCTCCATCTGATGGGCCGTGGCATAATCGGCGCCGGCTTGGCCTTCCTCTTCGCTGATGAGCGCAAAAACATCGGCATCCTTGGCCAGCCCCTTCAGAGCGATCAAAGAGGCCTCCAGGCAGTCCAGCCGGCCCATGGCGCTTCCGGGGCCTCTGGCGGCGACGAAATTACCGGTCTGTATGCAGCCATGCAACGCCGGGGCGTGGCTTGGTTCAACCACCACGATCACTGGCGCATCGCCCCATATTTTGCGGGCCATCGCTGCCGCTGCTCCAGCCAATCCGCCAACGCCCGCTTGCAAGAAGATATGGCTTGGCGCAGAAATTTGCCGTTCGGCTTCGGCCATGAAGACTGTATAGCCCTCCATCAAACGATGGCTCAAATCACTATAGCCTGGCCAAGAGCTGTCCGACAGCAGGGTCCAGCCCTTATCCTCGGCGGCCGCTTGCGCCGCGCTCATGCTCTGCTCATAGGTTTTGCCGGCGCGCTCGACGGTTGCGCCCTGAGCGATCAAGCGTTCGGCAAAGGCTTCGGGCACGCTGTGGTTCAGGAAGATCACGGAGGCGGCGCCAAAGGCCTTTGCGCCGGCCGCCACACTGAGCCCGTGATTTCCGGCACTGGCGGTGACATAGGTCTTGGCGTTCTGTGCTTCGCCTTTGACGATGGCGCTATGGGCGATGACATAGGCCGCGCCAAGCGCTTTGAAACTGCCCAATCCCATGCGGCCGCGCTCATCTTTTACGCTGAGCTGCGCGATCTTGAGCTCTTGGGCCATGTTGGGCGCTTGCAGCATATCAGTCTCAGCGGCTTTGGGACAACGGGCCAGAAGGGCTTGCACTGAGGCCGCATCGGTCGAAGGGGCGGGAATGTCGTGCAATATGTCGACGGTCAAGCCCGTGTGGCGGTGGGGGTTTTGCATTATATCCATAGGGCAAATGGAGCCCATCGCGCCGGTAAGAGCAAGCCCATATGCGACCTGTCACCGTGCGGAATTGTCAATTTCACCGCGCGCCTCTAACATGGGCGCAACGACATTGAGAGGCCGCATGAAACATCAACACCCCACCCACCTAGAACCCACAGATGCGCAGGCGCGGCGGGCGCGTCCGGTGGTTGTGTGCTATCCCACCCAGACCCTGCCGCAGGTCGATCTGGCGGCTTCAGCCGCGCGGCGGGAGGGCGCAGATTTGGTGCAGCGCCTTTCTGTGGCGCCCCGCACGGCCGCCTGCATTGACGTGCCAGCCGGGCATTTCGCGCGGATTGTATCGGTGGAGGGGCCGCAGGTTGGGGATCTGAACATTTGGAACACCCACAACATCGCCGAGCGATTCTACAGTGGCAAAACACGCGCCCTGCACGGCACCCATGTCAGCACGGGTGACAGTCTCTGGTCGAGCTTTCCCTTCATGCGGCCCTTGGCGCATATCACCTGTGACACGCTGGACTGGTATGGCTATGACGCCGATGGCGGCTCGGTGCATGATGTGATTGGCACCCGCTGTGATCCCTATACGGGCCGGCTGCTCAGTGGCTCAGATTACCACTATTGCTGCCATTCCAATCTGACGCGCGCTGTGGCCGATCACTTTGACCTGCCGCCGGAAGAGGCGGAGCGGCATGTGCATGATGTGCTCAATATCTTCATGCTGACGGGGTTTACCCGCGACACGCATCAATATTTCATGAAGGCCAGCCCCGTGCGCCCGGGCGATTTTCTTGAGCTGGAGGCGCAGATTGACATCACCCTCGGCCTCTCTGCCTGCCCGGGCGGCGATTGCGGCGCAGAACATTCCAGCGACACCGCGCACTGCCATCCGCTGGTGATCGAGATCTATGCGCCCAAAACGCTGGCCGGCTTCACCCCCGCGCCGCCCAATCCCTACGGGCGATAAGCGCCGGGGGCGGATTGCCGCTTGCGCAATGCAGGAAGCGAGGCGGTTTTTGTTTTAGGGGTTTGTAATATATCGGCTTTACAGGGGGCTCGGTTGGGGCAATACTCCCCTGAATTCATGACACTTTTAATTGATACCGAAACGCTTTGAATGGACAAACATCCGCAAAATTGGTTTTACTGGCTTAATGACTATGGCCCCGCAGTGGGGATCATCGTGACAGTTGTCATTGCAGTGATTGGCGCGGGATGGGCGCTCTTCACATGGCAAAAATCTAAAGCTGGCGTTGATACCAGCACACAGAGAAAATCGAACGCTTCAATTGATATCAGCGGACAGGTGTCCATCGGTGGTGATGTGACCCAAGTGGGCGGTGATATGATTATCACGGGTGACCCAGCGGATCAAAAAACCATAGGGCATTTGAACAACCTGCTGGATCGCTACCGCGCGGAGCTGGACCAGCGCGACATTGAGCTTGCAGACAAAGAGGCGTTGATTGCCCAGCTGAAGGCCACGCTTGAACTCGCACAAAAAATCGCGGCGGGCGGTGACGATAAGCTGGCATCCCGCGCGCGGGCGCTTTTGGCAGATTTGGAGCCGGGCAGACTTGGGGCGGCCCTTCTGCCCAATCTGCGGGCTTTGATTCAAGATTATGAGCAGGGGCCGATCAAGGATTTGGTTCAGCTCCATATGGGGGAGGGCGCCTTAACCTATTACGGGGATCCGCAGGCCTCCCTCGCCGCCTATCGCCGCGCCCATGCCCTCGACCCGGAAAATATAGTGGCCATCAATTCTATTGGCCAATTGGAGCATTTGTTCGGGAATCTGAAGGTCGCTGAAGATGCCTTTCACCAGGTTTTGGACCTTGGCCGGACCCAGGACGACCAAGAAGCCATTGCTGTCGGTTATGGCAACCTTGGCGATATTGCCATGACGCGGGGTGACTTGGAGGAGGCGGTTGACTATTACACCCAAGCCCTTGCCTTGGACAAGGAGTTGGGGCGCAAGGCGGGGATGGCAGCAATTTATGGTAACCTTGGCAATGTTGCCTTCAAGCAGGGGGACTTGGAGATAGCGGTTGGATATTACAACCAAGCCCTTGCCTTGGACAAGGAGTTGGGGCGCAAGGAGGGGATGGCTCGGGATTATGCACGTCTCGGCGCTGTCGCCTTCTTTCGGGGTGACCGGCTGCAGGCGCGGCAGTTTTGGGTGCAGGCGCGGGGGCTTTTTGCTGAAATGGGAGCGCAGCCGGCGGTGGCGCAATTCGATCAATTGCTGGCCGATCTTGAACCGCCGGCGGAGCCATAGCGCCGGGGTGGCTGCGGCTGGCGTCAGCCGCGCCCGGGCGGCGCGTCAAAAGCGATGCGAAATCCCATATGGCTGGTGGTGCTCTCAGGGGAATTGCCCGTGCGCGCGGCGATGCGGTAGCGCGTGCAATAGGAGGCATGGCATAGAAAGCTGCCGCCTTTGATGACGCGATATCCCCGCATGGCCGCTGCATGGGCCTTGCCGGCTTTGGATAGGGATTTGAGGCGAAACAGATCGGCCGTCCAATCCCAGACATTGCCGGCCATGCCATAGAGCCCGTAGCCATTGGGGGCAAAAGAGCGCGCCGGGCTGGTGAAAGCATAGCCATCGGCGGCGGTGTTCAGAGTGGGAAAATGGCCTTGCCAGATATTGCAGGGCAGATGCGCGCGATCATCGGGCGGCGCATCGCCCCAAGGATAGGTCACATCCCCCAAAACGCCACGGGCGGCATGCTCCCATTCCGCTTCACTTGGAAGACGTCCCCCCGCCCAAGCGCAATAGGCCTGCGCATCCCTCCACGACAGATGAACCGCAGGGTGATCGGGCAGGCATTCGGCGCCCAAAGGGCCTGCGGGATATCGCCAATCGGCGCCATCGACCCGCCGCCACCATTGCGCGCCAGCCGCGCCTTGCACCGTGATTTGGGCCGCGGGAACCTGGAGGTGAAAGACGAAAGACCAGCCAAAGACCTCCGCCTCGGTGACATAGCCCGTCTGTTCTGCAAAATGGGAAAATTCCGCATTGCTCACCGGGGTTTGCCCCAGCAGGAACGGTTTCAGCCTGACCCGGCGCTGCGGTGCCTCGCCGTCCAACTTAATCACCGGCCGGTTGGTTCCCATCAAGCCCGCCCCGCCCGGTATGGGGCAAAGCGCGCCCCGATGCTCCCCGCTGCCCATGGATTGCGGGGCAGGCCGAGAGGTGGCGCCCTCGGGTCTGGATGGGGCGCAGCAGTTCGGAGAGGTCGGATCCGCCGCCATGGGTGGATTATATCTCTTTTTTGTCTTGCACGATATTCATGCTGGCCGTGCCTGAAAACCCAATCTCTACAGAAGCGAAGGGCCCGCCTTGGCACATTTGCCCGGGATCATGCGGATCTGCCGGATCGGCAGCAGCCAAGACCTCAGCGGCAAATTGCTCGGCATTGTCTTTCGGGCGATAGCCCAAGAAGGCCGCCTTGTGATTGTCGACCGTGACCCGGTCATTATTGGACACGCCATAGATCACGGAAAAGCCAGTGATCGGTGTGGTGATGGCCTGCTGAACCAAATGGATCAGATCGTCATAGGACAGCCAGGAGCCAAGCGCGCGCGGATTGTTGACCTGTGCGGCGGACAGGATGCGCAGATGCACACTCTCAATGCCCTTTTTGTCCCAATAAAGGCTGCCAAGATCCTCGGCGAAACATTTCGCCAAACCATAGTAGGTATCTGGACGGTGCGGCACGTCTGTGTCGATCCTTTGGGTTTTGGGATACATGCCCACCGCATGAATGGAGCTGGCATAGACCACGCGGCGCAGCCCCTGGCGCGCGGCCGCTTCCCAGACATTGTAGGCGCCAATGATGTTGGAATGTAGGATCTTGTCCCAGGCGGCCTCATCGCCAATCGCGCCAAAATGCACCACCATGTCGGCGCCCTCCAGCACCGCCTCCATGGCGTCCAGATCTCCCAGGTCGGCTTTTACATAGGTCTCACCGGGATAAAGCTTGCCGAGATCCTCGGTCCAATCGGTGGAGATCAGACTGTCGCACATCTGGCTCAGCGGTTCGCGCAGATAGGAGCCCAGCCGTCCCGCGGCACCGGTTAACACGAGTTTTTTCATCAAATTACTGCCTTTTCTATAAAGGGTTTGCCCTCTTCGATACGTTTGTATGCGAAGGGGGAAAGGTCAATGCTGCGGTAGGCGCCATAGGTGATAAATTCGGCCAATCCGCGCCCGATGGCCATAGATTGTTGCAAGCCGTGGCCGGAAAACCCATTGGCAAAGAGGAAGTTCTCGACCTGATGATGCGGGCCGATGATCGCGTTTTGATCGAAGGCGTTATAGGCGTAATGCCCCGCCCAGCTGTTGATCAGCTTGATTGCCTCGAATTGCGGCACACGGGCGGCGATGATAGGCCAGACCTTCTCTTGCCAGATGCTGTGGTCCTGGGTGAAATCGTCATAGGCCACGGGTGTATCATCATCGGGCGGACAGCCTGCGAGATAATAACGCCCCTCCGAGCGCATATGCACGCCAGAGGGATCAATGGTGAGGGGCAGATCGCGCTCCAGCGGCTGCTCGGCATCGAAGACAAAGCTGTAGCGTTTGCGCGGCTCAACTGGCAAGTCGAGCCCGGCCAAGCCTGCGGTTTGCACAGCGCGGGGGCCTGCGCAATTGACCACGAGCCCACAGGCGAGACGCTCACCCGAGGCCAGGGTGACGCTGTGAATGCGGTCAGCGCGCCGCTCTATGGCCACGACCTCATTTTGGACGTATTCGGTGCCTTTTTCCTGGGCCACGCGCTTGCACCAATCAAAAATCGTGCCGCCATCAAAATAGCCTTCGTTGACTGTGTTGTGATTGCCTGCGGTAATGTCATCCAAATGATAAAACGGATATTCGGCCTGAATTTCTGAAGCTGTCATATGCCGTGTGCCGGCGCCCAGCTGTGCCTGCACCGCTTGACTGCGACTCAGGCTTTCGGCCCCAGCGGCGCTATTGGCCAAATACATATAGCCAAAAGATTGGATGTGGATTGGCGGAACACGCGGGTCATGGTCAAAATAGCTTTGAAAATTATTGATAAACTCTGCACCAAATTGGCTGATTTGGATATTGGTTGGGTTTGAAAACTGTTGGCGGATGCAGGAATTGGTGTGGCTTGTGGACGCGAACTCAAAAGTGAGATCCCGCTCGACCACGAGAATGGAACCGTCAAACCCGGGATCTCGGCTGAGCCACCAGGCAATGGAGCTGCCATACATGGCACCACCAATAAGAATGACGTCATAGCCTTGCGCCTTGGGCGTGTGCAGCGACCGTGTCATTTAGAACTCCTCGCCATTTTTGGCCCGGTCCAACACATCTGCAATCTGTTGTGGCGCCAGACCGTAAAGCTCTTCCGCCGCCTGCGCGGTGATATAGCCGCCCGCCAGATCTTTTAGGATTTCTGCGGTACTTCGTTCGCAGGCAGGCCCGTATCCCGCGCCACCGGGAAAAGCCATCATGACTTTTTTGCCATGGGGTACAAATTGCTTGCCTTTCCCGCGCATGGCCGTGCCATCGTCAAGCGAGATTGTCGTGGCAGCGCCGCTAGATCCGCCTTGGCGACCCTTGGCTGGGTGGTTGATGCGATCGAACATGGCTTGGATGTCAAATTCATACCCCTCTTGTGCGCCAACCTCCATATATTGACCCAATCCGCCGCGATGTCGGCCTGCGCCGCCGCTGTCGGCCCGCAGCTCTTTGCGCCAGATCACCACCGGGCCGACCTGCTCGGTGGCTTCGACGGGCATGGTCATCACTCCGCTGGGAAAGGCGGTGGCGTTCATTCCATCCAAACCGGGGCGCGCACCAGATCCGCCGGAGTTGAAGGTCAAAACCTCCCCGCGCCGGGCATGAGGCGGGGCAGGCGCATCGCTGCGGGGGCGCAGGGAGACTTGGAAATTGCACAGGCATCCCGCGCCCTCCGCAGGCACCAGCCCAGGCAGCAATTGATCCAAAGCCGCATAGACCGCGTCGGGAACCATATGGCCGATGATGTGACGCAGCGCCACAGGGGCGGGATGCAGGGCATTCACGATGGTGTTTTCCGGAGCCGAAATTTCAAAGGGCGCCAAGCTGGCCGCGTTATTGGGAATTTCTGGCGCAATGGCGCATTTCAGCGCGTAGCAGGCATAGGCTTTGGTATAGACCAGCGGACAGTTGATGCCCTTCTTGTCCAAGCCAGAAGTGCCGTTGAAATCGCATAAAATGCGGTCCTTTTCGATGGTGAGCTGCACTTTGAGATCAACCGGCTGCGCATAGCCGTCCGTGCGCATTTCCCCTCGGGCCACGCCGGGTGTCAGCGCGTTGATCCGCTCAAGGGTTGCGCGGCGGGAGTTGGTGAGAATAAACTGTGAAATCCCAGACAGATCCGCGAGCTCAAATTCCTCCATCATATCCACCAAGCGGCGGTGGCCAATTTCGTTGCAGCTGGCGAGCGCATAGATATCTCCCACCAGCTGATCGGGCTCGCGCACATTGGCGCGGATGATCTGCATCAAGGTCTGATCGACCACGCCGCGATCGGCCAATTTCATGATCGGTATGTAGAGACCTTCCTCATAGACACTATTGGCATCCACCCCAAACCCTCGACCACCGATATCAACGATATGCGCGGTGCAGGCAAAGAAGCCGACAAAGGTTTCTTTGTAGTAACTTGGGGTTACAATGGTTATGTCATGTAAGTGGCCGGTTCCCTCCCAGGGATCATTGGTGATGTAAATATCGCCGGGTGCGAAATTCTCGCGACCAATCCGGCGCATGAAATGGGCCACGGCATCGGCCATGGCATTGACATGGCCCGGGGTGCCGGTGACCGCTTGGGCCAGCATCTGACCCTGTGCATCATAGACCCCGGCAGAAAGATCCCCGGCCTCGCGCACAGAGGTTGAGAAGGCCGTTCGCACCAGCGCTTGCGCCTGCTCTTCCACCACAGAGATCAGCCGATTCCACATAACTTGAAACTGCACCTCAGAGGTGGTGCGGGGTGCTGGGGATGAGGTCATTGCGCCGCTCCTTTTTGTGCCGGGCGCGTGGTCAGTTCAATACAGCCATCACTCAGCGCCCGCGCCCGGCGGGATTTGGGCACGATGATGGTGGTTTCCTCTTCTTCAATCACCGCAGGCCCGTCCAGCTCTGCGCCGATGGCCATATCCGCGCGGCGCCATTGTGCCGCCTCGGTCATTTGCGCCGATGCCGCATCAAATAGGCTGCGGCAATGGGTGGCCATCAAGCGTTGACCCTCCGGCTGGGGCGGCAGGGGTGTGGCCGGGGCGGCGGCGGTGGTGGCATTGACGGACCAAACCGTGATCTCAATGTCCATACCTGCGACGCTGCGGCCAAAGAGGGTTTGGTATTCGCGCTCAAACAGCGCTTCAAACTTTGCGGCATCGGGAGACTGCGCCAGGGCGGCATCAAATGGCACGGGTATTTCCCATCCCTGGCCCGAATAGCGCATATAGACTTTGTATTGCGCGTAAATTTCGGCATGTGCGTCACAGCTGCGCACAAAGGCCCTGGCCTCCTCGTTCAATTCCACCAGCAAGCCCGTCGCGGCCTCGGTTCTAAAGTCAGCCAATCGCATGAAATGGCTGCGTGTGGCTTCAAAGCTGAAAGGGGCGCGCAGAAAGCCAATCGCAGATCCCACCCCGGCGCCGCTGGGCACGAGGAGACGGTCGATGCCCAATTTCTCGCAGAGCCGCCCCGCGTGCAAAGGGGCCGCGCCGCCAAAGGCGATCATCGTATATTCGCTGAGGTCTTCGCCGTTTTCCACGGCATGCACCCGTGCGGCATTGGCCATATTTTCATCCACAACCTCAGAGAGGCCGAAGGCGGCGGTTTGGCTGTCCATATCAAGCGTATCGCCCAAATGTGCCTCAAGCGCGGCTGCGCTCGCCGCGGGCTTCAGCGTGATGCGCCCGCCGGCAAACTTGTCCGGATCCAGCCGTCCCAGGAGCAAATCGGCATCGGTCACCGATGGGCGGGTGCCACCTCGGCCATAGCAGGCCGGGCCCGGCTCGGAGCCTGCGCTTTCTGGCCCAACTCTGATTTGCCGCAGGCTGTCGACATGGGCCAAAGAGCCGCCACCGGCGCCGATCTCGACCATATCTATCACAGGTATGGAAATGGGCATGCCGGAGCCTTTTTTGAACCGGTAGCTGCGCGCGACTTCGAAGACACGGGCGGTTTTGGGCGTTTGGTCTTTGATGAGGCAAATCTTCGCCGTCGTGCCGCCCATGTCGAAGGAGAGTACCTTATCAAGCTTGTGACGCGCGGCGATATGGGCGGCAAAAACCGCCCCGCCGGCCGGGCCGGATTCGACCAGGCGTACCGGAAATTCAGCGGCATTCGCCAGGCTGATAATCCCTCCGCCGGAGTGCATCAAAAAGATTGGACATAGGGCCCCTTCGGGGTTCAAACGCCCTTTGAGGCGGCCCAAATAGGTTTTCATCAAGGGTTTGATATAGGCATTGGCGATGGTGGTGTTGAAGCGCTCATACTCGCGCATCTGTGGGCTCACCTCGCAAGACAGCGACAGCATGGCGCCGGGCATTTGCTCAGCAACAACCTCCGCCACAAGGCGCTCATGGGCGTCATTGACGTAGGAATGTAGAAATCCAACGGCGATGCTCTCAAAGCCCGCCTGTTTAATCTCCGCGACCAGGGCTTCAATCTCAGCGCGGTTGATCGGTTTGAGCACTTGGCCGTCTGCCTGCATACGCTCAGTGATTGTATAGCGAAAATTGCGCGGCAGAAGTGGCGGGGGCAGGGTGAGGTTGAGGTCATATTGTTCAAAGCGGCTCTCGGTGCGCATCTCAATGACATCGCGGAAGCCCTCGGTGGTAATCAAAGCGGTTTTGGCACCGCGGCGCTCGATCAGCGCATTTGTGGCAAGCGTTGTGCCATGAATGATCTGGGTGATCTCGGCCGGATCGATTTGCGCCTGCGCGCAAACGCGGGCCATGCCATCGACAATTGCCTCCTCTGGAGCGTGATAGGTGGTTAAGACTTTGGTGGAAAAGAGGGCGCCGCCGCGCTCCAAAACGACATCCGTAAAGGTCCCGCCGATATCCACGCCCAGGCGCACAGCTTGCTTTTGCATTTGATCCTCCCACTTGCGCGCAGGTTAGCAGAATGCGCCAGCAGGGGAAGGCATTTGGAGCCATTATTGTAACAAAGCCGTAACTCGATCCAGCCGCGCTCTGCCGCGCCAATTATGGGTGATATTGCGCAATCCACCCGCCTCAGTTGCTCTGGTTTAATTTTCTGGCAAAAATGATGACGCAAGGTCATATCGCAGGGGCAATTCAGGGGATTGCCAGACGGGGCTTGCCTGCACTAAAGCGCATTTTAGCGTCAGATTAGGAGCTTAAAAATGTTTCAGGTACATGCCACAGCGCGTTTGCGCCCATCTCCATTCTTTAATTCGGTGGTCGCCGAGGGCTGTACCGATGCATCGATCTACAACCGGATGATTTTGCCGGCGAGTTTTGGCGATAAGCAGAAGGAATATTGGGATCTTTTGAATGGGGTGGTCATGTGGGATGTGGGCGCGGAGCGGCAGGTCCAGCTCGAAGGGCCCGATGCTGCCAAATTGGCGCAGATCCTGAGCCCGCGCGATTTGTCAAAATGCAAGATCGGGCAGGGCAAATATGTGCCGCTTTGCAATCACGACGGTATTTTGATCAATGACCCAATCCTGCTGAAGCTGCGCGAAGACCTGTTTTGGTTCTCGATTGCGGATAGTGATATTTGGTTCTGGGCGCGCGCGATTGCGGCAGAGCGTGGGCTCGATGTAAAAATTTCGGAACCGGATGTCTCGCCCTTGGCGGTCCAGGGGCCAAAAGCGGGCGCGGTGTTGTCATCTATATTTGGCGACTGGGTGCATGATCTGAAGTATTTTTGGTTCTCAGAAACGGAAATCAACGGAATTCCTGTTGCCGTGCAGCGCTCGGGCTGGTCCAAACAGGGTGGGTTTGAGATTTATCTGCGCGATGGAACGCGCGGCGATGAGCTGTGGAACATCGTCAAAGAGGCCGGCGCGCCTTTTGGCATTGGCAATGGTGGGCCAACCTCCCCTGAGCGGACGGAAAGCGGGTTGGTGAGCTGTGGCTCTGACAGCGACGACACCACCAATCCCTTTGAGGTGCGTTTGGGCAATTATATTGACCTGGATGTCCCCGACGATGTCATCGGCATTCAAGCGCTGCGTCGCATCCATGCCGAAGGTCCCAAGCGTCATCAGCTTGGTTTGGTCTTGGAGGGCGACACGCCCGATCCTTTGAGCTTCCACTGGGAAGACATTACCGTAGATGGGCAGAAGGTCGGCGATATGACCAATTGTGTTTGGTCGCCGCGGATGAGCAAAAACATTGGCTACGCGTTGATCTCACGCAGCTGCACAATCGGCGTCACGGTAACCCTGTCCCGCTCGGGCGGTCGCAAGGTTTCAGCAAAACTGGTGGATATGCCGTTTTTGTGACGACAGCCCCCAAGACAGGCGCTGCGACCCCGGGGGGCCAGACCATGGCTTGCCCATGCGCCCCGTCCGCCGCTCGTTTGGGGGCGATCAACGTGCGGGGCATGATCGCAGCTGGCCCGGCTTTTGGACATCCCGCAACAAGACAGTGCGCAATTGCTTGGCGGCGGATTTTGCGTAAAACGGCGGCGAAGTCTTGACCCTTAGTTTATTCAGTGGTCTTTGAGGTCAATGGAACGAAGAGGACGGTCTGCTCATGAAAAAACTCTATGGATCCGCCAGCGAGGCTCTCGAAGGGCTGTTGTTTGACGGGATGTTTATTGCTGCCGGGGGCTTTGGTCTGTGTGGTTTGCCAGAAAACCTATTGGCTGCGATTCGAGACGCGGGCACCAAGGATTTGACCTTTGCGTCGAACAATGCCGGTGTGGATGATTTTGGCATTGGCATTTTGCTTCAAACCCGGCAGGTGAAAAAGATGATCTCCTCCTATGTGGGCGAGAATGACACATTTATGAAGCAATATCTTTCAGGTGAGCTGGAGCTTGAATTCAACCCGCAGGGCACTTTGGCCGAGCGGATGCGTGCTGCGGGCTGTGGTATTCCGGGGTTTTATACCAAGACCGGCGTGGGCACGGTGATTGCTGAGGGCAAAGAGCATAAAGAGTTTAATGGCGAGACCTATATTCTCGAAACCGGGCTCTTTGCAGATCTGTCGATTGTGAAAGCATGGAAGGCCGATGAGACGGGCAATTTGATTTTCCGCAAGACGGCGCGGAACTTTAACCCGCCGGCAGCCATGTGTGGTAAGGTCTGCATTGCGGAGGTCGAGGAGATTGTCCCCACAGGCAGCTTGGATCCCGATCACATTCACCTGCCCGGCATCTATGTGCACCGGCTTATCCAAGGCAGCCATGAGAAACGGATCGAACAACGTACAGTGAGGGCAGTATAATGGCCACGGAGACAAAAGGCTGGGACCGTAACCAAATGGCAGCGCGGGCCGCGCAAGAGTTGGAAGATGGCACCTATGTGAATCTGGGCATTGGTATTCCAACGCTTGTGTCCAACTATATCCCCGAGGGGGTTGAGGTGACCTTGCAATCGGAAAACGGCATGCTCGGCATGGGGCCCTTTCCAACCGAGGATGAGGTGGATCCTGATCTGATCAACGCAGGCAAGCAAACGATTACCGAATTGCCGCAAACCGCTTATTTTGACAGCGCAACCTCCTTTGGAATGATTCGCGGCGGCAAGATTGCCATGGCAATCCTGGGCGCCATGGAAGTTGCCCAGAATGGTGATTTGGCCAATTGGATGATCCCCGGCAAGTTGGTCAAAGGTATGGGTGGCGCCATGGATCTTGTTGCCGGCGTCGGCCGGGTTGTCGTGGTCATGGATCACACCAATAAGAAGGGCGAAAGCAAAGTTCTGCCTGCCTGTAGCCTGCCGCTCACGGGCGCTGGCGTTGTGGATCGCATCATCACCAATCTTGGGGTGCTGGATGTGGTTGAGGGCGGATTAGCGATTGTGGAAACCGCAGAGGGCGTCAGCGAGTCAGATCTTCGCGCCGCTACGCTGGCTAAGATCGTCTCCTAGCGGGTTTTGCGATTGGCCTTATGCCTATATAAACAGCTGAGACCGCTGCATAGCGTCACCCACGCGCAGACATAATGGAAGCGCGTGTCTGGTGGGTGACCCAGACGCTATAGGCTGATGCCGAGTTTCTCTGCCAATTCCCGCTTTAAGAAGGTCACAGCGATGTCTTTGATCATGTCTAAGGTTGCGCCGCCAAGCTTGGTCACCTCTTCTTTGGTTTTAGCCCATACGGTTTCGTTCTTGATGGCTTCTAGATAATCATACCCTTGATTGGTCATACGATACGAGTGTTCACCGAAAGGTGTAAAATAGCCAGCATCGCAGAGCAGCTGTACATGGTGGTAACGCTTGAGTTCGTCGTTCGAAGGGGCTATGATAACCAGCGCCACCAGATGGATATCATCACTTTGTTCGCATTCTAGAAGCAGTTGGCGTATAAAATCATTATCACGTTTCATTTGAGTGTTTGGTTCTTTCGAAGGCAAATGGCCTCAGCCCTCGTGGCAGGCCGTCATATTATCGATTGTTGCTCGACTCACAAATCGATCCAAATATCTGTTTATATTGAAATTTTAGTCAATACATATTTGCGAGTCTGGATGGCACCCAATTTGAATAGCACAGCCTAACAGAAGCCACTGCGCTTGGGATCTTCGGCAGCTGGGTTGACTGCTGTAGCCATGAAGGCGGGTTGAGTGACAAAGGAGGACAGTGCCTGCCTGGGGAAGACGGCGTTGCCCGCCCAGGCAGGCGTTGCCCTCATTTCGTGTTGAAATGGCGTTATGCAGAGGCCCTATGGGGGAGCGCCCGCGGGACGTGCAAGTCCGGCCCTCCTGCCTGGCCCCCGGTCTATCTGTCGGAGCTTTCCCATCTTGGATTGATCCAAGCGGCTCTGTTGTCTTTGGGCAGCGGTTGCTTGCCTAGGATGTGATCGGCGCCTTTTTCGCCCACCATAATCGATGGCCCGTTCAGGTTTCCATTGGGGATTCTTGGGAAGATGGAGCTGTCAACCACGCGCAGCGCATCGACCCCAATCACCCGGCATTCGGAATCCACCACGGCCATAGGGTCCTCTGTGCGACCCATTTTGCAGGTGCCGCAGGGATGGTAGGCACTTTCCACATGCTCGCGGATGAACCCGTCAAGCTCGGCGTCGCTTTGCACCGATGCCCCCGGTTGAATTTCCTTGCCGCGAAATGGGTCAAAGGCCGATTGGCCAAAAATCTCGCGGGTCAAGCGGATGCAATGGCGAAAATCACTCCAATCCTGCGGATCGGACATATAATTGAATAGGATCTTTGGATCGTCGTTTGGGTCACTCGAGCGCAGCGTCACCGCCCCACGCGAGGCAGAGCGCATGGGCCCGACATGGGCTTGGAATCCGTGGCCTTCGGAGGCGGCGCGCCCATCATAGCGCACCGCGATCGGTAAGAAATGATATTGAATATCGGGATAGCGCACACCCGGCGCAGAGCGCACAAAGGCACAAGATTCAAAGGCATTCGACGCACCGGGGCCGGATTTGTTGAATATCCATTCCAAGCCCACGCGCAGTTTGCCAAAGAAATTCCAATATTTGTATAGCGTGATGGGCTGTAGGCAGGCCTGCTGGATGTAGAGCTCTAGGTGATCTTGAAGATTTTGCCCCACGCCGGGTCGGTCAGCCTGTACCTCAATCCCCATCTGCGTCAGCTGCGCGGCGGGGCCTATGCCTGAAAGCAGCAGGAGTTTGGGAGAGTTGATCGCGGAGGCGGCGACAATCACTTCGCGGCGGGCGCGGATCACTGAGATGTTTTGCCCTTTTGACACTTCCACGCCAGTGGCGCGACCTTCCTTCAGGACAATGCGGCGCGCGAGGCATTTGTGCAATGTCAGATTGGGGCGCTTTAAGGCCGGCTTGAGGTAGGCATTGGCCGCCGACCAGCGCCTCCCGCGCCAGACGGTTTGCTCCATTGCGCAAAACCCCTCCTGCTGCGCGCCGTTGTAGTCTTGGGTGACTTCGAATCCCGCCTGGCGGCCGGCCTCCACGAAGGCTTGATGCAGCGGGATGTCGCGCTTGCCGCGGGTGATATGCAGCGGTCCGTTTTTGCCGCGCCAATCGGCATCGCCGCCCTGGCCGCTCTCGTGCCAACTTTCCATGCGCAAAAAATAGGGCAGCACATCTGCGTAGGACCACCCTTCCGCGCCGCTTTCTGCCCAATGGTCGTAATCCGCAGCATGACCACGCACATAGACCATACCATTGATGGAGGAGGAGCCACCGATCACCTTGCCGCGGGGACAGGCCAATTGCCGCCCGCCCAAATGTGGCTCCGGTTCAGAGCGATAGCCCCAATCATAGAGGGGCATATTCATTGGATAGGAGAGCGCGCCGGGCATTTGAATAAAGGGCCCCGCATCACTGCCGCCATATTCGAGAACGATCACGGAATGTTGGCCATCCTCGGATAGCCGCGCCGCCATGGCTGAACCGGCCGAACCCGATCCGATTATGACAAAATCTGCCTCCATATTTCCTCCTTTTTTCATCAACTTGGCACAATCCGTCGCCAGAGCAAAGAGGGCAGAGTTGGTTTTGGTAAAAAAAGCGCTCTGTGATTGAAATTCGCAAAAAAATGCGCAAAATTAGGATTTTTAGAAAGTTATTTTATGCGTATTCTTGCGGTGACCACCCTGCGAAACGAGGCGCCCTTTATCGTGGAATGGGTGGCGCATATGCGGGCGATCGGGGTGACGGATCTGCTGGTCTATACCAATGATTGCGATGACGGCACTGATGCGCTGCTGGCCGTATTGGCCAAACATGGCGCGCTCCATCACATCGTGCAGCAGGTGCCGAAGGGGACAAGCCCGCAATGGCAACCGCTTAAAGCTGCTTGGAAGCATCCTTTGCGCAAGTTATGCGACTGGGCCGTGGCCTGTGATATCGATGAATTTATAAATGTGCATCTGGGCGAGGGCAGCTTGCATGACCTCATCGCAGCTGTGCCGCCCGAAACCGAGGCCATTGTGCTACCATGGCGATTGTTCGGCAATGCGGGAGTGGACGCCTTTGAAGATCGACCGGTGACAGAGCAATTTCAACAGGCGATCCCAGCCGATGCAATTTTCCCGATTGCTTCGACATTCTTCAAAACACTTTTCAAACCTGCCGGTCCATTCAACGGGTTTGGTGTGCACCGTCCGAAGCAAAAAGATCCAGCGAAGCATCCGCCTCCCTATTGGTCTGCTTTTGATGTCCAGCACAACGTTAAATTGCTCGGGCAAATGCCCCAACGCATGTCTTTGATTGATATGACACGGGGCACTCGGACGGTTGAATGCCATCACTATTCTTTGCGGTCGGCCCAGAGTTTTTTGATGAAACAAGAGCGCGGCTTACCCAATCGATCCAGTAAGCCAATTGATTTATCCTATTGGGTGCAGCGCAACTTTAATACAGAACACAATTCGTCAATAGACCGCAGCAAACCCGCGCGGATCTGTGAAATGCAACGGCTGATGGCGCTCAAGGATGTTGCGCGGGCCCATCAGGCCGGTGTGGCCCATCATCAAAAACGTATCGAGCACATTCTGGCGCAACCCCAAGGCTATAACTTGTATTGCAATATTCTATTGGCCGCAGAGGGGCGTATCCTAACAGATGACAAAGCCCGTAACATGTTCCAGCTTTACCAAAAATTACAGTACCAAGAATAATCCTTCACAGCGCGATTTTCTGCAAAATTATGCGTCATCTTCACCAGATATAAATAATTTGATGCAATAACTGCCTTATTGGAAGCAAACTGCGGGGGCAGAAATGCAAATATTGGTGACGGGTGGCGCTGGATTCATTGGATCGGTTGTGGTGCGCCGTGCGGTGAGTGAGGGCCACTTCGTGACCAATTATGACGCCCTAACAGCAGCCGCAAGTCTTGAGGATATTTGGGATCTTGAGGAAGCTGACAATTACCAATTGGTGATGGGCGATATTAGTGATCGCAATAAACTCAAAAAACTGATCCAGGTCGCCCGACCCCAATTGGTGTTCCATTGTGCTGTCGAAACGCTCCAAGCCTGGCCCTTGGGTGGTGAGGAACGGTGCCTCTCTACAAATGTCACCGGCACGGCCATAGTGTTGGAGCTCTTACAAGAGTTTTGGACGGCCCATAATATGCGCGATGAGGCAAGATTTGTGCAGCTCTGCGCGGCCCAGGCGGATCTGCCTAAAGACCCCTCTTACGTCCAGGATACGGTGTTGATTGCTCAGGATATGGTTGCCAATTGGGGCCGAGACACAGGCATCTCGGTCACCCAATTCCATGCGGGTCAAATCTTTGGTCCCGGCCAAAGGTTCTGCAATGAGATTGAGCGTCTTTGGCAGGATTTGAATGCGGGTCAAGAGTCCCATGGTCTCGAGGCCAAAAATTGGGTGAGCGTGTTGGATTTGGCCTATTCGATGCTGGCGCAGGGGGTTGGCGCCAGGTCCCCCTCGCGGGTTAATATCGGAACGCCCTATTGGCTCACAGATCGGCAAATGCAGGATCTTATTGGCCAGGTGGCGCGCGGTGACCTCAGCAAACTCGCCCCACAAACCCCTCCGCATATGATGACCGCATTTGATCATGTCCTAGATGTGCCCCTCAAAGATCGCCTGTCAAAAACACTGTCTTGGCTATCAGATCGGCGCGGCTTGCCGCCGGTTGAAGCCGGCGCAGCGCATATTCGCGTGCAGGGCTAATGGGACCTGAACAAGGCCTATCGCCCCATGATCCAGGACTGACGCCTGCTCCGAAGCGCATGGAAAATTTGCACAACACAATGTGCATAATCTGCTGGTCGTGAGGGTCAAATCTGCATAAGCTGCAGGCAGATTTTTCAAAAGGACGCAGGCGCATGGTGCAAATGTCGGGCGGGCAGGCCGTTGTTCAAACCTTATTATCTTTGGGCGCGCGCGCTGGATTTGGGGTCCCCGGTGAGAGCTATCTTGCGGTTTTGGATGCGTTTTGCGACGCCCCCGATTTTCGGTTCATCGGCTGCCGCAATGAAGGCGGTGCGGCTTTTATGGCGGAGGCCTGGGCAAAGCTCACCGGCGGGGTGGGCCTGTGTTTTGTCACCCGCGGTCCAGGCGCCACAAATGCCAGCATCGGGGTGCATACGGCGATGCAGGCCTCAACACCGATGCTGCTCTTCGTTGGGCAGGTTGGCCTCGAACATCAGGGGCGCGAGGCCTTTCAAGAGCTGGATTACCGCCAAGTCTTCGGTCCAATTGCAAAATACGCCACCGAAATTACCGATATGTCGCGCACCCCGGAAATCATCCGCAGGGCTTGGTCCATGGCCATCTCAGGCCGTCCAGGCCCGGTGGTGATTGCGCTGCCGGAGGATGTCTTGACGCAATCTGCAGAGATTGTCATCCCAAGCACCCCCATCCTAGCGCCAAAATCTGCGGCGGTTGCCGCGGATCTGGAGCAGCTGGCGGCCAAGCTGCAAGGTGCGGAACGCCCGGTGATCTTAGCGGGCGGCGGGCGATGGGACGCTCAGGATCGCCGCGCTCTACAGTCCTGTGCCCGTCAGTTGAATATTCCTGTGGTCACAGGCTTTCGCTATCATGATCTTTTTGACAATACCGACCCGCTTTTCGTGGGTGAGGCGGGCGTTGGCATGACCGCCAATACCAAACGCCTCCTCACGGAGGCGGATGTGATCCTGGCGGTCAACCTGCGGTTCGGTGAGATGACCACCAATGCCTTTACGCTCTTTGGCGTCGATCGCGGCGCACAGTGGATCGCGCAATCGCATCGTTCAGGCGATGAGTTTCACAAATATGTCGCTCCGAACCTGAGCATGATTTCCGATCCCGCCCCGCTCCTCGATGGGCTCGGGGCACGGCTCGAGGGGGTACGCATGGGTCAAGATCCGGCCTGGGCGCAATCTGCGCGCGCGGGATTTAAAGCCGCGCAAACGGCCAAGGTCCAACCCAGCCCGGTTGATATGGGCGTGGTCACAGGCATTGTGCAAAGACTGTTGCCCGCCGATGCCATCGTCACCAATGGTGCGGGCAATTTTGCGATTTGGCCCAATAAATTTTTGCAATTTTCTGAGCACCAGCGCTTGCTTGCTCCGCAATCGGGCGCGATGGGATACGGCCTGCCAGCGGCAATTGCCGCGAAGGTTGCCTATCCCGAGCGCTGCGTGGTGTGCTTTGCAGGCGACGGTGATTTCCAGATGAACTGCCAAGAGCTTGGAGCCGCCCTGCAGACCGGCGCGCGCCCAATTGTGCTGATCGTCAACAACGGCAGCTATGGCACCATACGCATGCACCAAGAGCGCCACTATCCCCGGCGCGTCAGCGGCACCGATATGATCAACCCTGATTTTGTCACTCTGGCGCGGGCCTATGGGTTTCATGGTGAGCGTATCGAGCGCACGGAGGATTTTGCCGACGCCTTCTGCCGCGCTCTGGCAAGTCCGACGGGTGCAATTTTGGATCTCAATGTCGCCCCCGAGGCCATCACCCCCACAATGACGATCAAAGATCTGAACGCGCTTTCAGATGGTTAGAGCGTGAGCGCCAGCCGCGTGCCTTGGTCAATCGCGCGGCGTGCATCCAGCTCTGCGGCGACATCGGCACCGCCAATCAAATGCGCCTGTGGCAAATCGGCCGCGAGGCTGCGCTCAGGCTCTTGCCCGGCGCAAAGAACGATGCTGTCCACCTGCAACAGGCGCGCGGTGCCTGCCTGGGTGATATGCAGCCCAGCATCGTCGATCTTTTCATAAGTGACCCCAGCCATCATCTGCACCCCACGTTTGGCCAAATTTGTGCGGTGGATCCAACCGGTGGTCTTGCCCAGGCCGGCGCCCACTTTTTTGGACTTGCGCTGCAACAAGAAGACTTCTCGGGCGGCCGGGGAGAACTGTGGCACCATGCCTTCGACGCCGCCGCGGGCTTGAAAGCTCATATCAATTCCCCATTCCTTCATGAAGGTCTCGATATCTTGACTGGCCGAGGGGCCGCTGTGGATCAAATATTCACTGATATCAAAGCCGATGCCACCGGCGCCAATCACCGCAACGCGCGGACCAACGGGCGCGCCTGCGATCACATCAAGGTAGCCCAAAACCTTGGGATGATCGATGCCGGGAATATCTGGGCGGCGCGGGATAACACCGGTGGCCAAGATGACCTCATCGAATGCGCTCAGTGCCGCAGCAGTGACCCTGTGGTTCAGGTTCACTGTCACCCCACTGAGCTCAATTTCCTTTTTGAAATAGCGCAAAGTTTCATAAAACTCTTCTTTTCCAGGTATTTGTTTGGCAATGTTAAACTGCCCGCCAATCTGGTCTGCGGCTTCAAACAGGGTCACCTTATGACCGCGCCGGGCGGCTGTTGTGGCCGCTGCGAGCCCCGCCGGCCCCGCGCCAACCACGGCAATCTGTTTGATCCTTTCGGCTGGCCTGAGTTCCATTTGGGTTTCATTGCAAGCGAAGGGGTTCACCAAGCAGGAGGTGATATGACCGTTGAAAATCGAATCCAAGCAAGCCTGATTACAGCCGATGCAGGTATTGATTTCGTCGGATTTGCCCGCTGCGGATTTGGCCACGAATTTGGCATCTGCGAGAAATGGGCGCGCCATTGAGACCATATCCGCATCACCGCGGGCAATCACCGCCTCGGCCACCTCCGGTGTGTTGATCCGGTTGGATGTGATCACTGGGATCGGCATTTCGGTCCGCAGTCGCGCCGTGACCCAGGTGAAGGCGGCACGCGGCACAGAGGTGGCGATGGTTGGAATCCGTGCTTCATGCCAACCGATGCCAGTGTTGAAAATCGTGGCTCCGGCCGCTGCGATCTGATGACCCAGGGTGATCACCTCTTCAATCGAAGAGCCGCCTTCAACCAGATCAATCATCGACAAGCGAAAGATGATGATGAACTCACGGCCGACCGCTTGGCGCACTTGCCGGACAATCTCAACCGCCAAACGAATACGGTTTTCATAGCTTCCGCCCCACTGATCGGTGCGGTGATTTGTGCGCAGGGCAATGAATTGGTTGAGCAAATACCCCTCGGATCCCATAATCTCTACCCCGTCATATCCTGCCGATTGGGCCAGTTTTGCGGCGCGCACGAAATCGGCGATCTGCTGTTCGATCCCGGCCTGATCTAACTCTTTGGGTTTGATGACATTGATGGGCGCTTGAAGCGCTGAGGGGGCCACCGCATTGGGGTTATAGGCATAACGCCCGGTGTGAAGGATTTGCATGGCGATTTTGCCACCGGTGGCATGTACCGCATCGGTGACAAGGCGGTGTTCTGCGGCCTCCCGAGGCGTGGTCATGATGGCAGCGCCAATCCCAACGCCGCCTTCTGCATTCGGGCCAATCCCCCCGGTGACGATCAAAGCCACACCGCCAGCCGCGCGTTCGGCATAAAAGGCGGCCATGCGCTCAAACCCATGCTCCGCTTCCTCAAGCCCCAAATGCATTGAGCCCATGACCACTCGGTTTTTCAGCTGTGTGAAGCCCAGATCAAGGGGTTGAAACAGATGCGGATAATGGGGATTAGACATGGGAACCTCAAGATATGCGATGCAACCAGATGATGGGGATTGCCCCATCTTTGCAAGCGTTCCGTCGCGGAAGCATGGGATCAGAGCTGGCCGGCCTCGGTCAAGACCTTGCGCGCGGCGCGGAAGCATTCCAAGGCCTGCGGCACGCCGCAATAGATGCCAATCACATGAATAATCGCGCGAATTTCTTCAACAGTCACCCCATTGTTCAGCGCGCCTTTGCAATGCAATTCCCACTCATGCATTTTTCCCAAAGCGCCGATCATCGAGAGGTTCATCATCGAGCGCGTTTTGGCGTCAATCACGTCATCGCCCCAGCCAAAGCCCCAACACCAGGCGGTCATGGCCTCTTGGAAAGGTCGGGTAAAGTCATCAGCAGCGGCAAGATTTTGCGTGACATAGGCCGCACCCAGCGTGGCTTTGCGTTGCTCCAAACCTTTAAGAAACAGATCTTCGTCGAAAGTGCTCATGTGGTGTCCTTTCCATAGCTTTGCGGCAGTCTGCATTATTTTTCCGCAAGCGACAGGTGTTTTTGGTCGCTTGATTGATTTTCTTTTCGGCCATTTGCGCGCGCGCGATATGTTCTTTCCGCCCATTGGGGCTTAAGATGGTGTCAAAGAAAGTGGCCGTTATGATTCATCCCTTCTATACCCAGGCTGCCGCTGCCTTTGATGCGGGGGTTGCGGCCGCAGATCCCGCCGAGGCGGTGCGCCGGTCTTTGCCTGAGTTTGACAGGCCGCCAACCGTGATTGCGGTGGGAAAAGCGGCCGTGAGCATGGCGCGCATGGCGCGATCTCTGCTGGGCCCCGTGCCTGACCTTGTGGTTGTGACCAACCCGGAAAATGCCGCGCGCGCGCAGGAGCTGCCCCCCATGCCGGAGGCACGGATCTTTGCTGCGGCCCATCCCATTCCAGACCAAATTGGCCTTAAAGCGGCGCAAGCGGTGAAAGCGGCGCTTATTGCGGCCAGCCAGGCCGGCCGGCCGGTGCTGTGTTTGATTTCTGGCGGTGGTTCGGCACTCTTGCCCGCTCCGGTCGCGGGTGTATCGCTTCAAGATAAGATCGCGGTGAATGCGCAGCTTTTGGCCAGCGGGGCGGATATTGAGGTGATGAATCTGATCCGCCAACAGCTGTCCGAGCTGAAGGGCGGGGGCATGCTGCGCTATGCGACCCCGAGCCCGGTGACAGCGCTGATCCTATCGGATGTGATCGGCGATGATCTGCGGGCTGTGGCCAGCGGTCCCACAGTCGCTCCGATCGGCACGAAAGCGCAAGCGCGTGATATTTTGCAGCGCCTCACTCTATGGCACAGGTTGCCCGAGACGGTGCGCCGGGTCCTGCAAAGCGCCGATGCGCCCCAAGATTTACCCGAGGCGCGCAACCTATTGATCGGCTCCAATGGGCAGAGCCTTGCGGCTATGGGCGCGGCCTATCCAGCGGCAACCCTGCACCCCCAGCCTCTCATCGGCGACGTGACAGAGGCGGTGCGACGGGTTGCAGACATGGGGCGCGGGGCGCATGTGTTTGGCGGCGAAACAACAGTCAAGCTGACCGGCACCGGCCGCGGCGGGCGCAATCAAGATCTGGCTTTGCGGCTGGCGCTTCTGGCCGAAGCGGAAGGCTGGCAAGCTCCATGGCTTTACCTGCAAGCGGGCACGGATGGGCGGGATGGCCCCACCGATGCGGCGGGCGGGGTGGTCTGTGAGACGACGCTGTCTCAAATTCGCGCCGCCGGGCTGGATCCGGCCGGTTTGTTGGGCAATAATGACGCCTATCGCGCGCTTGCAGCGGCGGGCGGCTTGCATATCACCGGCGCAACCGGCACCAATGTGGCGGATCTGGGCATATTAATCCGCAGCTGACCTTTGTGGCAGGCTGTAACACTCACCCCAGGACTTGGAGATTTTCATGCGTATTTACTTTTCCGGCGAAATTCACACCGATTGGCGCGCGCAAATCATTGCGGCCTGCGGCGATCTCAACCTCTCCTTTGATGGGCCGGTGACAGATCACGCGGCCAGCGATGATTGTGGCGTTGAAATTTTGGGAGCGGAGGCAAATAAGTTTTGGCATGACCGCAAGGGCGCGCAGCTCAACGCCATTCGCACCCGCACCGGTATTGAACAAGCCGATGTGGTCGTTTTGCGGTTCGGTGAAAATACAAGCAATGGAACGCCGCTTTTGATGCGGGCTATGCGGCGGCGCTGGGAAAACCTCTGATTGTGATGCATCAAGATGAGCACCAGCATGCCCTCAAAGAGGTGGATGCCGCAGCCTTGGTCGTGGCGCAAACCCCGCAACAGGTGGCCGCGGCGCTGCGCTATGTGATGACGGGGGCTTTGCCAAAGTAAAGACCTCTGCATACCCCAGCCGCCAATCCAAAACACTTTGCCCGCTGCCCTCATTTCATGTTGCAATGGTGTTATGCAGAGCTCTTAAGTAACGGGACACAGGCCGCATCTGCACCGCACCGCGAGGCACTCTAAGGTGTTGGGGATCAGAGCTCCAGCGGTGGCACAGGCGCGCCATAGAGCCAATCATTGCGCCGTCGCACCAGCGAAGGGGCCAGCTGTCCGGCCAGCCAAATCGGCCCATAGGCCATCAGCTGTGCCATGCGGCTTGACTTGTGAAACAATTGAAGGTTTTGCGCTGACACCCGCTGAACCCGACTACTGCGCGCGATGCGCTGGGTATAGTGCCGGGCGCAGGCTGACGCAATGGCCGGCCCCTCTGCCGCGCCGAGGGTGCGCGCCAGGTGGTAGCCATCCTCCAGCGATTGCACCGCAGCTTGCGCCATAGACGGCAGCATTGGATGGGCCGCATCGCCGAGGAGCACCACATGGCCGTCCTGCCATTTTGGCAATGGGGCCCTGTCAAAGAGCGCCCATTTGTGCAGCACCTCTGCCTGTTCGAGTATTGCCAAGAGAGGCGGGGCCCAACCGTCGAAATCGGCCAGGGCCTCTTGCCGATTGCCCGTGCGGCTCCAGCTTTCCTCGCGCCAGGTTCTTTGCTCGACAATACCCACAAAATTCACCACAGCCCCGCCGCGCACATAGGTGGTGACCGCGTGCTTTTTGGGCCCGGCCCAAATGCAGCCGGAAGGCGGCGGGGCCAGAGCGCCGAGCTGTGCCGCCGGCACCAATGCGCGCCAGGCGTAATTTCCGGTAAATCGAGGCGCGTCGGGTCCGAGCATTTGCTGACGCAGCATCGAGTGGATGCCATCCGCACCGATCACCAAATCCGCTTGAATGCGCCGACCGTTTGCCAAAATCACCTCGGCGCCGTCCTTGCAGGGCGCATAGCCGCGCACAGGGCAACCGGTTTGCACTGCGCCGCGTTGCAAAGCCTCGAGCCGCGCGCTTAAAGCTGTGATGAGATCGGCGCGATGCACCTGAATGTAGCGCGCGCCCCAGCGTTCGGCGGCTGCAGCTTTCATGGGCAGATAAAGGATTGGGCGCCCAGAGACCCCCATTCGAATTTCGATGGCTTCGGGTTCGAAAACTGCGGACTCAAGGCGTTCCATCACGCCGATATGTTCGAGAATTTTAACACCGTTGGGGCTGATTTGCAGCCCGGCGCCAATCTCGGCGATCTCAGGGGCCTGCTCAAAGACTTGAACCTCCCAGCCGGTCAACCGCAGGCAGATGGCTGCGCATAACCCTCCGATGCCACCTCCAACGATTAGGGCCTGCCGGCGCATGTTTGTTTTCCTTTCCTTGGAGGGCTGCGCTCTGCGGCCGCGCAGGGATGGGTGTGTTCGCAGCTGCGCGGGCCGTGCATCAGCTCATCCACTGGCCACCGTCCACATTATAGGTTTGCGATACAATGTAATCGGCTTCGGCGGAAGCCAAGAAAACCGCCATGCCACTCAGATCGGCCGGAACCGCAAAACGGCCGGCTGGCACGACCGCCGCGACCTCTGCTTTCTTTTGCCCCAGCGCCTTGCCTTCCAATTTGGCAAACATTGCATCCACATGCTCCCAATGCGCCCCATCTACAACGCCCGGAGCGATGGCATTCACATTGATGCCATATTTGATCAAGTTCAGCCCAGCCGATTGCGTCATCGAAATGACCGCCGCCTTGGTGGAACAATAGACCAAAACCAAGCTCTCGCCGCGCCGTCCGGCTTGCGATGCCATATTGATGATCTTGCCGCCATGACCCTGTGCAATCATCTGCCGCGCCGCGGCCTGCATGGTAAAGAGCGTTCCGGCCACATTGACCGCAAAGAGCCGCTCATAGCTTTCGCGGGTGATATCGACGGTTTCAGCCGCATCAAAGAGGGCTGCATTGTTCAGCAGAATGTCGATTTTTCCGGTCTTGGCCACAACTTGAGCCAGTGCTGCGTCAATGCTGGTTTGATCCGTCACATCCAGCGGCACCGCATAGGCGCCTTTGCCCAGCTCTGCTGCCGTGGCCTCTGCGGCGTCAAGATTGATATCTGCGATGGCAACCGTTGCGCCTTCTTCAAGATATTTCTCCGCAAAGCCGCGCCCAATGCCGCGCGCGGCGCCGGTGATGAGGGCGGATTTTCCGTTCAACCTGGTCATGTCTTTGTCCTTTGTGATCTATCTATCGTCCCAATTGGGCCGTGGTCTATGCGCTTGGTCAACTGTAGCTGAGATTTTCAGCGCCGCCAGCACCGAAGGCCCGCACAGGGGCGATTTTGGGAGGTGTCATTCTTGCTTTCTGGGCTGTGCACTTTGGTCCATGGGGCGATGGGGCAGAGGTTTTTGCGTCAGGGCGATCACCGCACCCAAAAGCAGCAGCCCTGATGCGCCCAGCAGGCTGATGCCAATATCCCCGGCCAGGTCCCCCAACAGACCAGCGGCATAGGGCCCAAGGGTCTGCGCCACAGCAAAGACCACAGTAAAGAGGCTGATGGCCGCGCCCCAGCTGTGCGCCGGTAGGTTTTGACGGGCGAAATTGGTCACGGCACTGGGGGCCATAAAGACCGAAAGGCCAAAAATAACCGCGGCGAGCATTAAGGAGAGATTTCCCGGCAAGAGCACCGGCAATGCGGATCCCAAGGCTATGCAGCTTAAGATCATGGCCAATGGCAGGCCCGAGGCATGGCGCGTCAGAATGGGCCGCCACACAAAGGGCGAAACACAGATGCAGAGTCCCAGCACGACCCATACAAAGGCGATAAAGCTGGCACTGGCTGCCTGCTGTGTCATCCAAGCAGATAAAAACGTTAAAAATACGATATAGCCCAGTCCGAAGCCGGCATATCCGGCCAATTGTGCCCAGATATGAGCGAGCGGGAGGGGCGCGGGGGCCTGGGCCTGCTGCGGAGCTGGGCGATTGAGCTTTGCGGCGGACCACAGGCAGAGCGGTAAAAATAGCAAGCAAATTGCCGCGATAATGACCCAGGCGAGCGGCCAGTGATCCGCGCCGTAATGCTCTAAAAAGAGCGGCAGGCTGGCTCCGGACAATACAATCGCCAAGCCGCCACCGGTCCCAAATAAGATGGCAATGGCCAGCGCATTGCGGCGCGGATCATTTGGAAATAGGCCAGCGGCCAAAACGCCGGCGGTTGAAAAAGACATGGCCCCAAAAAAGCCGACCAGAATGCGCCAAAGCGTTTGCCACCAAAGTTCCGCGATCACCCCGGTGGCCAGCAGCGCCAGATTGGTTGTGATCAATCCAAAGGTGAAAAGCACTGTCGCCGAATATCGCCCGATCATGAGCATCGTCAGCACTGCGCCTGCGATATATCCCAAGGCATTGGCGGTGTTCAGCCATCCGGCTTGCGCATAGTTCCATCCCAAATCGGACTGCATCGCTGGCAATATCAACCCATAGGCAAATCGGGCAAAGCCATTGGTGACGGTTACCCCCAACGCCAGCCCCGCCAGCACCAACCACGGCCGTTTGAGTTGCTCTGTCACCTGGGCGCATTCCTATGTCTTGTTGCGTGATGGGCCAGGCTTGGCCGCAATCCTCTGCCGCTGTCCTGGAGACGCTAGGCGATTGCGGCTGCCGGGTCCAGCCGCCCCTGCGCAGAAACAAATTGCCAAAGTCGGGGCTGCGCTCTAGTTTTCCAGCCAAATGCCCGATGGGCTGTCCGTTGGGAGAGTAATATGCCACAAACCGCAGATACCAACCGCCGAGTGGTGCTGGCACAGCGCCCAAATGGCCTACCGGACGCCAAGACCTTGCAGCTGGAGCTTGAGGAGGTGCCTCGTCCCGGTCCTGGACAGCTGCTGTTGCGCACGCGGTATCTGTCGCTTGATCCTTACATGCGCGGGCGCATGAATGACGCGAAATCCTATGCAGAGCCGGTCAAATTGGGTGAGGTCATGACCGGGCAGGTGGTGGCAGAAGTCATGCAAAGCAATTGCGAGGGCTACGCGCTGGGCGATCATGTTCTGGCCGGGAGCGGCTGGCAAGACTATGCGCTCAGCGATGGCACTGATCTGCGAAATCTCGGCCAAGCGCCCCAGAACCCGTCTTGGTACTTGGGAATTTTGGGGATGCCGGCCTATACGGCCTATGCGGGCTTGCTTGAAATTGGCGCGCCGCAGAGGGGGGAGACCGTTGTGGTGGCGGCGGCCTCTGGACCGGTGGGCGCAACCGTCGGGCAAATCGCCAAGATTAAGGGCTGCCGCGTGGTCGGGATCGCTGGCGGCCCGGAAAAATGCGCCCATGTGATTGAGAATTTGGGATTTGACGCCTGTTTGGATCATAAGTCTGAAACCTTCGCGGCGGATCTGAAAGCTGCCTGCCCGCAGGGCGTAGATATTTATTTCGAAAACGTGGGCGGAAAGGTGCTTTATGCGGTGCTGCCGCTTTTGAACGCCTTTGCCCGCATGCCCGTGTGCGGTGTGGTGTCTTGGTATAATCTCTCCGGTTTGCCGGATGGGCCTGACTTTGGACCGGCCATCATGGGCACGATTTTACGGATGAAGGTAAAAGTGCAAGGCTTCATCATCTATGACAGCTTTCCGCCCAGTCTGTTTAAAGATTTCATTCGAGACATGACCGGATGGCTGGAAAGCGGGGAGGTCACATACAAAGAGCACATGGTCGACGGGCTGGAAAACGCCCCAGCAGCGCTCAATGACCTGCTTTTGGGCAATAGCTTCGGTAAAATGGTGGTCCAGGTGGGCTAGGTGCCGATTGTGGCGCGTTTTTGTCACCCGATGCCCGGGCCCGAAAATTCAAAACCGCACCGGCGGGCTTTGATCCTATGACCTCAAGCTCTATTGTTGTTCACGCAGAGTTCAGATAACTTACCGCCCGGTAACCCGTTCAAGGCGAAGTGAAATAAGTGACTGAAAACAAGCAAGATATCCTAACGTCTTCCGCCCGCCTGTCGGTGGCGCCGATGATGGCTTGGACAGATCGCCATTGTCGCGTGTTTCATCGGATGATCTCGCGGGAGGTTTTGCTCTTTACAGAGATGGTGACGGCCCCGGCTTTGGTGCTGGGCGGGGCGCTGCGGTTGTTGGACTTCAGCCCAGAGGAGCAACCGGTGGCTTTGCAGCTGGGGGGTTCGAACCCAGAGCAATTGGCAAAGGCAACGGCTCTTGGAGCGGCCCATGGTTACGGGGAGATCAACCTCAATCTTGGGTGCCCTTCGGATCGCGTGCAATCGGGGCGCTTTGGGGCTGTGTTGATGACGGAACCGGAGCTTGTGCGCGCCTGCCTTGAGCGCATGCAGGACGCCAGCGCGGCGGAGGTGACGGTGAAATGTCGCATCGGCGTGGATGATCAGGTGGTTGAAGACAGCCTGCCGGCGTTTTTATCCATGATTGAGCGCACCGGCGTGACGCGGGTGATCATCCATGCGCGCAAGGCGTGGTTGCAGGGGCTCAGCCCGAAAGAAAACCGTGACATCCCGCCGCTGGATTATGATCTGGTTTTCAGGATGAAACAAATGTTCCCCGGCTTGCATCTCAGCTTGAATGGCGGCGTGGCTCATCTGCCTGATGCCTGCGCCCATCTTGAAGCGGGGCTCGACGGGGTGATGATCGGCCGCGCGGCCTACCAAACGCCCTATGAAATCTTATCACGCGCCGATTGTGACGTTTTTCGCAGCCGCAAGGATCCGGCACCGGAGGCACAGGTCATTGCCGAGCAGATGATCCCCTATATGGAAGCTCATGTGCAGCAAGGAGGACGGCTGCACCAGATCACCCGGCATATGTTTGGCCTGTTTTCTGGACAGCCCGGCGCGCGGCACTGGCGACGACGCCTGTCGGAACTGGGGGCGCAACAGGATGCGCAGATCGCCGATTATCGGCAAGTTTTACAAGAGCGCGCCGAACTGGCGCAGCGTCAAGAAGAATTGGATCTCAACTGATGGATATGTCCACCGTTTTGCCCGTGCTGGCGAGTTTGATCGTTGTCGGCGGCTTGGCTGGATTTTTGGCAGGATTGCTGGGCGTGGGCGGCGGGATTGTGTTGGTGCCGGCGTTTTTCTATGCCTTTCAAGCCTTGGGTTATGATGGCCCTCAACTCATGCAGGTCTGTTTGGCGACCTCCTTGGCCACAATCATCGTGACCTCCATTCGCTCGACGCAAAGTCACCATAAAAAAGGCGCGGTGGATTGGTTGATCTTGCGCCAATGGGCCCCCGGAATAGCCTTTGGCGCCATATTGGGCGTGGCATTGGCTTCCAATTTGCAATCGCAGATCTTGCAACTGATCTTTGGCGGCTTGGGGGCGACAATTGGGCTCTATTTGGCGTTTGGCCGGCAATCTTGGAGCATTGGCGAGACCCTGCCGGCCGGTCTGTGGCGGCTTGTGATCGCGCCGCTTTTGGGCGGGCTTTCGGTATTGCTTGGGATCGGGGGCGGCTCGCTTGGCGTGCCGTTCATGACCCTGCACCGCGTGCCTATTCATAGCGCGGTCGCAACGGCGGCGGGTTTTGGGCTGGCTATTGCTGTGCCCTCAGCGCTGGCCTGGTTGTTTGTGTCGGTGGACGCGCCGCGCCTGCCTTGGACAGTGGGGGCGGTGAACCTGCCGGCCTTCCTCGTGATCATTCCGATGACGTTTATCTTTGCCCCCATCGGCGCCACGGTGGGGCACCGCATGGATACATCTCCACTCAAATGCCTGTTTGGGGCCTTTTTGTTGCTGGTGGCGGCCAATATGATGCGCAGTGCACTATGGACGTAGCCGCCGCCATAGAGGCTCTCCGGACTGCGGGCTGGGTCAAGTTTGCCGCCGATGCGGATCTTAAGGCCTGGGTGGATCATGTGGCCCCAATTGCCGCCGCGCTCTCGCGGCAGCCGTCGCATCGGGCCGATTGGCTCCGCCAAGGGGGCACGTGGTTTGCGGGGGTAAATATTTTGGCCAATGATGCGCAGGGCCGTGTGCAGCAAGGCCCGGAACTGCGCGGGGCGGTTGTGGACTGTCTCACCGCGCTCCATGGCCCCATGTCCCTCGACCGCGGTCAAATTTCGGTCACCTATCCGGGCTATCCGGCTTTTGACGGGACCGAGAGTGCCGCGGCGCATCGCTTCCGCGTCAACCGAGCGGCCGCTCATGTGGATGGTTTGCTGGCCACCGGGCCAGAGCGCCGCCGGTTCCTCCATGAACCGCATCAATATGTGCTGGGCATTCCTTTGGGTCTCAGCTCCGCTGAGGCCAGCCCCTTGGTGATTTGGGAAGGCAGCCACAATATCATCCGCGCGGCTTTTAAATCGGTGTTGGACCGCCTGCCGGTGGCGCAATGGGGCTCGGTGGATCTGACGGAGATCTATCATCAAGCCCGCAAAGACTGTTTTGAACACTGTCCCCGCAAGAGCATTCTGGCCCAGCCCGGGGAGTGCTATGTGTTACATCGCTTGGCTCTGCATGGCATTGCACCTTGGGGGGCGGGGGCACAGGCGCCACCGGAGGGGCGCATTGTGGCGTATTTTCGACCGCAAACAAAGGGCTGTCTGAGCGAATGGCTCAACGGCGATTATTAACGTCCCTTTAGAAGAATTCACCCAAGATTGGGCAGGCGGCTGGCGCGTCCGCCGCGGCGCTTTTGCACCCGGGGCGCGCGGTCGGGAAGGTCCACCATGATCTTGCGCCGTTCATCGGGGCTCAACTGAGACCAGCTGCCGATTTCTTCAATCGAGCGGTAACAGCCGATGCAGATCCGCTCACCTGGGTGAATGGAGCACAGCTTGATGCAGGGGCTGTCAATCTCATCTCTTTTCCAAATATCATCGATATTTTGCACAGTCATGCCACCGTCCGAATATGTCGCGCCCGATCCAGAGCGCCCTGTAAGATATAGCCTGCTGCGACGTGATCTATGACCTCGGCGCGACGTTTGCGAGACGTATCCGCCTCCAGCAAGGCCCGCTCTGCGGCCACAGTGGAGAGGCGTTCATCCCAATAGCCAATCGGCAGATCGGTCAAGCGCGTCAGATTGCGGGCGAAGGCCCGGGTCGATTGGCAGCGCGGGCCCTCTGATCCGTCCATATTCCGCGGCAGGCCCAAGATGATCGCAGCAATATCGCGGCTTTCAATGATCTGTAGCAGAGCCTCGGCATCTTTGGAGAATTTCTCCCGCCGGATGGTGTGCAAAGGGCTGGCCGAACTGAGGAGGCGATCAGAGACCGCCACGCCAATGGTTTTTGTGCCCAAATCCAGCCCCATCCAAGAGCGCGCCGCATGCGCCCGGCTCATGAGTTCACCGATGTCCTCACAAATCATGGCCAGATGCCAGCCGATTGCGCGGCGCCTTGGAGAATTTCAAGATCACCGGGACGGGCCGCGAAGAGCTGTAGGGCCTCATTAAAGATCTGCCGCGCGCTCTCGGGCTCGCCCAAGACCCCATAGGCCACGATAAGTTGCGCCCAATCGGGGGCGGGCCCCCCCTCAGTGGCGAGGCGATCAGCCAGGCCCGAGACCATGGCGGCAATCATCGTGCTGCGCTCTTCGGTACTCATTTCGGCGGCAGATTGCATATCCTCGGCGCTTGGGCCTTTCGCTGCGGGCGGATCGTATTTGACCCCGGCGATTTGTGCCAAATCTGTGATGGTGCGCCGGATCAGCGGCATATAGGGGGCGGTTTCTGGTCCTGCCTCCAGCAATTTGCGCCAAATCCCAAAGGTGCGATCGGGTCGGCCGATTGCATCGAAATACATGCCCATGCGAAACAGGGCCAGCTTATGGGAGGGATCACGCCGCAGGGCCTCGCGCAGGGCGGTCTCGGCCTCACGCGAGATATAGGTATCCGCCGCCATAATGAGAAGTTCCGCATAGGCATACAATTCATCTGCGGTGGCCTCAGCGCCCTTGAGCTCCAAGATCCGCGCTTGCGCTTGATGCGCATTGGCAAAATTGCCCAACCGCGATTCGGCTTTGGCCAAGAGCTCGTGGCCCTGAACATCGTTGGGCCGCCCCTGCAAAGCCGCGCGCAGTTCCGTCACCAATTGCACATAGTCAGGGTCAGCGGCTGTGTCATTGGCAGGGGCCCGTGCCTCAGCGGTCGCTTGGCTCACTCTATTTGCCTTGAGTGTTTCAGACAGCGCGTAGCGCTCGGCGATGGGGCTATCGGGCACCGACGGCGCACCGATTTGGCTATAGAGGCCCGCGCCCAAGAGGCAGGCCAGAATACTGCCGCCCGCAAAAGCCCAAAAATCGCGGCCAGCCGCGCTTGGATTGGGCTGATGGCGACCGGCGCGCGCCGCTGAGATCATGCGGCGGCCAATCTCAGCGCGCAGAGCCGCAAATTCCTCATCGCGCAAAACGCCTTTGGCCAAGTCGCGTTCCAATCCGCGCATTTGTTCGGCATAGACATCCACATCGCTCATAACAGGCCCGGCCGCGCGCTGGGCCTGCCAGAGCATCAAGCCGCCGATCACGAGAACCGCCAAAACAAATAGGGCCGCAGAAAAGATCATTAATCACTCCAATATGAATCGATCGTCTTCCGCCCGATGTCAGCGGTTTCTATTGCTCTATATGGGAACGAGCAATGTCGCAATAATTTCACACAAGGACGCTGGTGAGGTGCTGTGTCGCGGCATTTTGAGTGATATAACGCGCAAGCACCCAAGGGGGATTCTATAATGAAGCGAAATTCAGTCTTTGCTGTCGCACGTGAGGCGATGCGTCAACACAGCGGTTGGGGCCGCACCTGGGGCAATCCCGAGGCAAAAAAAGCCTATGACGTTGTGATTATTGGCGCGGGCGGGCATGGCCTGGCGACCGCCTATTATCTGGGCAAGAATTTCGGGATTACCAATGTGGCCGTGATTGAAAAAGGCTGGCTGGGCGGTGGCAACACCGGGCGCAACACGACAATTATTCGCTCTAATTACCTGCAAGACCCTTCGGCTGCGATCTATGAAAAGGCGCGCTCTTTGTATGAGACGATGAGCCAAGATCTCAACTATAATGTGATGTTTAGCCCCCGCGGCGTGATGATGCTGGCGCAAACCCATCATGAGGTGCGCGGATATCAACGCACTGCCCATGCAAATTCGCTGCAAGGCGTGAAGACCGAATTTATTTCGCCGGCTCGGGTCAAAGAGCTCTGTCCCATCATGAATATTGACGGGCCGCGTTATCCTGTTCTGGGAGCTTTGTGGCAAGCGCGCGGCGGCTCGGCGCGCCATGACGCGGTGGCATGGGGCTATGCGCGGGCTTGCACCGATATGGGCATGCATATTTTGCAAAAAACCGAAGTGACCGGCATCACCCAAGCTGGCGGGACTGTGACCGGGGTTGACACCAGCCGCGGCCATATTGCGTGCAAAAAACTGGGGATGGTTGTGGCGGGACATGCCTCGGTGGTGGCCAATATGGCGGGCTTTCAGTTGCCTATTGAATCTGTTCCGCTGCAGGCTTTGGTGAGCGAGCCGATCAAACCCTGCATGGATGTGGTTGTCATGGCCAATACGGTTCATGGCTACATGAGCCAATCAGACAAGGGCGAGATGGTGATTGGCGGCGGCACGGACGCTTATAATGCCTACACACAACGCGGCTCATTTCATCATCTGGAAGAGACTGTGAGGGCTTTAATTGAAACCTTCCCCATGGTGTCGCGCCTGAAGATGCTGCGTCATTGGGGCGGTATTGTCGATGTCACAGGGGACCGCTCACCGATTTTGAGCAAGACCCCATTGGGCAACACCTTTATCAACTGCGGTTGGGGCACCGGCGGGTTCAAAGCCATTCCGGGATCGGGTTGGGGATTTGCCGAGCTCATGGCCAAGGGAGAGAGCCCGCTCACAGATCAATTTGGTCTCGACCGCTTTCGAGCTGGCCGGTTTATTGATGAAAGCGTTGCCGCTGGGGTGGCGCATTGATGGCCTGCCGAACCGATATCCTTCTTCGCATCACCCTTCATAATTCGACAAAGGGAGCCCTGCCATGCTCATCCTAAATTGCCCATATTGCGGCTGCGACAAAGATGAAACGGAACTGTCTGCTGGTGGGGAGGCGCATTTGAAGCGCTTCGGACCTGGCGCAACGGACGAAGAGTTTGAGGGCTATTTATTTGGCCGGGTAAACCCCAAAGGGGTGCATTTCGAGCGCTGGCGCTGTGCCTCTGGATGCGGAAAATGGTTTCATGCCGCCCGCTGCACCGCCACTCTGGAGGTTTTTGGAACCTATAAGGCCCAGACCTTTGAGCCGCCTCAAGACATCAAGGATGCGATCAGCGCCAAACGGCCTGGTTGGTCTTGGAGGGATTTTTCATGACCCGCATCTTTTCACCGCCTAAGCCTGCGAGACGCCGGCATAATTTTTGCAAAAATGGAGCTGCCCAATGAGCACCCGTCTTGCCAACCATGGCCGGTTGATCAACCGCGCCAAAGCGCTTTCCTTCACCTTCAATGGCAAGGTTATGTCCTGCTTTGAGGGCGATACTTTGGCGGCCTCGCTTTTGGCCAATGATCAAATGCTGATGGGGCGCTCTTTCAAATATCACCGCCCGCGCGGCGTTGTAGCTTCCGGTGGCGAGGAGCCCAATGCGTTGATCAACCTGGGCGTTGAGAGCGGGTTTGAACCCAATGCGCGCGCCACAACCACGGAAACCTTTGCCGGTCTGACGGCTGCGTCCCAAAATCATTTTCCCTCATTGGAATTTGACCTGGGTGCCATCAATTCGAAATTGTCGCGTTTTTTGCCGGCTGGCTTTTATTATAAGATGTTCATTCATCCGCGCTCCTTTTGGAAGCATATTTATGAGCCGATCATTCGTCATTCCGCAGGTCTGGGCAAGGCGCCAAAGGCGCGGGACCAAGACAGCTATGAGCATTATTATCATCATTGCGAGGTGATGGTGGTGGGCGGCGGAATTGCCGGGCTGCAGGCTGCGCGCTCGGCGGCGGCAACCGGAGTTCGGGTTTTGCTGGTCGAGCAAACTGCCCATTGGGGCGGGCGCGCGCCGGTGGATGGGGTTGTGGTTGACGGTATGGCCGCCGAAGATTGGGTTGCGCAAACGCTCTCAGAGCTGGCCGCTTGTGACAATGTTGTGATCCGCAACCGCACCCAAGGCTCTGGGGTCTATGACCACGGATATGCTTTGGCCTATGAGCGTATCGCCGATCACACTCCCGGAGATGGGCGGCCGCGCCACCGATTGTGGCGCGTGCGCTGTAAACAGATTGTGACCGCCACAGGCGCTATTGAGCGGCCGCTGTCTTTCGCTGGTAATGATATTCCTGGCGTTATGCTGGCCTCTGCGGTGCGCGACTATGTTGTGAATTTCGCGGTGTCCCCAGGTGATCGCACTGTGGTTGTCACCAATAATGATGACGCCTATCGCACAGCGCTTTGTTTGCGAGAGGCCGGCCTTGAGGTGCCGCTGATCGTCGATGCGCGGCCCGAAGGGGGCGGGGCCTTTATGGAAGCGGCCCAGGCCGCTGGCATCCGCGTGGCCCTTGGCCGCGGCATTGCGAAAGTTAAAGGTGGCAAACGTGTCACCGGGGTGCAGATCTGTGCACAGGCCGGTGAAGGCGCCGTGCTCGAAGAGGTCGCATGTGATGTGGTGGCTATGTCCGGTGGTTGGTCGCCCGTGGTGCATCTTTGGTCCCATTGTGGGGGCAAGCTGATTTGGGATGCCGATCAAGCTATGTTCCGCCCTGATGCTGATCATCCGCCCTTGGGAGCGGATGGGGCTGGTTTTGTCAAAGCGGCGGGCCTGGCCAATGGGCATTTGCGCAGCGCAGCGGTGCTTGAGGATGCCGCCGAACAGGGGCGGGCGGCCGGGCGCGCGGCGGGCGGCAAGGTCAAGAAAGTGGCCGTGCCCGTGGCCGAAGACGCCGCAGAATCGCCGCTCTCGCCGGTCTGGTTGATGCCGCAGGGGGCCAGCTATGCGCTGCGCTCGAAGGCTTGGCTTGATTTCCAAAACGATGTGAAGGTCAGCGATGTGCAATTGGCGGCCCAAGAAGGGTTTGAAAGCGTCGAACATGCCAAGCGCTATACCACGCTTGGCATGGCGACCGATCAGGGAAAGTTAAGCAATATCAATGGGCTTGCAATCTTGTCCAAATCGCTTAACGCGCAAATTCCAGATGTGGGCACCACAACGTTCCGCCCTCCCTATACGCCGATATCCATGGCCTCTCTGGCGGGCGAAGCGCGGGGAGAGTTGTTTCAGCCGGTGCGCAAGACGCCGATGCATGCTTGGCATGACAGCCATGGGGCGGATTGGGAGCCGGTGGGCGGCTGGCGGCGGCCCTACGCCTATATGCGCGGCACTGAAACTGTGGCCCAGGCTGTTGAGCGCGAAGTGACCAATACCCGCGAAAAATTGGGGCTTCTGGATGCCTCCACCCTTGGCAAAATCATTGTCAAAGGCCCGGATGCAGGAAAATTCCTTGATATGATGTATACGAATATGATGTCGAACCTGCAGCCGGGACGCTGCCGCTATGGGCTCATGTGCACAGAAAACGGCTTTTTGTCCGATGACGGTGTGGTGGCGCGGATTGATGAGCAAACCTGGCTGTGTCACACCACTTCGGGCGGCGCAGATCGCATTCATGCCCATATGGAAGAATGGCTGCAAACCGAATGGTGGGATTGGAAGGTCTGGGTCGTCAATGTGACTGAGCAATTGGCTCAGGTTGCAGTGGTTGGCCCCAATGCCCGAAAATTATTGGAAAAACTGGGCGGCATGGATGTGTCCGCAGAGCGCTTGCCCTTTATGGCCTGGGCGGATGGGACGATTGGCGGGATTGATTGCCGCGCCTATCGCATCTCTTTCTCGGGCGAGCTGTCGTACGAAATTGCGGTGCCGGCCAATCAAGGTCTGGCCTTTTGGGAAATGCTTATGGAAGCGGGCGCTGAGTTTGGCGCAATGCCCTATGGCACGGAATGTTTGCACATCATGCGGGCTGAAAAGGGCTTTATCATGATTGGCGATGAGACCGATGGCACAGTGATCCCGCAAGATCTGGGTCTCAGCTGGGCGATCTCCAAGAAAAAGGAGGATTTCCTCGGAAAACGCGCACAACAGCGCAGCTTCATGGACAATCCGGATCGCTGGCAATTGGTGGGTCTCGAGACTTTGGACGGCTCGGTGCTCGAAGATGGTGCCTATGCCATTGCGGAGGGCACCAATGCGAATGGGCAAGGCAATACCCAGGGCCGCGTGACCTCGACATATTATTCGCCAACCTTCGGCAGGGGCATTGCCATGGGGCTGGTTCATAAGGGACCAGAGCGGATGGGCGAGGTGATTTCCTTTACAAAAATTGGCGCCAGCCCCGTGCCGGCGAAAATTGTAAGCCCAGTGTTTTATGACCCAGAAGGGGAGAAAGCCAATGTCTGAGCGTGAATTTCAAGGCTATGTCACCATTCGCCAGACCTGCGATCACAGCATGTTCACCCTGCGGGCCAATCTGGCCTCGAGTAAGGTGAAGGCGGCATTGAAAACCTGTCTGAGCACTGCGGTGCCGAAACGCGGAACCTATGCGCAGAACGGCGAGACGCATCTGGCCTGGATGTCGCCCGATGAGCTGCTGATCATGATGCCAAAAGATGAGGGTGGCGCGGCTTTTGCTGCCTTGGAGCAGGCCTTGGACGGGCTGCATTATTTGCTGGCGGATGTGTCTGATGCCCGTGCACGTTTCACCATCGAAGGCGGCTCGGCCCGCGAGGTGGTGGCCAAATTGGCGCCTATGGATGTCTCGGCCGCGCAGTTTCCTGTGGGCGGTTTTGCCCGCACCCGCTTTGCCCAAGTTGCGGGCGCGATTTTCGTGGAGCAAGAGGATCGGCTGAGCCTGATTTGTTTCCGATCGGTGCAAGATTATGCCTTCGCACTTCTGTGCGGTGCCGCCAAGCCAGGTTCGGAAGTGAGGGCGCAGAGCTAAGCCTATTTTTGCCCATCAGGCTCAAAGAGCATTTTGTTCTGTACAAATTGCTTATATAGCCTGTGGCAGCACAGACCAATTCATCATTGAAAGGATCGCTGATATGGCTTTCACACTACCTGATCTTCCCTATGCCCACGACGCCTTGGCTTCCAAAGGCATGTCCGCTGAGACATTGGAATTCCACCATGACCTGCACCACAACGCCTATGTCACGAATGGCAACGCCGCCATCGCTGGCACTGAGTGGGAGGGCAAATCGCTCGAAGAGATCATCGTCGGCACCTATAATGCCTCCTCTGTGGCTCAGAACGGCATTTTCAACAACATCAGCCAATTGTGGAATCACAACCAGTTTTGGGAAATGATGGGCCCGGGCGAGAGCAAAATGCCTGGCGTATTGGAGTCCGCTTTGGTCGAAAACTTCGGCTCAGTGGCAGATTTCAAATCAGCCTTCTCAGCGGCCGGTGCTGGGCAATTCGGCTCCGGCTGGTGCTGGCTCGTGAAAAATGCCGATGGGTCTTTGGCGGTGACGAAGACAGAAAACGGCGTAAACCCATTGTGCTTTGGCCAAACTGCACTGCTGGGATGTGATGTTTGGGAGCATTCCTATTACATTGATTTCCGGAACAAACGCCCGGTTTACCTGTCAAACTTCCTCGACAATTTGGTCAATTGGGAAAACGTCGCCGGTCGTCTGTAAGACCCTGGCAAAACGCTGCGTTAGAATGGCCTGCTGAAGTCGTCTTGAGCAGGCCATTTTCGTGGGGTGAATGACAACCGCATGTGAGGATGGGGCGGCATGACACAATTTGCTAAAGGCACCCTTGCGATGGTTTTGGCCTGTCTCGCCTGGGGCCTGTCGCCGCTATATTACGCGCTGTTCCAATCCATTGGCCCGGCGGAGATCTTGGCGCATCGCACGCTGTGGTCGGTTGTGACTTTTGTCACTTTGCTGGTCCTGACCGGCCGCACGCGCCAAACGTTGCAGGTTGTCAGACAGCCCAAGACCATGGGTCTTATTCTCTTGGCGGGAGTGATGATTGCCATCAATTGGTATGTGTTCATCTTTTCTGTGGGCGTGGGGCGGGTGACGGAATCCTCTCTGGGCTATTACATCTTCCCGCTCGTCATGGTTCTTTTGGGGTTTGTGGCCTTTCGTGAAACCCTATCGGCGTTGCAATGGGTTGCCATTGCTTTGGCCTGCGTGGCTGTGCTGGTTTTGACCATCGGCCTGGGCGCGGCGCCCTGGTTGGCATTGATGATTTCTTTGAGCTTCGGAATTTATGGTCTGCTCAAGCGGATCATCAAAGAGGATTCCGTGGTCTCAGTGACGCTAGAGGTGGTGTTATTGCTGCCGTTTGCTGTGGGGTATCTCTACGGGTTTGCCGATCTTCCAGACACAAAAACGCTTTTGACCCTGATGTTTTCGGGGCTGATCACCGCCGGCCCGCTTGTGCTCATGACCTATGCAACACAGCGCGTGCCGATGGCGACCGTTGGATTGGTGCAATATCTCAACCCGATCTTGCAATATTTCTGTGCGATCGTGATCTTGGGGGAGGTGATCACGGGCTGGCATGTCATTGCCATTGTACTGATTTGGATGGCTTTGGTCTTTTATTGGTTGGCGGTGTTTAGGGCAGAGCGCAAGAGCGTCTCGATCTCATCCACGGTTTGAGTCACACAAAATAGGCTGCGCAAACTGGCATCGGCGAAGCCTGAGGCGATGACGTGATCCACCATGGTGAGCATGGGTTGCCAATAGCCTTCAATATTGGCCACGATAATGGGGCGGCTGTGCAGCCCCAACTGTGCCCAGGTCAAAACTTCAAAAAATTCGTCCAACGAGCCCGCCCCGCCTGGCAGCAAGACCACTGCATCGCTGTTGATGAACATGAGTTTTTTGCGGCTGTGCATATCATCTGTCACAATGAACCGATCCACATCTTGCTTGCCAACTTCTCGCTGCATCAGATACTCTGGAATGACGCCAAATGTGGATGCGCCCGAGGCCTGCGCGCTATTGGCCACCGCGCCCATTAAGCCGATATCGCCTGCACCATAGACGAGGCGCCAGCTATTTTTTGCCAAGATCTCTCCTAAATCTTGCGCCGCCTGTTCAAAAGCAGGGTTATTGCCCATACGCGCACCACAAAAAACACAAATTGATTTCGACATATTAAGGATTTCCTTAGTTCTTGCTGGACAGGTTAGTTGTGACTGATAGCATAGGACAGTGACTGGGGGAATGCAGGTAAATGAGTTTGATTGATAAGAAAAAAGAGGCCGTAAAATCACGCAACACTGCGGCAATTGTGGCTGGGGTGTTGGGTTTGTTTTTGCTCTGGTGGTTTTATCCGCAAATTCGCGCTGCTGTCGATCCCATGCGCGGCAGCCCCTCTGTTGAGGAGGCTGCGGCGCCTGCACCTGGCGTGAGCGAAGCGGGCGCTGAGACTGAGGCCGAAGCTGCGGCAGATGGTGAGGCCGAAGCTGACACCCCGGGCGAGGAGAAGGCCGCCGCCGCGTCCGACCCTGCCACCTCCGAGGCGGCGCCGGATCAGACGGCGCGCGACGGTCAATCGGAGGCAGCCAGTGCTGATACGCCCACCGAACCCATGAGCAATGCGTTGGCCGCGCCAAAGTTTGATGTTGTACGCATTGAGGATGACGGATCTGCGCTCATTGCGGGTCAAGCGGCGGGGCGCGGCTATGTGATTTTGAGCGTGGACGGGGTTGAACAGCCTGAGGCGCGCGCAGATTTGAGCGGCAACGGTCAGTTTGTCATGTTCGCCTTCCTTCCGCCGACCGCTGATCAGCAGAGCCTGAAGCTACATCTCTATGCAGAGGATGGCTCCGGCCCCGTTGTCTCCGTTCAAACCGTCTTTGTCGCGCCTGCCACAGTGGTCGCCGCTGCCACACAGAGCCCCGAATCCACAGTTGCTGAAACCGAACCCCCGGTTGCTGAAGCCGAACCCCCCGTTGCTGAAGAGGTGACAGCGTCAGAGGGGCTTGCAACTGAAAACGAGGCTGCGGCCACAGAGGTTGCATCAACCGAAACCAAAGCGGATCCAGCCCCCGCAACGGTCATTCTTGCCGACGAAGATGGCGTGCGGGTTTTGCAGGACGGGGCACCCAGTGCCGCCAAACCTGCGGTCACAATTGACACAATTTCTTATAGCTCGAATGGAGCTGTGATTTTGGGTGGGCGTGGTCAATCTGGCAATTTTGTTCGGATTTACTTGGATAATCAATCCATTGCCACAAGTAAAATTGCTGCGGATGGATATTGGTCCTTGGAGTTGAGCGATATTGAGCCAGGAATTTACACCCTGCGGGTTGATGAGTTGAACGCAGCAGGGGATGTGGTGTCGCGCGCTGAAACACCGTTCAAACGCGAGGCTGCTGAAGAATTGGCCAATTTGATGGCGGCGGACAAGGAGTCAGAAGAGGTGAGCCCGGCCGCGCCATCTGACCAGGCCGCCGCCAGCGAAACGGTGGATGCGGATGCAGATTCGGCTTCGGATGCGTCGCCCGCCGGGGCGCCCAAAGAGGACACTGCACCTGAAAAAAATAACGCGCAGGCTGTGACCCAAGGCGCCGTTACAGTGCAGCCGGAAGTTGCGGGGCTGGGCGCTCAAGATGAGCAAAGCTCGGAGGCCGGATCGGTGGCGACCGAAGGGCTGCCGGCGGAAACCGCAGCGGCCTTGCGCACGCCATCCCGGACGTTCCGTGTCCGTACCGTGCAACCGGGATCCACGCTCTGGGCTATTGCCAAGGAAAGCTACGGTGCCGGTATTGAATATTTCAAAGTCTTTGAGGCCAACAAAGAGCGTATCCGCGACCCGGATTTGATCTATCCCGGCCAGGTGTTTGAAATTCCAGACTGAGAGCTAGGGCGGCACTAATATTCAAGGGTAAGGAATTGTAATCTCGTGAAAAGTCTTGGCACCTCAGAGGAAGCCCAAGGGCGCCGAGTAGAGATTGGCGTTGTGCGGCGCGTCTTGCCCTATCTCTGGCCCAAGGGGCAGGCCTGGGTCAAATGGCGGGTTGTGATTGCCGTGGCCAGTTTGATTCTGGCCAAGCTGGTGGCTGTGGCCACTCCTATGATTCTGGGAGCTGCGGTAGATCGCCTTTCGGGGGAGGATGCGGGGCATTCTGTGTTTTTGCTCGGTGCCGGCGGTCTGACCATCGCTTACGGGCTCTCACGGGTACTGGACAGTGGCTTTCAACAATTGCGGGACGTTGTCTTTGCCAAAGTGGGCCAGCGCGCTTTGCGGCGGGTCGGGCTTGAGACCTTTCAGCATATTCATAACATGTCTCTGCGCTATCACCTCACTCGTAAGACTGGGGGGCTGAGCCGGGTCATGGAGCGCGGGGTCAAGGGCGTTGCGTTTTTGCTGCGTTTCTTGTTGTTTTCAATCGGTCCTTTAGTTTTGCAATTGGTGCTGATATCAGGCGCCTTGGCGGCTTTTTTCGATTTGCGCTATTTGATTGTCATAGCAGTGGCGATTGTCACATATGTGTGGTTCACCGCAGTTGTGACGGAATGGCGGGTCAAAATTCGCAAACAGATGAATGATCAAGACAATGACGCCAATCAAAAGGCGATTGATTCTCTGTTGAATTTTGAAACGGTGAAATATTTTGGCGCGGAGGCGCGCGAGGCGGCGCGTTATGATGCAGCGATGCAGGGCTATGAAACAGCGGCGTTGAAGACCTCTTATTCGCTTGGGGTGATCAACATCGGGCAAGCGCTGATCATAAACACCGCCATGGTGGTTGTGATGCTGATGTCCGTGCAAGGGGTGGCGGATGGCAGGGTCAGTGTTGGCGGCTTTGTGGCAGTAAATGCCTATATCATGCAGGTGATGATGCCGCTGAATTTCTTGGGGTTTGTTTACCGCGAAATCCGTCAAGCCCTGGTGGATATGTCTGAAATGTTCAGCCTGTTGGAGCAGCCGCCAGAGGTGCAGGATAAGCCAAGCGCCCCGCCTTTGCGGGTGGCGGGAGGACGGATTGAGTTTCGTGATGTGCATTTTTCCTATGATCCCGAACGGGCTATTCTCAAGGGTGTCAACCTTACAGTTGAGCCTGGGCAAACGCTGGCCATCGTGGGAACGTCGGGCGCGGGAAAATCGACCATCGGCCGCCTATTGTTCCGCTTTTATGACGCAAGTTCTGGCGCGGTCTTGATAGACGGGCAAGATATCCGCGATGTCTCTCAAAGCAGCCTTCACGATGCGATTGGCGTTGTGCCGCAGGACACGGTCCTGTTCAATGATACGATATATTATAACATAGCCTATGGCCGCGATGCGGCAACCTCCGATCAGGTTGAACAGGCGGCAAAGGCTGCGCAAATTCATGAATTCGTACAAAGCCTGCCCAAAGGCTACGACACGATGGTGGGCGAACGCGGGCTCAAGCTCTCTGGCGGCGAAAAGCAACGGGTGGGCATTGCCCGCAGCCTGTTAAAAAATCCGCCGATTTTGCTTTTGGATGAGGCGACTTCAGCGCTGGACACGCAAACCGAACATGAAATCCAGGAAAGTTTGATCCAAATGGGGCAAGGGCGGACGGTGATGATCATCGCCCATCGCCTGTCCACTGTCGTCCATGCGGATTGCATAGTTGTGCTCGAGCAGGGGCAAATCGTGGAATCCGGCAGCCATGAGGCGCTTTTGGCACAAGAGGGGCGCTATGCCCATCTGTGGCAATTGCAACTGTCTGAGGAAGGCTCCTGATCGCGATTTATCGCGGCGCGTTGCTGTCGATGAGATCTGCGTCTTCCCAAGAAATCTCACGTCCGCGGAGCTTTTTGGCGGAGCGTTCCAGTTGGAAATCTTCGCGAATGCGCCGGCCCTCGGCCGTCCATCCGCCCGCTCTGAGCGCCATTGCCGCCCCATAGGCCCCTGAGACCATCCATATCCTCAGCGCCAGCATTGCGGGGGTGAAGACCAATGTCAGCAGGGTTGCAATTCCAAGACCAAAGACAACAGCCGTGGCCAGTTGCTTCCACCACAGAGCCGTCGGCGCATCAATGGTGTAGCCGCCGCCGATAAAATCGAGACTAAGGCCAAACATCATAGGTGTGAGACCCGCCATAGTGGTGATGGTGGTGAGCAAAACAGGGCGAATACGCGCCTCAGCGGTACGGGTGATGGCCTCCAGTCTCGGCATATAGGCGCTATATTCTTGATAGGTGTCAATCAAAACAATATTGTTGTTCACCACAATCCCCGCCAAGGCGACGATCCCAGTGCCGGTCATGATGATGGAAAAGGCTTGATCCATGACAAGCATGCCGATGAGCACCCCCGTGGTAGATAAGACCACGGCCAATAGAACCAAAACAGAGTTATAGATGGAATTGAATTGGGCCAATAGGATGATAAACATCAGCCCCAAAGCGCCCAAAAAGGCGTTTTGCAAAAAGGCGCCACTTTCGGCCTCATCTTCCTGATCGCCGGTCCATTCCCATTCAATGCCAGGCGGCAGTGGTGCGCTGTTCAGCCATGTGGTGATCTCTTCGATCCGCTCTGCCGGGGTCATTTTGACCTCGCGGGTCACGCCGTATTCATTTGTCACCGTTTTCATGGCATCGCTGCGCAGGCCGGCCTTCACATCGAAATAGCGCTGTTGGTCGACGCGGGTGATCTGCCCCAATTTGGCAACAGGTTTGCGGGAAATAAAGTTGGACAGTGGGATCAATCCATTGGGAGTCCGTACTTTCAGAGTATCGAGCGTGGACAGAACCCTGTCAGCTTCTGGCAGGCGCACGCGGATGTCGATTTCCTCATCGGAGCTGTCCACGCGCATGGTGTCGAGCAAAATGCCGCGCGTGACCAATTGCACCATGGCGCCAACCGTCGCCACATCCGCCCCATAGCGCCCGGCCTCCTGCACATCCACATCAATTTGCCAGTCGATGCCTGGCAGGGGCAGGGTATCTTCAACCGCGATCAATCCTTCGGTCTGCTCAAACCTTGTCCGCGCCAGGGCTGTGGCTTGCAATAGCGCGTCCCAATCATCACCTTTGAGCCGCAGATGCACCGGTTTGGCTGACGCTGGACCCATGGCCAGGTTGATGATCTGACTGCGCACGCCGGCTATTCCATCGAGTTGCTCTTGCAACTTGTTCAGTACCACATTTCCACCATATCCCTCTTCGATTTCGGAGGAGGTCCAGGGGATGAAGCCGAAAATTTTGCTGTTTGTTTGCTTTGCGGGGCGATCTTCCCAGGGGATCAATTCGATCTGCGCTTGCCCGATGGTGTCAAGCGGTGCGCCTGCCCCGCCTGTATTGGCGTTCAACCCACCTTCACCGGCAAAGGCGAAAGTGCTTTGAGCGCCGGGGGTATTGATGATGATCTCTTCCGCCTGTTTCAGCAGAGCATCTTTTTCCTGAAGGGATAGGTTGCCGCGTGCCTGAATATAAACAATGGCTTGCTCTGGTTCTGTCGCTACAAAAAACTCAACGCCTTTGTTATTTTCGCCGAAATATTGGAAGGTGGTGTAGACAAAGAAAACCACCGCAATCAAAGAGACGACAGGCATCACCGGGTTGCCGGTGATGAATTTTACAAAATAGCCAAAAGCAGTGCGCTGATGCCCGCCTTTTATCCGCGCCTTGTTTGCGCGAAATTCAACAGAGCCCATCACAATGGAAGCCACAACGGCCGCCACCAAGAACAATACGATGCCCAAACCGGTTCCGCCAATGCCTTCGGGCGCTTGGACACCAAACAGATAGCCGGGGTTGAGCAGCTGCATTGCGCCGACAAACAGCCCGTAGAGGGCGATGGGCACCAAAACAGCGCGGACCAGGAAAGGCAGGCGGCGCAGATTGTCAGATGCCGCGCTGAATGTCTGGCTCAAAGAGCCTGAAACGCCGCCCAAAACTGGCAGGTAGATCAGCGCAACGACCAGCGAGGCAGACAGTACGAAAATCAATGTGACGGGCAACATTCCCATGAACTGCCCTGGCACGCCCGGCCAAAAGAGCATGGGCAGGAAGGCGCAAAGGGTTGTGGCGGTGGAGGAGACAATGGGCCAAAACATACGTTTGGCCGCATCGCCATAGGCCTGCATCGGCCCCGCGCCCTCAGAGATGCGTTTATCGGCGTATTCGACAACCACAATGGCCCCATCGACCAACATCCCCACGGCCAAAATCAACCCGAACATGACGATATTTGAGATTGAAATGCCCATCGCAGCGAGAAATGCAAAGCAGAGCAGAAAGGAGGTGGGAATGGCAAAACCGACCAAAAAGGCGGGGCGCGAGCCCAGAGCGGCCAGAACCACAATCATCACCAAAGCGATCGCGGTGAGGACTGAGCCTTCCAACTGTTTGACCATACTGTCCACATTGCGTGATTGGTCGTTGGAGGTGCTGACTTTAATGGCATCTTGCAACTCGACGGGCCAAAGCGCGGTTTGTTTGGCCACTTCCGCGCGCACCAAATTGGCCGTGTCGATCAGGTTGAACCCTTTGCGTTTCACAACCTGAATGGCGACGGTGGTTTCGCCATTAAAGCGGGCAGTACCCGTGCGATCTGCGAAGGTCAGTCGGATATCGGCGATATCGCCGAGGGTCACCACCCGGTCGCCATTGATTTTGACCGGCAGATTGTAAACATCGACCGGCGCATCAAAGGAGGAGGGGATCTTGACCGAAAAGTTGGAATTTTCTGTGTCAACGGAGCCGGCGGGGATCAATTGGTTGTTGTTGACCACCACGCCAATCAACTCGCCGGCCGTCACATTATAAGACTCAAGCTTCAACGGGTCGATCAGAACTTCCAACATCTCTTCGCGGTGCCCGGTCAAGCCTGCGCTCAAAACCGGTTCAAGACCTTCAATCCGATCCTGAAGATCCTGCGCGACCTTCAAAAGGGTACGCTCGGGCACGGATCCAGACAGGGAAATGATGATGATAGGGAATTCCGAGAAGTTAAACTCACTGATGGAATAGGTGTCGCCGCCTTTGGGAAATTTTGTTTGCGCATTGCCCATGCGGTCGCGCACATCGGCAATGATTTTGGTCTTATCCCACCCAAATTCGAACTCCAAAACCACATTGGCATAGCCATCCACGGCCGTGGCGGTCAGTTTTTTGAGCCCGTCCAAATCCGACAGTTCCGTTTCCATGGGCTTGATGAGAAGTTTCTCACTGTCCTCGGCGGAAATGCCTTGGAAGGGCATGGAAATGATCAGGGCGGGGATTTCAATATCCGGCTCGCCTTCCTTGGGCAGAACCGCATAGGCCAGGGTGCCCACGGCCAAGGACAGGATAATGAAGGCCAGAACCATGCGCGCGCGGGCGATGGCCCAATCGACCAGACCGGTCATTGTGCGGCCTCCGTATAGGTCGGATCAACGATCACCCCATCGGTGACAAACTCTTGCCCGACAACAATCACATCTGCCTCACGCGGCAGCCCGGCCACCCAAACCCCTTGTGCCGTATCGCGGATTAAGGTGACTGGGACAAAGCGCACAGTATTTTCGGACCCCAAGATCCGCAGCCCCAAAGTGCCATTGTCATTGAGGGTCAAAGCGGATCCCGGCAAAAGATGCGCCAGAGTGCCTTGGGCTGAAATTGTGATATCAGCCGTTTGCCCGGCGCTGATGCTGAGGTCTTCGTTGGGCACGGTGACCTCGATTTGAAAGGTGCGGGTGATCTTATCGGCGGAGCGTGAAATGAAGCTCACTTCGCCAAAGATCTTGCGACCATCCACCAATCGCGCCTCGGCAGCGGCGCCGATTTTGACATGTTGCACCGCCATCTCCGGGACGAAGCCCACAAGTTTGATGGGATCGAGCTGCAAAACCGTGGCGCAAAGACCGCCAGGCTGCAAAAGACTGCCCAGTTCGGCGGTATCGGATTCCAAGATGCCATCGAAAGAGGCATGTATGATCAGGCGGGAAATTTCTTTCTGCGCCAAGGCCACGGCTGCTTCGGCCGATTGGATGCCCGCCAGCGTCGACTGCAAGCCCGATTGCGCGGCCGCCACGCCCGCCCGGGCGGTTTGCGTGGCCGCTGTGGCACTGGCGACGCGGGCTTCAGAGGCAAAGCCCCCCTGTGACAGCTTCTCAGCGGCCCGATCATTGATTAAGGCCTCCTGCAAACGAGCCTCCGCCTCGATCACGCGGGCCTCCGCTTCAGGAACCCGCGCGCGCGATTCGGCCAAGCGGGCTTGGGCTTCTGCCAAAGACACGCCGCGCGTGCCGGGGTCAATTTCACACATGGGTTGATCGGCCCGCACTGTGGCCCCTTTGCGCAGGGGTTGGGAGATGATGCGGCCACTTGTTTCGGCCCGCAAATCCACCTGGCGGGTCGCGCGGGTTTCGCCGCGTACGGTTACGGCGCTGTCCACATTCTGCGCCCTTGAGGGCAAGACCGCGACGGAAACAATCGCGGCGTTGTTTGGAGCGGGTGCCGCCTCAGGCTCGGACTGAGTGGCCACTTCGGGCATCTCGCTTTTCTCTGTGCCAAAGCTTAACAGGACATCTCTTTGAAAAACGAACAAATAGATGACAGCGGCCACCAGAATGGCTGTCAGAATTGGAAAAATGCGCATGCGTGCCTCTCGTGCCGGACGTCCAAAAGTGGATCCCTCTAATGAGGCTATCTATTCCAATTTTACTGAGGCACAAGAGAGACGAAGCGAAATAAGCGGCGAAAATGAGCGACACGGGCCAAATTTTCGACGAATATTCCCATGTTTAGCATTTCTTAGCCTTCAAAGGGCTTGTGGGATATGGATGGTTTTGCCTATACATCTTGGAAAATAGATAGAGGCTGGCAGATGTCCAATACCGACAGTTTTATTGATGAAGTCACAGAGGAAGTGCGCCGGGATCGCCTCTTTGGCTATTTTCGCCGCTACGGCTGGATTCCTGCGGTTGTCATAGTCGCTCTTGTGGGCGGCACGGCCTATAATGAGTGGTCCAAAGCGCAGGTGGCACAGGTGGCACAGGCGCGCGGCGATGCTTTGCTGGATGCTTTGGAGCTGGAAGATGAGGCCGAACGCGCGGCGGCTTTCAGTGCACTTGCCCGTGAGGACGAAGACGCACTTGTGGCCAAATTTCTGGCTGCTGGTGTTGAGACCGAGCAGGCGGTGGATCTTCTAAGATCGGTTGCCGATGACGGCAGGCAGCCTCAGTATATCCGTGACCTCGCAAGGTTGAAAATGGCCAGCACCGAGGGTCTGCTCACGCTTGACGAGGCCGCCGCGATCCTCGCGGAGTTGTCGGAGCCCGGTGGGGTGTATCGCAATGTGGCAACAGAGCTTTTGGTGGCTGTCGAGCTTCAGCGCGGCGATACAGCGGCCGCGCTCGCGCTGTTGCAGGCCCATGTTCAAGACGCCGAGGCCAGTTCGGAGCAGATCCAGCGCATGGGAGAATTAATCGAGGCATTGGGTGCAATCCCAGAGTTGGCAAATTAAACTTTTTCTGTTAATGTTTCACTAAAAATAATAACAAAGCAGACTTTGGCAAAACGGAGCAGGAGGCACGCATGGGATTAAAAGCCATCCTCTACATCGGAATTTTGGGCTTGGGCGTCGGATGTTCCAATAGCGATCCGCGTTTGCAGGGGGAGCGTCAACTTCTTGATGGAACGGTTTTTGTGGAAACCGACGCGCGCTTTTTGGCGGAAAATGTGCCTGATTTGCGATTGCCGAAGCCACAGCCTATGCCGGCCTGGACCCATCAAGGTGGCAACGCACAGCATATCGCCGCACATGCAGAGCTCCCCGCGGAGCTGACATTGCGCTGGTCGCGTCGGATTGGAGTGGGCGACGGCAAGAGCCATCAAATTTCCGCCGCTCCCGTGGCGCAGGACGGGCAACTCTACACGGTTGACAGCCAATCTATGGTCACAGCGCTTGATGAGACGGGCACCATTCTGTGGCAGAGGGAGCTTGGAAAATCGTCTGACGCCTTAAAAGACGCCTCCGGTGGCGGTTTGGCGCTGCGCGAAAAGCAGCTGTTTGTCACCACAGGGTTTGGCACGGTTGTGGCCCTGGACACCGCTACAGGTGCGCATCTTTGGACGCAAGATCTGGCAAGCTATGGTGGCGCCTCGCCGACCGTCTATGAAGATCTACTCTATATCGCGGCCCGAGATGGCGGGGCCTGGGCCATTGAGACTTCTAATGGTCGGATCAAGTGGCAAGTCGCCGGTCCAACGGTTGCGGCCAGTCACACCGGCGGGCCTGGACCCGCGGTTTCGGACAAATATGCTGTCTTTCCCTTCGGCTCGGGCGATGTATTGGCCTCCTTCCGCAAGGGCGGCCTGCGGTCGTGGAGCTCGGGTCTTTCCGGAGCGCGCTTGGGCTTGGCCTCAACTCAGGTCCGTGATCTGACCGGGCAACCGGTGATTGAGGGGGCCTCCGTCTATCTGGCCAGCTCGGTCGGCCGTATGGCGGCGGTGGATCTGAACACGGGTCTGCGTATTTGGACCGCGAAACAGGGCAGTCAAGGCCATTTGCTGATCGCTGGCAACGCCGTTTTCGCAGTCAGCGATGACAGCAATTTGATCCGCCTCTCTAAAGAGGATGGGGGGTTGATCTGGTCGACGCTTCTGCCGAAGTTCACTCGAAAAAGCGTCAAATCGCGTGCGAAAATCCATGCCCATTACGGCCCGATCTTGGCCGGTGGGCGGTTGATCTTGGCCTCGTCAGATGGGCTGATCCGGCAGTTCAACCCGGCAGATGGGACGTTGATCTCGACGGTCGAATTGCCCGGTGGTGCGGCCAGCGCGCCGATTGTCGTGAATGGCACGCTCTATGTTTTGAACACCAAAGGCGATCTACTGGCTTTCCGTTGAACAAAACTTGGTGTAACGATCGCCTCTAATCAACCGAAAGTGGGCCCCTATGTCCTTTACTCTGGCTATTGTTGGCCGTCCAAATGTTGGAAAATCCACATTGTTCAACCGCTTGGTGGGGCGAAAGCTCGCTTTGGTGGATGATCAACCGGGGGTGACTCGCGACCTGCGCGAAGGCGAAGCGCGTTTGGGGCATTTGAAATTCACCGTTATTGATACGGCTGGACTGGAAGAGGCCACAGATGAAAGCCTACAAGGGCGCATGCGTCGTTTGACAGAGCGGGCGGTTGGCATGGCCGACGCATGCCTGTTTATGATCGACGCCCGTGCCGGTGTGACGGCCACGGATGAGGTTTTTGCGGATATTCTGCGCAAGAAAAATGCTCATGTATTTCTCGCGGCCAATAAAGGCGAAGGCCGCGCGGCCGATGGTGGAGTCATTGAGGCCTATTCTTTGGGGCTGGGTGAGCCTTTACGTTTGTCTGCGGAACATGGCGAAGGCATGAGTGAGCTGGCAATGTTGCTGGCGCCGCTGATTGATGCGGCCGAGGAGAAGGCCAAGGAAGAGGCTCCAGAGGTTGACATTGATCTGCCAGAGGGCGACGAGCAGGAGGCCTATCGCCTGCCAACTGTGCAAAAACCGCTGCAAGTTGCCGTTATCGGCCGGCCGAATGCGGGAAAATCCACTCTGATCAACAAGATATTGGGTGAAGACCGCCTGCTGACCGGACCTGAGGCGGGGATTACGCGGGATGCGATTTCCTTGACCTTGGATTGGGGCGGCGTGCCGACGCGGATTTTTGATACCGCGGGAATGCGCAAGAAAGCCAAGGTGCAGGCCAAGCTTGAAAAACTATCAGTCAGCGACGGGCTGCGCGCAGTGAAATTTGCCGAGGTTGTGGTGGTTTTGCTCGATGCGGACATCCCTTTTGAGCAGCAAGATCTGCGGATTTCGGACCTTGCAGAACGTGAGGGCCGCGCGGTGGTTTTGGCTGTCAATAAATGGGATCTTGAACCTGAGAAACAGGCCAAACTTCGGACATTGCGCGAGTCTTTTGAGCGGTTGTTGCCGCAATTGCGGGGCGCGCCTTTGGTGACTGTCTCTGCCAAGACCGGCAAAGGGCTTGATCGGCTGCAACAGGCGGTGATGCGCGCCCATGAGGTGTGGAATCGCCGCATCCCAACAAGCCATCTCAACCGCTGGCTGGCCGGCATGGTTGAGGCACATCCCCCCCCGGCACCTGGCGGGCGCCGGATCAAGCTGCGCTATATGACCCAAGCCAAGACACGGCCACCGGGCTTTGTGGTGATGTGTTCTTATCCCGATAAAATCACAGAAAGCTATTCGCGCTATCTCGTGAATGGGCTGCGTGAAGATTTCGACATGCCTGGCACGCCAATCCGGATGTGGATGCGCGGGCAGGGGGATCAGAACCCCTATAAGAACAAAAAGAAATCCACCCCATCACGCCTGCGCAAGCATTTGGACAAAAAGCCCTATAATTAGAGCTTTTTGTGTGATTTGGCGGCTTTTTGGGCGGGAGATGCGCTTTAAGCGAGGCTTCCGTCTGCGGCGATCCGAGTGGCATGGCCCATATAGGGGCGCAATACTGTTGGGATCTCGACCGAGCCATCGGCTTGCTGGCCATTTTCGAGCACGGCAATCAAGCACCGCCCCACCGCAAGGCCCGAGCCGTTCAATGTATGAACAAACTCTGGCTTTCCGCCGCCGGCCGGGCGAAAGCGCGCATTCATACGGCGGGCCTGGAAATCTCCGCAAACCGAGCAAGAGCTGATTTCGCGATAAGCATTCTGCCCGGGCAACCAGACTTCGATGTCATGGGTGCGGCGGGCGCCAAATCCCATATCCCCGACGCAAAGCGCCACAGTGCGATAGGGCAACTCCAAGCGCTCCAAAATTCCTTCGGCACATTTGGTCATGCGGTCAAGTTCGGCGCGGGAGTGATCGGGATGGGTGACCGAGACCATCTCCACTTTTTCAAACTGATGCTGGCGCAGCATTCCGGCGGTGTCGCGCCCGGCGCTGCCGGCTTCCGAACGGAAACACAGGGAGTGGGCGGTGTAGCGGCGTGGCAGCTGGGTCTCCTCCAGGGTGAGGCCCGAGACGATATTGGTCAGGGTCACCTCAGAGGTTGGAATCAGCCACCAGCCATTGGTGGTTTGATAGCTATCATCGGCAAATTTCGGCAATTGCCCCGTGCCGCGCATGGCCTCGTCGCGCACCAAAACGGGTGTGTTTGTTTCGGTCAAACCATTTTCATTGACATGGGTGTCGAGCATGAATTGCGCCAAGGCTCGGTGCATGCGGGCGATGGCGCCCGAGAGGATCACAAAGCGGCTTCCTGAAATTTTCCCTGCGGTTTCAGAGTCTAAACCGGCTTGCGTGGCAGGCAGCTCAAAGTGTTCTTTGGGCGCAAAGTCAAAGGTTGCCGGCGTGCCCCAGCGGCGAATTTCCACGTTATCGGCCTCGTCGGCCCCATCGGGGGTGTCGTCATAGGGCAGGTTGTCAATGCCCATCAACATATCTGTCAGGGCCTCATCTTTGACTTTGGCTTGTTCGGTGAGATTGGCCACCTGTGCCTTTTTCTCGCTGACCAGACCGCGCAGGCGCTCAAATTCGGCCTCGTCGCCTTTGGCCTTGGCGGCGCCAACCTCTTTGCTGGCGCTGTTGATTTCAGCTTGGGCGGCCTCTGCCTCTTGGATACAGGCCCGGCGTTCTGAATCCAGAGCTAAGATCTGAGACGAGACCGGCGCTTTGCCGCGGCGCGCAAGGGCGGCGTCAAAGGCAGCGGGGTTTTCGCGGATCGCACGGATGTCATGCATCTCTTATCTCCTCTATTAAGAATCACTGGCCCGTTTATGCCGAAACCTTGCCGAAGGGTCACGGGGCAATTTTCACAGGCCTTCTCTGGATGGATTGGCACTGTGACGCCTGTTGAACCCGCTCTGGCAAAAAAACGGCAAACTTCCGAGCAGGCGTCCCGCAGTCCCTTGCAAAGTGAGCCCCTAAACCATAGGTTCTGCCAGAACTTGCGGCGCGGCGCCGTGTGACAAAATATATGGGGTCATAATGGACACTTTAAGCACATTCATGTTTCCGATGCTCATCATCGGTATTTTCTATTTGTTGGTTTTCCGCCCACAGCAGAAGAAGATGAAAGAACATCAAAATATGGTCAACCGCCTGGCCAAAGGTGATGAGGTCGTGACCGCAGGTGGCTTGATCGGCAAAGTGACCAAAGTCAAAGCGGACAGCAATGAAATCGAAGTTGAATTGGCCAAAGACATTCGGGTGAATGTTGTGCAAGCCACAATCGCCGATGTGCGCAGCAAGTCCAAGCCTGCCAGCTAAACCCCTCATCGTGATAAGACAGGCCTGAGGCCGGGAGCAAAGAGATGTTGCATATCGAAGGTTGGAAGCGGGTCGTGATTTGGGCGACCTGCGCGCTTGGGCTGCTTTTTGCCCTGCCCAATGGCTTCTACGGCCAAGTTGAATCCTACAATGACGCTAAAGAGGCGGGGCAGGAGGCCACAGGCTGGCCCGCCTTCCTTCCCTCCGGTTTGGTCAACCTCGGACTTGATTTGCGCGGTGGCGCGCATTTGCTTGGCGAGGTGAAACTCGAGGAAGTCTACACCACGCGTTTGGAAGGCTTCTGGCCAGAATTGCGCAATGCCCTGCGCGACGAGCGTGCGACAATCGGTGCGATCCGCCAGCAAGAGGGCGGCCCCGGCGAGTTGGTGGTGCGCATTGGCAACCCTGAGCAAATGGATCGCGCCATTGACCTGGTGCAAGCCCTCGCACGCCCCGTGGCCTCGCTGACCGGTGGGATGACAGATGATATTGTCGTGACCGCGGTTGGGAATACTCTCGTCGTCACCCTATCAGAGGCCGAGAAACTGGCCACTGACAATCGGACGATGGAACAATCTTTAGAGATTATTCGCCGCCGGGTGGATGAGGCTGGTACGCGCGAGCCGACCATCCAACGCCAAGGCAACGACCGGATTTTGATCCAAGTGCCTGGCCTTGGCTCGGCGCAAGAGCTCAAGGATCTGATTGGGGTTCCTGCGCTTTTGACCTTTCAAACCGTCGTGGGCATGTCCAGCAATCCCAATGGGGCTGCGGGTGTGGGTAATGAAATCTTGCCCGCGGCCGACAATCCAGAGTTATATTACATTCTCGAACGAACCCCTGTGGTTACGGGCGAAGAGCTGACCGATGCGCAGCCGTCCTTTGATCCAAACGGTCGTCCGGCCGTGAATTTCCGCTTCAACACCTCAGGCGCGCGAAAATTTGGACAATATACAACCGACCATGTGGGCGATCCATTTGCGATTGTGCTGGATGATGAGGTGATCTCAGCTCCGGTGATTGAGCAGCCGATCCCGGGCGGCTCTGGGATCATTACGGGCAATTTTGATGTGGCGGAAAGCACGCGCCTGGCCACTTTGCTGCGCGCCGGTTCCTTGCCTGCGAGCTTGGAGTTTCTCGAAGAGCGCACAGTCGGGCCGGAATTGGGGCAAGACAGTATTGATGCTGGAAAGATCGCCTGTCTCGTAGGCTTTGCCGCTGTATTGATCTTTATGTTCCTCTCCTACGGCACCTTCGGGATCTTCGCCAATATTGCCTTGTTGATCAACGTTGGGCTGATGTTTGGTCTGTTGTCCATGATTGGCGCCACGCTGACCCTTCCGGGGATTGCGGGGATTGTTCTGACCATCGGGATGGCGGTGGATGCAAATGTGCTGGTGTTTGAACGTATTCGCGAGGAATTGAAAACCGCCAAGGGTCCAGCGCGGGCCATTGAGTTGGGCTATGAAAAGGCGCTCTCAGCGATTGTTGATGCCAATATCACCACATTTTTGACCGCCGCCATTCTGTTCATTATGGGCGCCGGCCCGGTCAAAGGTTTTGCGGTGACGCTGGGTCTGGGGCTCATCACCTCCGTTTTCACAGCGATCTTTGTGACACGCGCCATGGTTGTGATATGGTTTGAACGGCGCAAGCCAAAAATATTGGAGGTTTAGGGGATGCGGTTACGATTGGTAAAAGAGCAAACAGCCTTCGATTTCTTCGAGAAATGGAAATTCTGGCTGGGTCTTTCAGCCGTGCTCGTGGTGCTGTCCATTGCCTCAACGGTGACCCAGGGGCTGAATTTTGGCATTGATTTTAAAGGTGGCACGACCATCCGTGCGGAGAGCAGCACACCGATTGATGTTGCCGTATACCGCCAAGCCATCGAGCCACTGGCACTAGGGGATGTGTCGATTGCCGAAGTGTTTGACCCCAGCTTCCGTGACGATCAGCATGTGGTGCAAATCCGCATCCAAGCCCAAGACGGGCAGGAGGCGGTGGCCTCAGAGGTGGTGGAGCAACTGGAAACCATCCTGCGCATGATTGCACCCGATATTCGCTTTCCGTCCGTGGAGTCGGTGGGGCCGAAGGTCTCAGGCGAGTTGATCAAATCTGCGGTCTTGGCGGTGGTTATCGCCATTGCCGTTGTGTTGATTTACATTTGGCTGCGCTTTGAATGGCAATTTGCGCTCGGCGCCGTGGGCGCTTTGGTGCATGATGTGATCTTGACCATCGGAATATTTTCAGCCCTGCAAATCAAATTTGACCTGGCGATTATCGCGGCCTTGCTGACCATAGTCGGCTATTCGTTGAATGATACAGTGGTCGTGTTTGACCGCGTGCGAGAAAACCTGCGTCGCTATAAGCAAAAAGAGCTCAGCGACGTGCTCAACCTGTCGATCAATGAGACCCTCAGCCGGACTGTGATGACATCCGCAACCACGCTTTTGGCGCTGATATCCCTTTTCGTTCTGGGCGGAGATGTGATCCGCGGGTTCGTCTTTGCGATGATTTGGGGCGTGGTGGTTGGGACATATTCTTCGGTCTTTGTCGCCAGCTCGACGCTGCTGCGCTTGGGGGTGACACGCGATTGGTCCAAGCCGAACAACACGGATGGCAATCAATTTGCCAATATTGATGCGTAATGCAGCTCTCTGAGATCACCTTTGAGACCGGCCGCCCCGTGGACGGCTATGGCCCGAATTTCTTTCGGGTGGCCGGGGAGGTCTTCGAGGGGAAATTGGCCGTTCTGCCAAGGTCTTGCGGGTTCTGGGCCGGGTTCGAGGATCCAGCCCCCTTTGTCGATGCGGCTCAGGATTTGGATGTGGTATTCGTGGGAACCGGTGCGCAGATTGCCCATATCCCAGCGGAGTTTCGGGCCGCGCTTGAGGGGGCGGGAATAGGGGTGGAGATCATGAATTCCCCCACTGCCTGCCGCACCTATAATATTTTATTGTCTGAGGGCCGCCGCATTGGCTTGGCCCTGATTCCGGTCTAGCCGATGCTAAAGGTCTCAAACCTAAGCGTGGCGCGGGGGGGGATGACATTGCTCTGCGGGGTTGATTTTTCGCTCAGCGCTGGACAAATTCTGGTGCTGCGCGGCGCCAATGGGCTTGGCAAAACCAGCCTATTGCGGTGCATCGCCGGGCTGCAAAACCCCGTTGAGGGGCAGATCATCGCACCAGAGACAGTGGCCTATTCGGGCCATGCAGACGGTCTTAAGGGTCAAATGACCGTGCTGGAAAATCTTGCGTTTTGGGCCTCCATCTATCGCGGGCCAAGCCCGGATGTGGCGCTGGATGCCTATGATCTACACGCATTGGCCGACCGGCCCGCTGCCAATCTCTCAGCTGGACAGAAGCGCCGCCTCGGGCTGGCGCGTATGCAGGTCAGCGGCTGCGCGCTGTGGGTAATGGATGAACCAACGGTGTCTTTGGATGCGGATAATGTGGCATTGTTTCGCGCGGCACTTGCGCGCCATGTGCAGAGCGGCGGTGCCGCTGTGATCACCACCCATATTGACCTAGAGATCGCCTCAGCGCAGCTTCTGGATTTGACCCGTTTTAAGGCGCGCGGGCTGTCTGGCAGCTCGGCCTTTGCGGAGGCTTTGGAATGATCCAATTGTTTTGGCGCGATATTGGCCTGTCTGTGCGGTCTGGGGGCGGATTCGGCCTGGCGTTGATTTTCTTTTTGATTGTTGTGATCTTAATCCCTTTCGCGCTTGGGCCAGATCAAGCCGCGCTGGCGAAGGTTGCGCCGGGCGTTTTGTGGCTCGGGGCGCTTTTGGCCTGTCTGCTCTCACTGGATCGTATTTTTGGTCTGGATTTTGAAGATGGTACGCTCGATCTCCTCGCGACCTCGCCCTTGCCGCCCGAGGCTGTCTATATCGCCAAGGCTGCGGCCCATTGGTTGACCACCGGCTTGCCTTTGTCTTTGGCCGCACCGGTCTTGGGGGTGTTGTTGAATCTCGAGTTTGAAACCGGTAAAGTACTATGTCTGTCGCTCGTGTTGGGCACTCCGGCCTTGAGCCTGATTGGGGCGTTCGGCGCGAGCCTGACCCTTGGCGTCAAACGCGGAGGGCTGTTGCTCTCGCTTTTGGTGCTGCCGCTTTACGTGCCCAGTCTGATTTTTGGCGCGCAGGCGGTGCGATTGGCGGGTCAGGGGCTGGCCTATGATGTGGCTTTGGTGCTTTTATCGGCCATATCTCTTGGGGCTGCGGCGATATTGCCCTTTGCATCTGGGGCCGCCTTGCGGATCAATTTAAGGTGAGGGGCGCGTGCGCGTAATGGGGTTAAATCGATGAACAACAGACCAATAGCACCGAGATTCTGGGACAGGTTTTGGCGTCTGGCCAATCCGAAAGTCTTTATGGGCTGGTCTGGTCGTCTCCTGCCCTGGGTTGCGGCCGCAGCGGCGGTTTCTCTGTGTTCTGGATTGATTTGGGGGTATTTTTTTACGCCCGATGATATGCGGCAGGGCTCGACAGTGAAGATTATCTACCTGCATGTGCCAGCAGCTTTGATGGCGATCAACGGGTATCTGCTCATGTTTGTGGGGGCGCTGGTCTGGTTGATCCGCCGGCAGCATGTCTCTGTGCTCGCGGCGAAGGCGGCAGCTCCCGTGGGCATGGTGATGACGCTGGTGGCCTTGGCCACCGGGGCCATTTGGGGGCAGCCGATGTGGGGCACCTATTGGGTTTGGGATCCGCGGTTGACCAGCTTTTTAATCCTCTTTTTATTCTATGTGGGCTATATCGCCCTCTGGGCGGCGATTGAGGATGAGGATACGGCGGCGGATTTGACCTCGGTCTTGGCCATTGTTGGAGCGGTTTTTGCGCTGTTGAGCCGCTATGCGGTATTGTTTTGGAACCAAGGGCTACACCAGGGCACAACCGTAACCGTGGTTGATGGGGCGAAGCAGGAAAATATTTCCAATGTCTTTTTTCAGCCGCTGCTCCTATCGATGGCGGGGTTCGGGCTGTTGTTTTTAACATTGTTATTGATCGGCACGCGCACGGAGGTGCGTTCGCGTCGGTTGAAGGTTTTGCAAGCAAGGGAGCGTATGGAATGATGCCAGATCTGGGAAAATATGCCCTAGAAGTCAACAGCTCCTATGCGTTGAGCCTCTTTGCGCTGGCGGTGATTGCAGGGCTCTATGTCTGGCGCAGCCGTGCAGTAAAGCGCGCTTTGGCAGCGATGGAGGCGGCTCAGGATGCGTAAGCTGCTTTTGGCACTGCCGGTTGTGATCTTTGCAGTTTTTGCCGGGCTGGCCTTTGTGGGGATGCAGCGGGAGGATCCAGAGGGCCTGCCGAGCGCCATCGCCGGTCAGCAGGCGCCGAAAGTCCAGCTCGACCCCCTCGAGGGGCATGTGCCCTTTGCCCAGGTGGATTTGACCACGGGCGGGGTGAAATTGGTCAATTTTTGGGCCAGCTGGTGCGCACCCTGCCGGGCTGAACATCCAACCTTGATGGATTTTTCCAATCGCGGCATTCCGGTTTACGGGGTGAATTATAAAGATGATCCCGCCAAGGCGCAGGCCTTTTTGGCGGAGCTGGGCAACCCATATGCTCTGGCCGGGGCTGATCCTCAGGCGCGGATGGCGCTGGATTGGGGGGTTTATGGTCTCCCGGAGACTTTTGTTTTGGGGCCCGATGGGACCGTGATCCTGCGTGTGACCGGCCCGCTGACCGAGCGCAATTTGCAAACGCGCGTGATGCCTGCGCTGGCAGCGGCAGGGTTGGCGTTCTAAGGCAAATCAATGCAGCTTGCAGCATCGCGCCATTGCGCGCACAAAAGGCCCCTGCATAACGCCATTTCAACATGAAATGAGGGCTGCGCCTGCCGGGGGGCAGGCAGGTGCTGCCCGGTGTTGCCACCGGGCAGAGTGTTTTGAATTGGCGGTTGTGGGTTATTCAGAGGCTTTTCCGACCCTATGCGGCTTTGGCCAGGTTGCGCAGCACATAGTGCAGCACACCGCCATTTTCGATGTAGTCAATCTCAACTTCCGTATCGATCCGGCACTTGAGGGTGATGGATTTGACAGAGCCGTCCCCCATAGTGATTTCTGCGGGCACCTCTTGCAGGGGCTTGACCCCCTCAAGGCCGAGGATTGAGACGGTTTCATCGCCTTTGAGCCCAAGGTTCTTACGGGTGTCCCCACCTGTGAACTCAAAGGGAATAACGCCCATGCCCACCAGGTTTGAGCGGTGAATACGCTCAAAGCTTTCCGCAATTACGGCTTTAACCCCCAAAAGAGCCGTGCCCTTTGCCGCCCAATCCCGGCTGGAGCCGGCGCCATATTGTTCACCGCCAAAGATCACCAATGGGGTGCCTTGCGCTTGGTAGGCCATTGCGGCATCAAAGATCGCCATTTGGCTGCCGTCTGGACCCAGCGTATAGCCGCCTTCGATCCCGTCCAGCATCTCATTCTTGATGCGGATATTGGCGAAAGTGCCGCGCATCATGACCTCGTGATTGCCGCGACGTGAGCCGTAGGAATTGAACTCCCGCGGGCTGACTTGGCGTTCGGTGAGATATTTACCAGCTGGGGTTGTGTCTTTGAACGAGCCGGCGGGCGAGATGTGATCCGTGGTGATCATATCGCCCAAAATCGCCATGACCTTGGCCCCTTCAAGATTGGTGATCTTATGGGTTTCCATGGTAATGCCTTGGAAATAAGGCGGGTTTTGCACATAGGTCGAGGAGGCGGGCCAATCGTAGGTTTTTTGAGTGGTGACATCCACCGCCTGCCATTTCTCGTCGCCCTTGAACACATCGGCATATTTAGACACGAAGGCTTCGCGTGTGACGGTCGCTTCCACCATTTCGGCCACCTCTTGCGTTGTGGGCCAGATGTCTTTGAGATAAACGTCATTGCCGTCGCGGTCTTGGCCAATCACATCCGTGGCCAAGTTAATGTCCAAAGTGCCGGCCAAAGCATAGGCCACCACCAGGGGGGGCGAGGCCAGATAATTGGCGCGCACATCTGGGGAGATGCGCCCTTCAAAGTTTCTGTTGCCTGACAGCACAGCGGTGGCGACGAGATCGCCCTCAGAAATAGCTGCAGAAATCTCTGGCTGCAACGGGCCGGAGTTGCCGATGCAGGTGGTGCAGCCATAGCCAACGAGGTTAAATCCGACCGCATCCAAATCTTTTTGCAGATCTGCCGCTTCAAGATAGGCGGAGACGACTTGCGAGCCGGGGGCGAGGGATGTTTTGACCCAAGGTTTGCTGTTGAGCCCCAAAGCCGCGGCCTTGCGCGCAACCAAACCTGCGCCAATCATCACATAGGGATTGGACGTGTTGGTGCAGGAGGTGATCGAAGCAATCACAACTTTGCCCGATTCCATCGTATAGTCTTCGCCAGCGACTGGAACTTTCTTGCCCATGGGGCGTTTGAACGTCTCTTCCATTTCGCGGCGGAAGGCATTTTGGCCCTCGGTCAGTGCGACAAAATCCTGGGGACGTTTGGGGCCGGAAATTGCAGGCACGATCGTGCCCATGTCCAGATGCAATGTGTCGGTGTAGATCGGCGCATAATCCTGATCACGCCAGAAGCCATTTTCTTTCGCATAGGCTTCCACCAAGGCCACACGGCCTTCATCGCGGCCAGTGGCATGTAGATAGCGGATGGTTTCGTCGTCGATTGGGAAAAAGCCGCAGGTCGCGCCGTATTCGGGGGCCATATTGGCGATGGTTGCGCGATCTGCGAGCGGCAAATTGTCGAGGCCTGCGCCGTAGAACTCCACGAATTTGCCGACAACACCGCGTGCGCGCAGCATTTCGACCACTTTGAGCACCAAATCCGTACCGGTGGTGCCTTCCATCATGGCCCCGGTCAGCTCAAAGCCGACAACTTCTGGGATCAGCATCGAGATCGGTTGACCCAGCATGGCGGCTTCTGCCTCAATGCCGCCAACACCCCAACCCAGAACGGCCGCGCCATTGACCATTGTGGTGTGACTGTCGGTTCCGACTAAAGTATCTGGATAGGCCACCTCTTGACCGTTCTGGTCTTGGTCGGTCCAAACTGTTTGGGATAAATATTCGAGATTGACCTGGTGGCAGATGCCTGTGCCGGGCGGGACAACGCGGAAGTTGTTAAAGGCTGATTGCCCCCATTTGAGGAACGTATAGCGCTCCATGTTGCGCTCATATTCCCGATCAACATTCATTTGAAAGGCGCGGGGGGTGCCAAATTCATCGATCATGACGGAATGATCGATGACCAGATCCACCGGGTTCAGCGGGTTGATCTTTTCTGGATCTCCGCCAAGCGCCACAATCCCGTCACGCATCGCAGCCAGATCAACCACGGCCGGCACGCCGGTAAAATCCTGCATCAAGACGCGGGCCGGGCGATAGGCGATTTCGCGCGGATTTTTTCCGCCCTTTGCGCCCCATTCGGCAAAGGCTTTGATATCGTCAACAGATACGGTCTTTCCGTCTTCGAATCGCAGCATATTCTCCAAGACCACCTTCAGGGCGGCGGGAAGGCGTGAGAAGTCTCCCAATCCAGCAGCCTGAGCGGCGGGAATAGAATAATAAGCGATGCTTTTGCTGCCCACAGTCAGAGTGCGGCGCGTTTTAGCAGTGTCCTGCCCAACAACTACGGTCATGAAATTCTCCAGGATTGAAAGGATGTTGACGCCTCTTATCAGCTGTCGCACTTGGGGATCAAGAGGCTTCGCATACATTTGTATACCAACAGCGAGTTTTTGTAACATCTGTGCACGATTGATTGATTGGCCAGAGGTTCTGCGATGTTTTATCTTACTGAGGAACGATTCAGGACCCGACTCTTATGCACCTCATTGTTGCACAGATTTTTTGCTTGCTCATGCTGATTGTCCCCAATCTCAGCCATGGGCAGACTGCGCCGGTGGTGGTTGAGCTGTTTTCCTCTCAAGGCTGCTCGTCCTGTCCACCGGCGGATCAGTATTTGGTGGAGTTGGCCCAGCAAAGGAATATCATCGCTCTGGGATGGCATGTGGACTATTGGGACTACATCGGCTGGGAAGATATCTTTGCCCATCCCGCCTTTACCGAGCGTCAAAAAGCCTATGCGCGGGTGATGAACGAGCGGATGATTTACACACCGCAATTTATCGTCAACGGAGCTGAAAGCTCTGGTTCGGGTCACCGCGCGGAGGTCGCGGCCCTGATCCAAAAATATGCGCAGCGGGCACCAGGGGCAGATTTATCCATTCGGCGGATGGGGGCGTCTTATGACATTACGTTGCAAAACGCCTATTATTCGGGTCCTTATGATGTCCATCTTGTGAGTGTGACCCCTATGGAGACTGTCGAAATTTACCGTGGGGAGAACGCCGGGCGGCGTTTGGATTATGCCAATATTGTGACCGAATGGCATAGCTTGGGCCGCTGGGACGGCCTTCGGCCCGCCAGGTTTGAGACCGGGGCTTTGGGACCCGGGCGTTATGCTGTTTTGGTACAATATCAGGACAATGGTGAAATTGTCGTCGCCGACTGGGTGAATTAGCGGCCCAGTGAGCCCGCGCGCCTGTTGGCTTTACTGCGAAGGCGGTTGATATTTCCAGCGCCGGTGGATCCAAAACCAATTGCCCGGATCGGCATGCACCCGCTCTTCGAGGGATTTGGTGGCCTCTCGTGTCATGGTCTCGGCATCGCTGTGCTCAATCGGCCGGCCGATTTCGACGCTAAAACTTTCCCCATCGCGATTGCGCATTGAGAAATAAGGCACAAACAGTGCATTTGTCTTCAGCGCAAAACTCGCCGCTGTCACCGAGCAAAACACTGGTTTGCCCATGAAGGTCACCGCCATACCGTGGCTCACGGCGAGGTCGAGCAATAAGACCAGCGCTGTGCCGGTTTTTAGGGATTTTACCATGGCCAAAGTGCCGTGTTTATCGGCCTCAAAGACCGGGCCACCGCGCCCGTTTATATGCAGCATGCGCTTATATTGCACGTCAAAATAGGGATTGGCCATGCGCCGAACCATACCACCGACCCTGATCCCATGTTTGAAAAGTGCCGCACGGAAGGCCTCATGATTGCCAAAATGCCCGGAGTAAAACATGATCGGGCGGCCATCCTTATGGGCCTGAAGCACCGCCTCAAGGCCCAGGCCGTGCAGCTTGATCTCAGGATCATGGGCTTGGAACTGCGCCGGGAACATATTTTCCGTGAAAGTGCGCCCCGCATTGTCGAGCACCTGATCAGCAATCTCCAATTTTCGCGCCTCGGGCATCTCGGGATAGATCAGGTTCAGATTGTCCATAACCCGCTTGCGATACCCAAGCAGCCGGCCCAATAGACCGCGGAGACAGGCGCCAACCCAGCGATTGCGCAGCCGGTAGGGCACCAGCCACATCGCCCCAAAAAATCCCATGATCGCCACATGTTCGAGCTTTTGGCGCAGCGTTCCGCGCGGTTTACCAATTTTAGCCATTATTGTCATGAGCTTGGATGAGCCTCTCACGATACCACACATATAGTCCAGCAGTTACAATAACAACCGCGCCCAGCAGTGTGAAGCCGTCTGGGGTCTCGCCAAAGAGCAAGACCCCGAAGATCACCGCAAAAAGCAGCCCGGCGTAGCCATAGGGCGCAATATCGCCCGCAGGGGCTGCGGCGAAGGCACGGATCATCAGCAAATGGCCGAGAATGCCAAATCCCACGAGCGCCGCCACCACGGGGACCTCGGCAAGGGCAATGGGCTGCCAAAAGAAGGGCACCACCAGCGAAGAGACGATCGTGCCAAAGACGCCTTGCAAGAATAACGCGGTCCAAGGTCCATCGCTGCGCACAAAACGCGTGGCCAACGCATAGACCGTGAAACCAATTGCCCCGAGCATCGGAAATGCGGAGGCCGGTGACATGACCGATGATCCCGGCCGGATGATCAGCATCGCCCCAAGAAAGGCGGCGGCAATGCCAAGAATGCGGCGGCGGCCAATGGTTTCGCCCAAGACCAGCACCGCACCCAGCGTCACCATCACCGGGCCGAGTTGGATCAATGCCGTAGCATCAGCCAGTGGCAGATAAATAATACCCAGAAAAAACATATAGCTGCTGAATGTTGTGGCCAAGCCGCGCAGCATATGCAGCTTGAGATGCGCGCTGGTGAAAAGCGCGCGCCGGGCAATCACCAAACCCGTGCCAACCAAAAGGGCCTGTGAGACAAAGCGCAGCCAGACAATCTGCGCCACCGGAATGCTATGGCCCAGGGTTTTGGCCATGACATCCATGCAGGCCATGGAAAACACCCCTGCAACCATAAGCGCAGCACCTTTTTGAGCGGGGGTAAGGGTCATTGCGGCGCTTGCGGCAGACCCACGCCGATCATACTGTCGCGCGTGACCCAAGCGGCAAGCTCCTCTTCGGTCAGACCAAAACTGCCCTCTGGCTGTGCGGGCACCACGATATAGCGCATATCCGCGGTGCTGTCGTGCACACGCACTTGCATGTGCTCAGGGAGCGTCAGGCCAAATTCCGACAGAACTTTGCGTGGCTCAATCACAGTTCGAGACCTGTAGGCGCGTGATTTGTACCAGTCGGGCGGCAGGCCCAGCAGATTGCGCGGATAACAAGAGCAGAGTGTGCAAACCACTACATTATGCACCTCTTCGGTGTTTTCCAGAGCAATCAAATGCATCGGGCCGATGTCAAATCCCATCGCCCGGCTGGCCGCGCCCGCATCGGCGAGCAGCGCGGCTTTGAATTCAGGATCCACCCAGGCCCGGGCCACAACGCGGGCGCCATTGGCGGGGCTGCGGCTGTCCATCGCGTTGATTTGCGCATGGATTTGCGCGGCGGTTAGATGCCCTTTTTCGATCAGCAATTCGCGCAAGGCAATTTCCATCACCTGCCAATAGCTCAATTCGGTGTCGTTATCAGCCCGATAGGGATGGCCCGAGGGGGACAGGCCTTCATGGCTGTGATCATGGTCGTGGTCGTGGTGATCATGGGGCATTAAACAGGCTCCAACCAATGGGCATAGATTTCCGCTTCGATCACATCCTCACCGCGCTCTGCACGCGTCCCCCAAATATCGGCCATACGAAAGCGCACGCGGACCAGCTCTCGCTGCGGACCGGTTTGGCGATAGGCGGTGTCTTCGGGGTTGTTAAATAGCCCAATGCGCCGTTCAATCTGACCTATTTTACCGCGTAGATAGGCCGGCGTGCGGATATGGCCCGGGGGCCAGTGGGATTTGATGCGCACTTTCATGAGGCCGCGCCATAGGTCGCGCCTCGGGCGCGCACTTCGGCCATTTTTGCCCCCAATTCGTCCGAGGTGACAGCACCGGATTCCACCATATTTTGCGCGATGGAGGCGATCCAGCGCTCATAATATGTCATGGTTTCATAAGCCTCTGCTCCCATATCTTCCAATACGCGGCGCAGGCTGTCGGTGGTCATCAATCCGGCGGCAGAGGTGAGCACCATGAGCGCATCCACTCTTTTTTCCCAAAAGGCGAAATCATGTTCTTCTGGAGTGATAGGCCCGGCAGGATCGCCGCCCATATCATGCCAGCGTTTTCCAAAAAATTCTGTCATGGTGAGAAAATAGGCGCGTGCTGAAGCTTTGTCCAGCGCCCGATGCGCCCCCCGCGACCAAATTGGCGCAGGGAGCAGAAGGCTCAAGCGCCGAAGACTCGGGCGAAAATCGTGTCCACATGTTTGGTGTGATAGCCAAGATCGAATTTGTCTTCGAGTTCTTCTATGGACATGGCGGCGGTCACTTCGGGATCAGCTTTCAATTCCGTCAAGAAATCTGCACCTTGCTCCCAGACCCGCATCGCATTGCGTTGCACCAGACGGTAGCTGTCTTCACGGCTCACGCCTTTTTGCGTCAGCGCCAGCAAGACTCGCTGTGAATGCACCAAACCGCGAAATTTGTTCATATTGGCGATCATATTGTCGGGATAGATCACCAATTTATCAATCACGCCGGTGAGGCGGGCGAGGGCGAAATCAAGGGTGATGGTTGCGTCAGGCCCAATGGCCCGCTCAACCGAGCTGTGCGAGATGTCCCGCTCATGCCACAGGGCCACGTTTTCCATCGCCGGCACCACGGCCATCCGCACAATGCGCGCCAAACCGGTGAGGTTTTCGGTCAGAACCGGGTTGCGCTTATGCGGCATAGCGGAGCTGCCTTTTTGGCCTTTGGAAAAAAACTCTTCGGCTTCCAAAACTTCCGTGCGTTGCATATGGCGAATTTCAATGGCGATATTCTCAATGGAGCTTGCCACGACGCCGAGCGTGGCGAAGAAGGCCGCGTGGCGGTCGCGCGGGATGACCTGCGTGCTGATGGGTTCGGGTTTCAGCCCCAATTGCGCGCAGACATGCTCTTCCACGAAGGGGTCAATATTGGCGAAAGTGCCAACTGCGCCGGAAATCGCGCCCGTGGCAATCTCATCACGGGCCCTGCGCATGCGCGCCAGGTTGCGATCCATTTCCGCATAGAACCGCGCAAAGGTTAGTCCCATGGTCACAGGCTCGGCGTGGATGCCATGGCTGCGGCCGATGCGAACGGTGTCTTTATGCTCCAGCGCACGGCGCTTTAATGCGGCCAGCAGGGCTTCGATATCTGCAATCAGGATATCGGCGGCCCGGGTGAGCTGTACGTTCAAAGTGGTGTCCAAGACGTCGGAGCTGGTCATGCCTTGATGCACAAAGCGCGCCACATCCCCGCCGATAATATCAGACAAATGGGTCAAAAATGCGATGACGTCATGTTTTGTGACCGCTTCGATGGCATCAATTTTTTCCACATCGAACTCGACATCTTTCGCTGTCCAAACCGCATCGGCATTGGCCTGCGGAATAACGCCCAATTTGGCCTGTGCATCACAGGCATGGGCTTCGATTTCATACCAGATGCGAAATTTTGTTTTGGGTGACCAGATATCAACCATTTCAGGGCGGGAGTAACGTTCGATCATCGGATCATGGCCTTTTGAGTTGGGAGCGGATGGCTGCCTCTTAGACTGCCGGGCGCGTGGGTTCAAGCGCAGCCACCGGGTTTGATTGCGCGGCAGGACCTGCTAGGGAAGGGCATGACCCACAAACGCGCCGCGCCCCTGCCACACCTGCCTCTCAACCTGGATGATTTCGCGGGCCACTGGTGGGATATCACCCGGCAAATCTGCGACCACCACCAAGATCAAACCGTGCACTTCAAGGGCCAGTGCCGCATTTCAGGCGGTTGGTATCATGAGAATGGGCAGCTTGTTTTAGACCATAGCCCACCTCTTGCCAGCAGCCGGCGCTATCGCTGGCAACCGGGCGCGGCGGGCGGGATTGATGTCTTCTTTGAAGATGAGAGATTTTTTCATCATATTGATCTGACGCAGAGCGCTCCTACGGCGCATCATCTTTGCCCGCCGGATGACTATCATGTGGCCTATGATTTTGCGCGCTGGCCCGATTGGACGGCGCATTGGCAGGTGAGCGGTCCGCGCAAGCGCTATGATATGCGCTCCTGTTATCGCAAACGCACAGATGAGCCCTTGCGAAACGCCGGTGACAAAGGCTAAGTCTGAACCACGAAACATAAGGAAATTTCACATGACCACACAGACCCCTTCATTGACGCTCGCGGAGGCTATTTTCCCGCAAACCGGCCTGGCGCTGCGGGCGAAGCAATTGGTTTTGGTCGTCGCAGGCATCGCCGCTTTGGCACTGGCCGCGAAAATCAAAATCCCGATGTTCCCTGTCCCCATGACTATGGGGACTTTTGCGGTCTTGAGCATTGGTGCGGCCTATGGTGCCCGCTTGGGTCTGGCCACGATTTTAGGCTATATGCTGATCGGAGCATTGGGCTTTGACGTTTTCGCCGGCTCCAGCGCCGAGCTCTCAGGTGTGGGCTATATGATGGGCGGCACGGGCGGTTATTTGGTTGGCTATGTGCTTGCTGTCGTGGCCTTGGGCGCTTTGGCGCGGCAGGGTTGGGACCGGGCGCGGGGCAAAATGGCTCTGGCCTTGGTGCTCGGCAATGTGCTGATCTATGTGCCGGGCCTGATCTGGTTGACCGTGCTTTACGGCGTCGATGCGCCGATTTTAGCTTGGGGCTTAACGCCATTCTTGCTGGGCGATGTGGTGAAATTGGCCCTCGCGGCCCTCTTGTTGCCTGCGCTTTGGACCCTGGTGGGCCGCGCCCGCAAGTAACGGGATTTGACGTTCAATCCTGAAGGAGCGCGGCTTCGGCGGCGCCCTTTTTCGTTGGCACGCGCGCTTTTGGCCTAAGTGCCAGCCCCCATCAGCGCCGGATCAAACGGGTAGCGGGTCAAATTTTCAAAGCCATCTTCGGTAATCAAAACTTGATCTTCCAGCTTGATGGAGAAATCTCCACCCTCGGGCGAGACTAATGCCTCGACACATAGAACCATGCCCGCTTCCAACTCATATTCGAAGGCACCATCCACAAGATGGTCGGGATAGGCAATCAAGGGCCATTCATCGCACAGGCCGACCCCATGCATCAAACAGCCGTATTTCTGCGCTTGATACTGGTCGTCCAGGCGGTGACAGTTCTCCGACAGGCTGCGCATCGAAACGCCCGAGGCCAGCATGCTCATATTGGTTTGAATATGCTCATGGGCATGTTGCATGGCAGCAATCATATCGGGGCGGGGCGCTTGATCGCCAATCCACCAACTGCGGGAGATATCCACGCATATGCCATAGCTGCCAATGAGATCGGTATCAAAACTGACAATCTCGTTGTTTTGCACCAGCCGTGGCCCGCATTCTTGAAACCAGGGATTGGTGCGCGGACCGGAGGCCAGAAGGCGCGTTTCAATCCATTCTCCGCCGCGGCGAATATTTTGCGCATGCAGCACGGCCCAGATGTCATCTTCGCTCATCTGACCGCCCGGCACCCCGGCACGGGCGGCCTCTTCCATGGCGCGCACGGCGGTCTCGCAGGCATGGCTGGCGCAGCGCATCGCTTTAATCTCATCGGGCCCCTTGATCACGCGGGCCTTCTCGGTCAGCTCTTCGCCCTCAAAAACCTCAAACCCCTTGGCTTCCAGCGCTCTGAGGCCAACCATCATGATTTTATCCACCGCCAGTCGCATATTCCCGCCGCCATGCGTGCGGACCAAATCATAGACTTCGCCGGCAAAGGCCTCGGCTGCCAAATGCGCCATATCTCCGCGGTCAAAATAGAAGAAATCCGCGCCAGAGCGTTGTTCACGCACCAGCGGATTGAACTCCGACAGAAACGGTGAATTTTTATAGTCCCACATCACCATATAACCATCGGCGCAGACGATCAGTGCGCGAAATGGATTATGGGTGTTCCACAGCTGCATATTGGTGCTGTCACTTGCATAGCGGATATTCAGCGGGTCAAAAACCACCAAGGCCCCATAGTCACGGGCATTGACCCCCTGCACCAGCCGGTTGTGGCGGAAGCGGCGCATCTGCTGCAAATCTGGCAGTTCAAGCCCGGCGGCGGCCCATTCGTCAAAGGCTAATTTTGTCGGGCCGATCTCGACGCGGTCCATGTCGTTGGGGGTATTGTCGCCGGTCACCGCCCCGCGGCTTGGGTCAATCTTGCGAATGTCGCGGAATGGTTCGTTCATAAAAAGCTCCCTTTGAGCGTCAGATTGCGTTTGCCGCGGGCCTGTGTCAGGTTTGTTTGCGACATCTGTTTTCACATTTCCCGCGAGCGAGTCGGATTTCATGCCAGAAATTTTGCAAAAAAAGATCCCCTATGATGTGTCGGATCATAAGAAATTACCGGGGATGTTGCCTCTGGCGGAGGATGGTTGGCTGATTGAGGATGAGGCCTATGCCGCCCAACTGGCCGAGAGAGACCGGCTTTTTCAGGAGATGCCGGAGAAGGTATTTGCCGACTCCGGCGCCTCCGCCGATGCAAAGCAGGAAGTGCTGGATGAAATCTTGGCGCAATTGCGCCGCCGCCCGTCGTATCGCGTTGAGGAAAACATGGTGCAGCGCCCTGATGGGGTGTCTGTGCCCTTGTCCGGCGATCCGCTGTGCGTTGCGGCACGTTTGGTGCAAGAAGATCTGTGCCTGCACGAAAAACGCGGTCCGGAGCATGTCTTGACCGCGGCCGTGATGTGTTTTCCGGCAAGCTGGACCTTGCACGAGAAAATCGGCCGCCCGCTGAGTGGCGTACATCGACCCGTGGCGGAGTATGATGTGGATGTGGCCAAACGGGTGCAGCGCCTGTTTGATGGCATCAAACTTGGACGCCCCATGTGGCGTTTCAATGTGCTCGACTATGTGCGGCCTGATTTGTTTCAACCACGCAGTGAAACGGACCCGCGAAGCGGTGACGAGGATTATGGCCATGGCGCCTATATTCGCTCTGAACATCAAGCCCTGGTGCGCCTGCCGCGCTCTGGCGCGGTGTTATTTGCAATTCATACATATTTGATCAAAAAACCGGCCTAATCGGGCCTCGCCGCCCAACGGCAAAAGACAAAGGCGCCCAAATCTGGACGCCTTCTTTGTTTTGCAGATGATCTGCCGCGATTAGCAGCTGTAATACATGCCAAATTCAACGGGGTGAGGTGTGTGCTCATAGTGCAGAACCTCTTCCATCTTCAGATCGATATATCCGGCGATTTGGTCCTCTGTGAACACACCACCGGCGGTCAAGAAGCCCATATCTGCTTTCAACTCGTCCAGGGCTTCGCGCAGAGAGCCGCAAACAGTTGGGATATCGGCCAGCTCTTCGGGTGGCAGATCATAGAGGTCTTTGTCAGAGGCTTCACCGGGGTGAATTTTGTTTTTGATGCCGTCAAGACCGGCCATCAGCAAAGCTGCAAAGCACAGATATGGGTTCGCTGCCGGATCAGGGAAACGCGCTTCAACACGCTTCGCCTTTGGCGACTCGGCCCATGGGATCCGAACGCAGCCAGACCGGTTGCGTGCGGAGTAAGCGCGCAGAACAGGCGCTTCAAAGCCGGGGATCAGACGCTTGTAGCTGTTGGTTGATGGATTGGTGAAGGCATTCAAGGCCTTTGCGTGCTTCAAGATACCACCGATGAAATACAGCGCCTCATCGGAAAGATCGGCGTATTTGTCGCCCGCAAACAAAGGCTTGCCCTCTTTCCATATGGACATGTTCACATGCATGCCGGTGCCGTTGTCACCTGCGATGGGCTTGGGCATAAAGGTCGCGGATTTGCCGTAGGCATGGGCGACGTTGTGGATCACATATTTGTATTTTTGCAACTCATCGGCCTGATGGGTCAAAGATCCGAAGATCAAGCCCAGCTCATGTTGACAGCTCGCCACCTCGTGGTGATGCTTGTCAACTTTCATGCCCATCCGCTTCATGGTTGAGAGCATTTCGCTGCGAATGTCTTGCACGCCATCAATTGGGTTCACTGGGAAATAGCCACCCTTGACGCCGGGACGGTGGCCCATATTGCCAACGTCGTAATCGGTATCGGTGTTCCATGAGGCATCAACCGCATCAACTTCATATGATACTTTGTTGATTTTATTCTCAAAGCGTACGTCGTCAAACAGGAAGAATTCGGCTTCAGGGCCCATATAGGCAACATCGCCAATCCCGGAAGAGATAAGATAGGCTTCCGCGCGTTGCGCACATCCACGCGGGTCGCGCGCATAGCTTTCACCAGTGTCCGGCTCAACCACTGTGCAGTGAATGCAGATGGTTTTCTCGGCATAAAAGGGGTCGATATAGGCGGTCTCAACGTCCGGCATCAATTTCATGTCGGATTCTTCAATGGATTTCCAACCTGCGATTGACGAGCCGTCGAACATAAAGCCTTCGTCAAGGAAGTCTTGATCGACCTGGTCGGCACATACAGTCACATGCTGCAATTTTCCGCGTGGATCTGTGAAGCGGATGTCCACATATTCGATGCCTTCTTCGGCGATCTTTGATAAAAGAGCTTGGCTCATAGTATAGTCTCTCCTTTGGGGGCGTAATTAGATAGCGTCGTCGCCGGTCTCACCGGTGCGAATACGGATGGCTTGTTCAACTGTCGACACGAAAACCTTCCCGTCGCCAATTTTATCGGTTTTCGCGGCGGTACAAATGGCCTCGATCGCGCTGTCGAGCATATCATCGGTCAAAACAACCTCGATTTTCACTTTCGGCAGAAAGTCGACGACATATTCAGCGCCGCGGTAGAGTTCCGTATGGCCTTTTTGACGCCCGAATCCTTTGACCTCCACAACAGAGAGGCCCTGCACGCCGATGTCCTGAAGCGCTTCTTTGACTTCGTCGAGCTTAAAAGGCTTTATGATGGCTTCGATCTTTTTCATGTTGATACCCGCTGGTTTGATTGCAGGTCGGGAATTTCACTTTTTATCCGGCCCGGCAATTGCTCACTGTTTGGATCGGGGTGGAATACCGCAGGTATCCCCAAATTTGCCCAAAAAATAATCACAAAGCACATTTTTTATACATGAATGAATCTGGACCGGTGAAAAAGCCTGCCATTGGGATGCAAATTGCCTCTGGAGCGCCGGAAAAGTGCAATTTTTGCCATCGACAAAATTCGTCCGGAAACTGTCATTTTCCACTCGCATCCTCGGGCGAGCTTTGTTAGAGAGCTCCGGAATATGGCGGCTCTTCGGGGCTGCCACATAGTTTGCGGGTATGGCGAAATTGGTAGACGCACTAGATTTAGGTTCTAGCGCCGCAAGGCGTGGGGGTTCAAGTCCCTCTACCCGCACCATGGTTTGAAAAGGGATGTACAATGCAGGTCACTGAGACCCTGAACGAAGGCTTGAAGCGCGGTTACAACATTGTTGTGACAGCAGATGAGTTGGCCGCAAAGGTTGACGAAAAACTGGTTGAAGCGCAGCCTGAAATTGAAATGAAGGGCTTTCGGAAGGGCAAAGTCCCTATGGCGTTGCTGAAAAAGCAATATGGCCACCGGTTGATGGGCGAAGCGATGCAGGAGAGCATTGATGGCGCCATGTCCAAGCATTTTGAAGACTGTGGCGACCGTCCTGCTATGCAACCTGCGGTAAAAATGACCAATGAAGATTGGAAAGAGGGCGATGATATCCATGTTGAGATGTCCTATGAAGTCCTGCCGACCATTCCTGAGGTGGATCTCAAAAAAATCAAATTGGAAAAATTGATTGCCAAGGCCGATGAGGCTTCGGTTGATGAAGCCCTCGCGAATTTGGCAGAAACCGCGCAAGATTTCGAAGATCGCAAAAAAGGTACAAAATCGAAAGATGGCGACCAAGTGACCATCGATTTTCTCGGCAAAGTCGACGGTGAAGCCTTTGAGGGCGGCGCTGCAGAAGATTACCCACTGGTTTTGGGCTCCAACTCTTTTATTCCGGGCTTTGAAGCACAATTGGTCGGCGTGAAAGTTGGCGAAGAGGTTGAGGTGAATGTGACCTTCCCTGCGGAATATGGCGCCGAAAACCTCGCTGGCAAAGATGCGGTTTTTGAATGCAAAATCAAAGCAGTCAAGGCGCCCAAACCCGCTGAAATTAATGACGAATTGGCCAAGAAATTTGGCGCAGAAGATCTGGCCGCTTTGAAAGGTCAAATCTCAGAGCGCTTAGAGGCCGAATATGCTGGGGCGGCGCGCGCCGTTCAAAAGCGTCACCTGTTGGATGCGTTGGATAAGCTGGTGAAATTTGAGCTGCCGCGATCATTGGTGGAGGCTGAGGCCGGACAAATCGCACATCAACTTTGGCATGATGAAAACCCAGACGTGCAGGGCCACGATCATCCTGAAATCAAGCCGACAGATGAGCATAATTCATTGGCAGAGCGCCGCGTGCGCCTGGGCCTGCTTTTGGCGGAATTGGGTCAAAAAGCCGAGATCCAAGTGACCGACGCGGAAATGACACAGGCCATGATGAACCAAGCGCGTCAATACCCTGGGCAAGAACGTCAATTCTTTGAGTTTGTTCAACAAAACCCACAGATGCAACAGCAAATGCGGGCGCCTTTGTTTGAGGATAAAGTTGTCGATTATGTTTTTGAACTGGCAACTGTGACCGACAAAGAAGTCTCCAAAGATGAGCTACAAAAAGCCGTGGAAGCAATGGACGACGAATAATGTGATTGCGCCCGCATCCGCTTTTTGAAGCGGGCGCGGGCGCGGTTGTCATTCGGGTCTTTCCGGCACCAGCCTGCGATAGAGTTGATCATGCCACCCTTGCTGAAAGGGTGGCTTTTTTTTATGAGCTGTGCTCCGTTGCATCCCTTGTGGACAGGGTAAAAGAAAAACGCCGCCCTGAAAGCAGAGCGGCGTTTAAAAGTCGTGCAGGAGGAGAGGGATTAAGCCTCTTCGTCATCCGATGCGTCACCCGCGGAGGCCTTTGGCGCGTCGTCACCGCCGAAGTCATCCATGCCGGCCGCGCCGATATCGTCAAACAGTTCCTGAATTTCAAACTCAGCCGCTGCTTCTTCTTCTGCTGCCAGATCTTGGATCGATTTCCCAGCCGCTTGAAGTTCTGCTTCCTCGGCAGAACGGGCGACGTTCAGCTCGATTCTCGCTTCAACTTCAGGGTGCAACCGCACAGAGAGATTGTGGATGCCCAGTTCTTTGATTGGGGCCATCAACGCAATCTGCTTTTTGTCGAGGCTGAAGCCGGCTTCAGTGGCCGCTTCTGCCGCGTCGCGGGTGGTGACAGAGCCGTAAAGCGCACCGGCGTCAGAGGCTGAACGAATCACAATAAATTGCTGACCGTCGAGCTTGGCAGCCAAGGCTTCTGCCTCTGCTTTAGTTTCCAAGTTGCGCGCTTCGAGTTGTGCTTTTTGCGCTTCGAAGGCTGCGATATTGGCGGCAGAGGCGCGCATGGCTTTGCCTGTTGGGATCAGGAAGTTACGGGCAAAGCCCTGCTTCACATTCACAACATCGCCCATTTGGCCCAATTTGGCCACTCGTTCCATAAGGATAACTTGCATGTGCTTGGCTCCTTATTTCACAGCATAGGGCAGCAAGGCCAAGAAACGCGCACGTTTGATGGCCCGGGCCAGCTCACGTTGCTTCTTCGCAGAGACTGCAGTGATACGGGACGGTACGATTTTGCCACGCTCAGAGATGTAGCGCTGCAAAACACGTGTGTCTTTGTAATCGATTTTCGGGGCATTCTCACCAGAGAAAGGGCAGACCTTCCGGCGGCGGAAAAATGGTTTTGTTCCCATGACTTAGCGCTCCTTAAGACCGGCGTTCGCGACGTTCGCCGCGTTCGGCGCGGTCGTCACGTTTTTGCATTTGAACGGAGGGGCCTTCTTCGTGGCTCTTCACGCGGATCGTCAACGTGCGCATCACATCTTCATGCAATGACATCAGGCGTTCCATTTCGGCAACAGCGGCCGAAGGGGCATCTGTCTTCAAAAAGGCATAGTGGCCCTTGCGGTTTTTGTTGACTTTATACGCCATGGTTTTGACGCCCCAATATTCCTGATCAACAACGGATCCACCGTTTGCGCTCAGAACATTGGAAAATTCTTCAATCAATGCTTCGGCCTGTGTGTTTGACAGGTCCTGACGCATAATGAAGACATGCTCATAAAGTGACATGTGCTTTCCTGTTTTTTAGGTGCGCTTCAAAGATCAGAGGTGAGACCGCAGTCTGATCACGAGAGGCCGCACGGGAGAAGATGTTTCTGCGGATGGCTGCCTTTGCCACAGCTGGGGCAAAGGTGCAAGGATTATGGCGCCCATCTCCGCATTAAACGCGCGTTTTTCGATGCCGCGTGCCGCCCCCGGCAGCGGGCGGTCCCGGCGCAGATGCTGTAAACCGTTGCGGTGCGGCGTGACAGGGGATATGCCAAGAAAAACCAAAGTTTCAAATGAGGATCAAAATGCGAGCATTTGTTTTTCCAGGTCAAGGCGCTCAGACCATCGGCATGGGGCAAGATCTTGCGGCCAGTTACCCGGCGGCAAAAGCTGTGTTTGCGGAAGTCGATGACGCATTGGGCCAAGACCTATCTGGATTGATTTGGAATGGGGATATTGACACATTGACCCTCACAGCCAATGCGCAGCCGGCTCTGATGGCGACCTCTTTGGCGGCCTTGCGGGCGCTCGAGGCCGAAGGCTTGGGGCTTGATACGGCGTCTTTCGTGGCGGGGCATTCATTGGGCGAATATTCGGCCCTGGCGGCGGCAGGGGCGATGAGCATTGCTGATACGGCCCGATTGCTGCGCATTCGTGGCATCGCCATGCAGGAGGCTGTGCCGGTCGGCGTCGGCGCTATGGCGGCAATCTTGGGTCTCGATTTCGCCGCGGTCAGTGTCGTGGCGGAAGCTGCCGCGCAGGGCGAGGTGTGCCAGGCGGCCAATGACAATGACCCGGGACAGGTGGTTGTCTCCGGTCATAAAGCGGCCGTTGAGCGCGCCTTGGATCTCGCCAAGGAGGCCGGTGCAAAACGCGCTGTGCTTTTGCCTGTGAGCGCGCCGTTCCACTGCGCCTTGATGCAGCCGGCCGCCGAACGCATGGCGCAGGCCTTAGCAGAGGTGGATATTAACACGCCGTCAGTGCCTGTGGTCGTCAACGTGCGGGCCAATGCCGTCTCTGATCCGGAGCTGATCCGCTTGCTCCTGGTCGAGCAGGTCACAGGCGCAGTGCGCTGGCGCGAGTCTATGGCCTATTTGGCCGCGGAGGGTGTGACAGAAATTTGGGAAGTCGGCGCGGGCAAAGCTTTGTCCGGTATGATCCGCCGCATTGATCGGGCCATTGCCTGCCAAACCATTGGCAGCCCTGAGGATATCGCCAAGCTGAAAGGCGCCGCAGACGCCTGAGGATCATATGCGGTCTATGGACCAATTGGAAAAAACACGAATTTAGGAGAATCACATGTTTCGTTTGGATGGAAAAAACGCGTTGATCACCGGGGCCTCGGGCGGCATTGGCGGGGAAATTGCCAAGGCGCTGCATGCGTCAGGGGCATGTGTGGCGCTCTCGGGGACTCGCGTTGAACCGCTACAGGCTTTGGCCGATGAGCTGGGATCTCGCGCCTATGTTTTGCCATGCAACCTTTCCGATGCTGAGGCCGTGACAGCCCTGCCGAAACAGGCCGCTGACGTGATGGGGAGCGTTGATATTTTGGTCAATAACGCCGGCGTGACCCGCGACAATCTGTTTATGCGCATGTCCGATGACGAATGGACCTCAGTTCTCGATATCAATCTGACCAGCACGATGCGCCTGTGCAAAGGCGTGATGCGCGGCATGATGAAAGCCCGCTGGGGCCGGATTATCAATGTATCGTCCATCGTCGGCGCCACGGGCAATCCTGGGCAGGCCAATTATGCCGCCTCGAAAGCAGGGGTTGTGGCCATGTCGAAATCATTGGCCTATGAAGTGGCCACGCGGGGCATCACCGTCAATTGCATTGCGCCCGGGTTCATCACCACCGCGATGACGGATAAATTGACAGAAGATCAAAAAGCGGGAATTTTAGCGCAAGTGCCGGCTGGGCGCATGGGCACCTCGGGCGAAATTGCGGCCGCCGCCCTTTATTTGGCAAGCGAAGAGGCGGGGTATACGACAGGGGCCACTTTGCATGTCAACGGCGGCATGGCCATGCTATAGGGGTTTTTTGCCTATTTGAAATTGCAGGTGACAAAACATTTGCCCCCCGGCCATCCTGTGCTATAGCCGGCTCAACGACGTGATTTGCACCCACTTGTGCTCACATCGGCCCCCTGTGGCAATACGGGGATCTACCGCTTCGATGTTGAAGCATATCAAGACCGCAAATTCTGCGGAGAACCACGGGCGAAAGCCCCGGAACGAATAAGGACCTGATATATGAGCGATGTAGCTGACCGCGTTAAGAAAATTGTTGTAGAGCACCTGGGTGTTGAGGAAGATAAAGTTGTAGAGAATGCATCTTTCATTGATGATCTTGGCGCCGATAGCCTGGACACTGTTGAGCTGGTTATGGCTTTCGAAGAAGAGTTCGGAATTGAAATTCCTGATGATGCAGCTGAAACGATCCAAACATTCGGTGACGCTGTAAAGCATATCTATGAAGCTGTTTAAGTTCAGCACCTTGAGTTTTGATTGCGGCATCCTCTTGGATGCCGTTTTCGTTTATACCCCCGGTCATTATTCCAAAATTGGGGGCTGACCTATCGATTGGTTTAGATCATAATTGACTAGAGATCAAAATTGGAGATCAAGATGCGTCGTGTCGTGGTAACTGGGCTTGGAATGGTATCCCCTTTGGCGGATGGGGTTGAGGCGACTTGGGAGCGCGTGCTCGCAGGACAGTCCGGAGCAGGGATGATCGAGAAATTCGACACCACCAATGTGGTTACGAAATACGCCTGTGAGGTGCCTTTGGGCGATGGCACGCATGGCACCTTTAACGGCGATGCCTATTTGGAACCCAAAGAGCAGCGCAAAATTGACGATTTCATTCTCTTCGGTCTGGCCGCCGCTCAACAAGCTGTGCAGGACAGTGGCTGGATGCCGCAGGCCGATGCGGATCGCGAGCGGACCGGTGTGATGATCGGCTCTGGAATAGGCGGGCTGCAAACCATTGCCGAAACGGCCTTGTTAATCCATCAAAAAGGTCCGCGGCGGGTCTCGCCATTCTTTATTCCGGGGGCTTTGATCAATTTGGTCTCCGGGCAAGTGAGCATCAAATATGGCTTTAAGGGGCCGAACCATTCAGTTGTGACGGCCTGCTCGACCGGGGCGCATGCGATTGGTGATGCCAGCCGTTTGATCATGTTTGGGGATGCCGATGTCATGGTGGCCGGCGGCGCGGAAAGCTCAATTTGCGAGATTGGTATCGCTGGATTTAATGCCTGCAAAGCTTTGTCAACCAAATCAGAGGCTGATCCAACCAAGGCCAGCCGCCCCTATGATAGGGACAGAGATGGCTTTGTCATGGGCGAGGGGGCCGGTGTTGTTGTCCTTGAAGAGCTGGAGCATGCCAAAGCGCGCGGTGCGAAAATCTACGCCGAGGTTCTGGGCTATGGCATGTCCGGCGATGCCTATCATATCACCGCCCCATCCGAAACCGGCGAGGGCGGCGAGCGGTCTATGCGGGCGGCCCTCAAAAATGCGGGGCTGGAGCCCTCGGCGATTGATTACATCAACGCCCATGGCACCTCGACCATGGCCGATACGATTGAGCTAAGCGCGGTGGAGCGCCTCTTGGGCGACGCCGCCTCTGGGGTGACCATGTCATCCACCAAATCATCCACTGGGCATTTGTTGGGTGCGGCAGGCGCCATTGAGGCGATTTTCAGCATTCTGGCCATTCGCGATCAAGTCGCCCCGCCGACCATCAATCTGGACAATCCAGCAGTGCAGACACCGATTGATCTGGCGCCAAATGCCAAGGTGGAACGCCAGATCAACGTCGCCCTGTCCAACTCATTTGGCTTTGGCGGCACGAATGCCAGCGTCGTTTTCGGGAAATTTGCATAATATGTGGCGAAACATTGCGTCCAATGCAATGACCTTAGGTGTTGTCTTTCTTTTCCTGATTGGCGGGGTGATGACGCTTCTCAAAGCGCAGTATTACAAAGCTGGTCCTTTGGCAGAGGCGATTTGCCTCAAGGTCGAGCCCGGCAGCTCTATGTCGATGGTGGCGGTTAATCTCAAGGATAAGGGCGCGGTCCGAAGCAAAGAATTGTTCAATATCGGCGCCGATTACACCGACAAATCGGCGCGCCTGAAAGCGGGCAGTTTTTTGATCCCAGCGGGTGCCTCTATGGCAGAAATTGCTGATCAAATCACCACCAGTGGCCGCAATACCTGCGGGACGGAGGTGGTCTATCGCGTGGGGGTCACGCGCAGCTCGGTTTTGGTGCGTGAATTGGATCCGGTGTCGAACAGCTATGAGGAAGTCGCGCGTTTTACCCCAGCTGAGGAGCCAGCACCGCAAGCCTATAGCCGGGTGATCGGGCAGGGCGATACGCGCATTCGACTGGCAATCGCAGAGGGCACGACCAGTTGGCAGGTGGTCGAGGCTCTCAAATCCATCGACTTTTTGACGGGCGATATTGCACAGGTCCCCGCAGAGGGTTTGTTGGCTCCGGACAGTTACGAAATCAAAGCCGGCGATGCGCGCCAAGACCTGCTCGCGCGGATGCTGCAAGAACAGGAGCGCCGCCTTGCTGAAGTTTGGGCGCAGCGCAGCGACGCCACCCCAGTGGAGACGATGGAAGAGCTGCTGATCCTGGCCTCAATCATTGAAAAAGAGACCGGCGTGGCCGATGAGCGTTTCACAGTGGCCTCGGTTTTTGCCAATCGTTTGGAAAAGGGCATGCCGCTGCAAACGGATCCGACGGTTATTTATGGGGTGACTCAGGGCAGGGGCGTTTTGGGGCGGGGCCTGCGCAAAAGTGAACTGCGCAAAAACACGCCGTGGAACACCTATGTCAACCGTGGTCTGCCGCCAACGCCGATTGCCAACCCGGGCTTGGCCAGCCTGCAAGCGGCGCTCACACCCGCGCAGACCGAGTTTATATTTTTCGTAGCAGACGGCAGCGGCGGCCACGCCTTTGCGGTGACGCTCAAAGAGCATAATCGCAATGTCGCGGCCTGGCGCAAGATTGAAGCGGCCAGACAGCCGTAAGGCTTTGTCAATGTGACCGCCCGCCCCGGTTCCAAAGGTTTTACATCTTTGGGCCAAACTCCTCACATCACTTTAATGCACGGATGCCGCGACGCGGCGCCCGTCGTGCCGAGCGCAAGAGAGGCAGACATATGACAAAATCAACTCCCGTCCCAATCGACGGGCGTGACGTGATTTTGCGAGACAAATATCGGGCGATTGTTGTGGAATATTCCAGTGAAATCGTCGAGATTTTGCAGGCCGTCAAATATGACACAGAGGCCGATACCGCAAGATTAGTTAAATGCGTCAGAGACTTAGACAATGCCCGCCAGCAATTGCTGAACATTGAGGTCAAATTATCTTATGAAGAGTCAAAATCAAAAGAAACCTGTGGCGAAACTGACATCGACTTCGACGCCATGCGGCAGTCAATTGGGCGCGCGTGGGGCGCGACCGGGCGTCTTTCTCCCTGCCGCCCTCTTTGGGGCATTTGGGGGCCGGGGATGTGGTCAAACTGGCAGAGCCAGGCGGTTGGGCCTCTTACCGGATTGATCAATTGGAGCAAGCAGATCAGGGATTGGCGCTGGCCGTGCGGGTTGATGAAACCCTCTATGAGGGGTCGAGCTTGGCGCAAAAACCCTTGGAGTTGCCTGCAGCAACACCGATTGCGCCGGTGTTCCCATTGTTCTTGGATCTGCCGCTGATCACAGGCGATGAGCGCCCGCATGCGCCCTATGTTGCCGCGACTGCGGAGCCTTGGCCCGGGCCTGTTGCGCTGTACAGCTCGCGCTATGATGCGGATTTTTCGCTCAACATTGTGTTGAAATCTCCGGCGGTCTTGGGCGTTACGGCAACGCCATTGGCCGCTGCAACGCCGGGCGTTTTGGATCACGGCGTGCCGCTGGAGGTGGAGCTGACACGCGGAAGCCTGTCCGGCGTCACCCTTGAGGCGCTGCTGGCTGGGGCGAATTTGGCCGCAATTGGAGACGGCAGCCAGGATAATTGGGAGATCTTTCAGTTTCAATCGGCTGAGCTTTTGGCCCCGGGGCGCTATGCGCTGTCGGGCCGGTTGCGCGGCCAATTGGGCAGCGATGCCCTAATGCCAGCCCATTGGCCGGCGGGATCCTATTTCGTGTTGCTTGATGGCGCGCCGCAGTAGATTGAGCTGGCCGCGTCCGGGCGCGGCGTCGTGCAGTATTTCCAAATTGGCCCTGCGGCACGGCCCTATTCTGATTACAGCTATCGCAAGCTCAGCGCGGCCTTTGCTGGCAACGGGCTACGCCCCTATGCGCCAGTGCATTTGAAGAGAAAATGGGATGGTGCGGATCTGGAATTTTCCTGGATTAGGCGCACGCGTTTGGAAGGAGCATCTTGGGATTTGGCAGAGATACCCCTGTCGGAGACGCAGGAGCGCTACCAGGTTAAAATCTTTTCCGGCGCACAGCTGCTGCGTCAAGAGGAGGTTCAACAAACCCAATGGCGCTATCGTGCTTCGATGCAGGCGCTCGATGGCGCGCAGGGACTGCTTGAGCTGCAAGTGGCGCAGCTGTCTGAAAGTTTTGGCCCGGGCTTGTTTCGCAAGTTTCGCTTCACGATTTGACCCGTCAAGACGATTGCGTTGATCGGTTGCCTATCGGCTGCGCATAGGTTGATAAGTTTGATAATCCGCTTATGTAGGACACAGGACAGCGTCAACCAGAGGATAGACCCATGGCACAGACCGCAGCGCAATTGAAAGCCATCGACCCAGTATGGGAAAAAATGGTGCGGCAAGCGCAAAGCGCATTGAAGCAAGAGCCGCTTTTGGGGGCTATGATCCATTCTAGCATTCTGCATCACAGCAGCCTGGAGCAAGCTCTGTCCTACCGAATTGCGCTGAAACTGGCCTCGGCGGAAATGCCGGAGCAAATGCTGCGCGAAATCGCCGATCATACCATCCGGTCCGACGATATCGGATCCTATTCGCGCGCCGATCTCATGGCGGTGCGCGAGCGTGATCCAGCGTGTCATAGTCTTACTCAGCCCTTGTTATTCTTCAAGGGCTTCCAAGCCATTCAAGCCTATCGCGTGGGCCATGCCCTTTGGCGCGATGGGCGCAAAGACCTGGCGTATTTTTTCCAATCGCGCATTTCGGAAGTCTTTGGCATTGATATTCATCCAGCAGCCGTTATCGGTCGCGGGCTCATGATTGATCACGCTCATTCTATCGTGATTGGTGAGACGGCTGTGGTGGGAGACAATGTCTCGATGCTGCATTCGGTCACCTTGGGAGGGACTGGCAAACAAGACGATGAACGCCACCCAAAGATTGGCGACGGTGTATTGATCGGGGCCGGGGCTAAGGTTCTGGGCAATATCAAAGTTGGCCATTGCAGCCGCATTGCAGCCGGATCTGTGGTGCTCCATGAGGTGCCGCCCTGTAAAACCGTAGCCGGCGTTCCTGCCAAGATCGTTGGAGAAGCGGGCTGTGAACAGCCCTCGATCATGATGGATCAACTCTTAGGGTAGTAAGTGGCCGATCGGCACGAGATCAGGTACAAAAAACCCGGCGCAGTCAGTGACCGCGCCGGGTTTTTATATATTAACAGGATTTTACGCCAGCATAGACAGGGGGTATTCGAGATTGTGAACAATCGCGTCGAGCAATTCCGCACCCAAAGCCCCGTCAATCACCCGGTGATCCACGGACATAGTGACGGACATGACGGTTGCCACGCTTAGGGTGCCATCGGCGCCCACAACGGGACGTTTTTTGCCGGCTCCAACCGCGAGAATGGCCCCTTGCGGCGGGTTAATCACCGCATCAAAATTATCAATGCCCATCATGCCCAGATTCGAGATTGAGAAGCTGCCGCCCTGATATTCATGGGGTGCCAATTTGCGGCTGCGGGCCCGGGTGGCGAGATCTTTCATCTCAACGGCCAATTTAGACAAAGATTTGCTGTCGGCGTCCAACAGCACCGGAGTGAATAATCCACCCTCAATGGCGACAGCAACCGAGATATCGGAAGCCTCCATCTGCAAAACGCGGTCGCCGGCCCAAACCGCATTGGCGGCCGGAACGCTTTGCAACGCCATGGCGCAGGCCTTGATGATAAAATCATTCACTGAGAGCTTTACACCTCGGGCTTCGAGACCGGTGTTTATCTCGCTGCGCAGCTTGAGCAAACTGTCGAGCTGAATGTCGCGGCGCAGATAGAAATGCGGGATGGTTTGCTTGGCTTCGGTCAACCGGTCTGCAATGACCCTGCGCATCCCATCCAAAGACACCGCTTTATAGCTGCGCCCCTGATAGAGCGCTTCCACGCTGGCGGCGCTTGCGGAGCGGGGCGGTGTGGCTGGGGCCATGGCGGTGGCGGCGGAAACGGAGGCCGGGGCCGCAGCCGCAGCCGGGGCGCCACTCACATCGGCTTTGACAATGCGCCCCTTGGGGCCGGATCCGGTGATCTTGGCCAGATCCAAGCCTTGATCGGCTGCAATACGGCGCGCCAGAGGCGAGGCAAAAATGCGCGTGCCGTCCTGTGTCTGCGCGGCGGCGGGGGCGGCGGCGGCTGGTGGCTTTGCTGTACTCGCTTCTGCGGCCAGAGGCGCAGCGGCATCGGCAGCGGCGCTTTGCGCGGGGGAGGCGGTCGCATCTGCCGCATCGCCCTCTTCAAGTAAGATGGCAATGGCAGAATTGACCTTCACATTCGCTGTGCCCTCGGCAACCAAGAGCTTGCCAATGACGCCTTCATCGACGGCCTCAAACTCCATCGTGGCTTTGTCGGTTTCAATCTCAGCCAATAGATCGCCAGATTGAACCCGATCCCCTTCAGCAACCAACCATTTGGCCAGGGTGCCCTCTTCCATGGTGGGCGATAGGGCCGGCATAAGAATTTCAAGTGCCATGGGGCGCTCCTTAACGGTAGAGGACAGATGTGGCCGCCGTCATCACTTCAGCGGTGGTGACCAGGGCAAGTTTCTCAAGATTGGCCGCATAGGGCATGGGAACGTCTTTGCCTGTGCAGGTGATAACGGGGGCGTCGAGATAATCAAAGGCCTCTTGCATCAGAACTGAGGAGATATGGCTGCCGATGGAGCAGACCGGGAATCCCTCTTCGATTGTCACGCAGCGGTTGGTCTTTTTCACAGAATTCACCACCGTCTCGGTGTCCATAGGACGCAGACAGCGCAGGTCGATGACTTCCGCGCTCACGCCCATATCGGCCAGTTGATCTGCAGCTTCCAGCGCATATTTCATACCGATGCCGAAGCTGACCAATGTGATGTCATTGCCTTCCCGCCAGATGCGCGCCTTGCCAAGCGGCACGGTGTAATCGGGCAAATCTGGGACTTGGAAGCTCTGGCCATAGAGAATTTCATTCTCCAAAAAGATCACGGGATTGGGATCACGAATGGCTGATTTGAGAAGGCCTTTGGCGTCATCTGCCGAATAGGGCATCACAACTTTGAGCCCTGGGATATGGGCATACCAAGCCGCATAGTCCTGGCTGTGCTGTGCGCCCACGCGGGCGGCTGCCCCATTGGGGCCGCGAAACACCATGGGTGCGCCCATTTGGCCACCAGACATATAGAGGGTCTTGGCTGCCGAATTGATGATATGATCCATCGCCTGCATGGCGAAGTTAAATGTCATGAATTCGACCACGGGCTTGAGCCCGCCAAAGGCGGCACCAACCGCAATACCGGCAAACCCATGCTCGGTAATGGGCGTGTCAATCACCCGCTTTGGGCCAAACTCATCGAGCATGCCCTGCGAGATCTTATAGGCGCCTTGGTATTCGGCCACCTCTTCACCCATGAGATAGACCGTTTCATCCGCGCGCATCTCTTCGGACATGGCTTCGCGAATGGCCTCACGCACGGTGAGGCTTTTGAATGTCGTGCCAGCGGGCAAATCCTGTTCGACAACCTTCACGGCCACGGGGGCTGAGGCCGATGGGGCGGGCTCTGAGGCCGCCTGTGGAGCCGCGCAGGACGCGGGGGCGGCACTTGGGGCGGCATCAGACAGGCTTTCGCCCTCGTCCAGCAAAATGGCAATGGCAGAGTTTACGGCCACATTCGCCGTGCCCTCTGCAATCAACAATTTGCCAATGACCCCCTCATCGACCGCTTCGAACTCCATTGTGGCTTTGTCAGTTTCAATTTCAGCCAGAATATCCCCGGAGCTGACCTTATCACCTTCGGCGACCAACCATTTGGCCAAGGTGCCTTCTTCCATGGTGGGAGACAGTGCGGGCATCAAAATTTCAATCGCCATGGGTTAAGCCTCCGCCTGTGCGTAAATATCTGTCCAAAGTTCGTCCAAAGCCGGTTCTGGGCTTTGTTTTGCA
>JADHLF010000028.1 GCA_016780825.1 Planktomarina sp. | reverse complement strand
AGCCTGCAATCAGAGCCCCCACCAATGGGGCAAAAAGGAGTATAGTTTCCATAACGCCTTACCCTTTCATTACGTTGACGTCTTCAACGTCAATCGAGCCTTTGTTACGGAAGAAACACACCAAAATCGCCAAGCCGATCGCCGCTTCAGCGGCTGCCACGGTCAATACAAAGAGCGTGAAAATCTGCCCAACGTAATCGCCCAGAAAGGCCGAAAATGCAACGAAGTTGATATTCACGCTCAGAAGCATCAATTCAATACTCATCAACAAGATAATGATATTTTTGCGATTCAAAAACAGCCCAAAGATACCAATCACAAACAGGGCCGCCGCGACGGCCAGATAATGTTCAAGTCCGATCATAGTCCCTGCCCCGGTTTTACATCTTTCAATTCCATAGCTTTGGCTGGATCACGCATCATCTGCGCAACCACGTCCTGGCGCTTGACATCAACCCGGTGGCGCAGGGTGAGCACAATCGCCCCAATCATGGCCACCAAGAGCACCAAGCCCGCCAATTGGAAAATTAAAATATAGTCGTCATAAAGAATGGCCCCCAGCTCACCGGTATTCGTGCCGGCGCCGAATTCAGCGGCCAGACGCCCCTCATATCCCGCCGAATAGTCCCAAACGCCGAAGGCAAACATCAACTGCATAAGAACAATCACAGCGATCACCAATCCAAGAGGCAGGTATTTTGCCATCTCCGCTTTCAATTCGGCAAAGTCCACATCAAGCATCATCACCACAAACAGGAACAATACCGCCACGGCCCCGACATAGACGATGATCAGCAACATGGCCACAAACTCCGCCCCCAGCAGAACAAAGAGGCCCGCCGCTGAGAGAAACGCCAATATCAGCCACAAAACCGAATGCACCGGGTTGCGCGCCACGACTGTGAAAATGCCCCCGATCAAAGTGGACATTGAAAATGCGTAAAACGCGAGTTCCGCGATACCCATCGTAGTTCCTTCCCTTGGCCGCTTAGCGATATGGCGCGTCGAGTTCGAGATTGCGGGCAATCTCAGCTTCCCAACGGTCGCCATTTTCTAGCAGTTTGGATTTGTCGTAAAATAACTCTTCACGCGTCTCGGTTGAGAATTCAAAATTCGGCCCCTCAACAATCGCATCCACCGGGCAGGCCTCTTGGCAAAACCCACAGTAAATGCATTTCGTCATATCAATATCGTAACGGGTGGTGCGCCGGCTGCCATCATCACGCGGCTCGGCGTCAATGGTGATGGCCTGCGCCGGGCAAATCGCTTCGCAAAGCTTACAAGCGATGCAGCGTTCTTCCCCATTCGGATAGCGGCGCAAAGCATGTTCGCCGCGAAACCTTGGGCTTAAGGGCCCTTTTTCATGCGGGTAGTTCAAAGTCGCCTTTGGCCGGAAAAAATATTTCATGCCCAATTTGAACGCAGCCCAAAAATCTTGCAGCAAGAAATATTTGACCCCGCGTGTGTAATCAATATTTGCCATTGGTTTAGCCTCCCACCGTCCAGCGGGCATAGACGCCCCAGAACCAACCGAATTTCGCTGCAAAGGCCACAAAGACCACCCAGACCAAGGAGAAGGGCAGAAACACTTTCCAGCCCAAACGCATCAGCTGATCATAGCGATAGCGCGGCACCAAGGCTTTGACCATGGCAATCAGGAAAAAGAAGATCGCCATTTTGCCGACCATCCAGACCGGACCATCGGCAATGAAAGGAACAGGCGAGGCCCACCCTCCAAAGAACAACAAGGTGATCAAAGCACACATCAAGAATATCGCGATATATTCACCGGCCATGAAGAGCAGAAACGGCGTAGAAGAATATTCAACCTGATACCCCGCCACAAGCTCCGACTCTGCCTCAGGCAAATCAAAGGGCGGGCGATTGGTTTCTGCCAAAGCACTTATGAAAAACAAGAAAACCATTGGGAAATGTGGGATGAAATACCAATTGAAAAAGCCCAAATCACCATTTTGCGCGGCAACAATTGCGCCGAAATTCATCGACCCAGTCGAAATAATCACACCGATGATGATCAACCCCATCGAGACTTCATAGGAAATCATCTGCGCCGCAGAGCGCAAAGATCCCAGGAAGGGATATTTCGAGTTGGAGGCCCAGCCCCCCATAATCACCCCGTAAACTTCGAGCGAAGACACCGCAAACACAAAGAGCAGGGCCACATTGATATCAGCCAGAACCCAGGTGCTGTTGAAGGGAATCACGGCCCAGGCCAACATCGCCAAAACAAAGGACACAAGCGGAGCCAAAATAAAGACAGGACGATCAGCGCCTGCGGGAATGACGATTTCCTTGACCACATATTTCAACGCATCCGCCACGGTCTGCAGCAGGCCAAAGAGGCCCACCACATTTGGCCCGCGCCGCATCTGAACCGCAGCCCAGATTTTCCGGTCGCCATAGACCAAAAACAACAGGCTGATCATCACAAAGCCAACCACCGCAAGGGTTTGGCCCAAAAGGATCACCGCGACCCCAAGGTTTGTGGAAAAGAATTCGTTCATACCTTTGGTATCCCTCGTTCCTTGCGTTCAGCAGCGCTGATCTTCGCCTGAATATCGACTGACCGATCAGCCGGGTCGTTTGATGGGCTGTAAACCGCATCTTGCATAAAAATACCAGCCTTCCCTGCAGGGATTTTCGATGAAATCACCACCCCGCGCGCGGCAAGCCCATTGACGCGCCCGAAAGCCTGCCAAGCTGCGTCAAACACGGGCCTCTCAGAGCTGTCGAAACGGTCCATCACAGCCAAAACCATGAGATTACTCCGCCGCAAGAGGCGCAGATTTGCGCGCTTTGGCATTGGCAGACAGTTCCGCCATCAAGGTGCTGGCCCGTGCAATCGGATTGCTGAAATAATAATCGCTGATCGCCTGCCCAAAATCACCCTGGCCCATTTTCTCGCTCGAAACGGCCCGCCATGTATTTTCTGGCACCATATCGATCGCAGCCAAATGCGGAACAGCTGCCGTCATGTGACCGCGCAACTGCGTCAAAGTATCAAAGGGCAAGGCCGCGCCCAATTCAGCGGAGAGCGCCCGCAGAATGGCCCAATTCTCTTTGGCGTCACCGGGGGCAAAGCCCGCGCGCTGTGCCAATTGCGGCCTCCCTTCGGTGTTCACAAAAATACCATTTTCTTCTGTATAGGCGGCGCCCGGCAGGATCACATCGGCCCGATGCGCGCCCCGATCGCCGTGGCTGCCTTGGTAGATCACAAAGGCCCCCGGCGCGATGTCCATTTCATCCGCCCCCAAGTTGTAAATGACCTCAGCGCCATCAAGAGCGGCGGCAAGACCGCCTTCGGTGGTGCATCCCAGATCCATTGCGCCCACCCGTGCCGCAGCGGTATGCAGGATCAACAATTTGCTGCGCGTTTTCTCGCAGAGCTCCATAGTGGCCGCCAAAACCGCCGCGCCATCCTCGCCTTGCAAGGCCGCCTGCCCCAGAACCACCACTGAGGCCTGTTCCAGAACCGCTTTATAATCTTTCTTGAGTAGGGCATGCAAATCAGCACGCCCTGTGCCAACATGCACATAGTCATAGGTCAGGTCTACCGGTTCACCAATCAAACCAATTGTGGCGCCACGGCTCCAAGCCTTGCGAATGCGGGCATTCAGGACCGGCGCTTCGATTTTTGGGTTGGTGCCAATCAATTGGATCATCTGCGCAGTTTCGAGATCCTCGACGCGCGCAGTGCCGGCATAGCCGCTCCGATTGCCCATCGGCAATTTAGCGCCATCGGTCCGGCACTCAATGGTGCCGCCAAGTCCCGAAATGACCTGCTGCAGCGCATAGGCTGCCTCTGTTGAAACCAAATCCCCAACCAAAGCAGCCACCCGTTTGCCGGCCATAGCCGCAGCCGCAGCCGCAAGCGCCTCAGGCCAAGTCGCAGGACGCAATTTGCCCGCCTCGCGAATATAGGGACGATCCAAGCGCTGACGCCGCAACCCATCCCACACAAAACGCGATTTATCGGCCAGCCATTCCTCGTTCACCCCGTCATGATTGCGCGGCAAAAACCGCATCACTTCACGGCCCTTTGTGTCCACGCGGATGTTGGAGCCAAGCGCGTCCATCACATCAATAGAATCGGTTTTGCTCAACTCCCAAGGGCGCGCGGTGAAGGCATAGGGTTTGGACACCAAAGCGCCGACAGGGCACAGATCAATGATATTACCTTGCAAATTGCTGTCGAGCGTTTGTCCGAGATAACTTGTAATTTCAGCATCTTCCCCGCGCCCAGTTTGGCCCATCTGGGTCAGCCCGGCCACTTCGGAGGTGAAGCGCACGCAGCGCGTGCAGGAAATGCAGCGGGTCATATGGGTCTCGACCAAAGGTCCCAAATCCAGATCCTCAGTCGCCCGTTTGGGTTCACGAAAGCGGCTGAAATCCACGCCGTAAGCCATGGCTTGATCTTGAAGATCACACTCTCCGCCCTGATCACAGATTGGGCAATCCAGCGGGTGGTTGATGAGCAAAAACTCCATCACCCCTTCGCGGGCTTTTTTCACCATTGGCGAATTGGTTTTGACGACCGGCAATTGCCCCTCCGGGCCGGGGCGCAAATCGCGCACCTGCATGGCGCATGACGCCGCGGGTTTCGGCGGCCCGCCCACAACTTCCACCAGACACATTCGACAGTTGCCCGCAATGGTCAGACGCTCATGATAACAAAAACGCGGCACCTCAACCCCGACCTGTTCACAGGCTTGGATCAACGTCATCGCGCCGTCGACTTCGATTTCTTGATCGTCAATGATGATTTTTCGCAGGTCAGACATATCTACTTCGCTTTCAGCAATTTTCCGATCGCAGAGCCTGCTTGAATTTCAGCAAGCCCAAAGGTGCAATAGGTCGCGGGTTGGTCAGGAATAACCCCATGATGTGCAAGCCGCTTCTGAGCAATGCTCAAAACACGCTTTTTTTCCATAGGGTCTTTAACAAAGGCAGTCACTTCTTGCGCCGAATAGCCGAGCGATTGGGCCTCTGCCTCGAGGGTTTTGATATATAGCCAAGCCTTCAGCATCCGTGCCGAGATGCTGGGACAGGTTTTGCGGATCACATTGGCCATAGAAATCGCAATCAGCCCCTCATTGAGCGCGGCCTCTTGTGCCAAACCCTTCGCGGCCATAGCCGGCGCCGGCACGCAGCACAGCGCAACGGCACAGGCCTTGAGCAGGTTGCGCATATCCGCAGGAGAGGAAGCGATCAGGGTCATCTGTTATTCAGCCGCCACACCACGCCGGGGCGCACGCTTATGGGCGATCCGCTCCTCAATATCATCGCGGAAATGGCAGATGAGCCCCTGAATAGGCCAGGCGGCCGCATCCCCAAGCGCGCAAATTGTATGGCCTTCGACCTGTTTGGTCACATCCAGCAGCATGTCAATTTCCTCTGGTTCGGCATCACCGGTGACCAACCGCTCCATCACCCGCATCATCCAGCCTGTGCCCTCGCGGCAGGGGGTGCATTGGCCGCAGCTTTCATGCTTGTAAAACTTTGCCAAACGCCACACCGCTTTGACCACATCTGTCGATTGATCCATCACAATGACCGCCGCCGTGCCCAGACCGGAACGCTGTGCCCGCAGCCAGTCAAAATCCATAATCGCATCGTGGCGCATCACTGATCCGGGCAACATCGGCACGGAAGATCCGCCCGGGATCACCGCCTTGAGATTGTCCCACCCCCCACGGATCCCGCCGCAATGCTTGTCAATCAGCTCATCGAATGAGATCGACATCGCCTCTTCCACCACGCAGGGGTTATTCACATGGCCCGAAATTGCAAAAAGTTTCGTGCCCGTATTGTTGGGACGGCCAAACCCTGAGAACCATGCACCGCCGCGGCGCAAAATCGTGGGCACAACCGCAATAGACTCCACATTGTTCACCGTGGTCGGGCAGCCATAAAGCCCCGCCCCCGCAGGAAACGGAGGTTTCATCCGCGGCATGCCTTTTTTGCCCTCAAGGCTCTCCAAAAGCGCGGTTTCTTCACCGCAAATATAAGCGCCAGCCCCGTGATGCAGGTAAATGTCGAAATCCCAGCCCGATTTGGCGGCATTCTTGCCGACCAACCCGGCGTCATAGGCCTCATCAATCGCCGCCTGTAGCGCCTCTCTTTCGCGAATATACTCGCCGCGAATGTAGATGTAACAGGCATGGGCATTCATCGCGAAAGAGGCAATCAAACAGCCTTCAATCAGCGTATGCGGATCATGGCGCATGATTTCACGGTCTTTACAGGTGCCCGGCTCGGATTCATCGGCATTTACGACCAAGTAAGACGGCCGACCATCACTTTCTTTCGGCATAAAGGACCACTTCAACCCCGTTGGGAAGCCCGCACCGCCGCGGCCACGCAGCCCAGAGGCCTTCATCTCATCAATGATCCAATCGCGGCCTTTCTTGATCAAAGCGGACGTGCCATCCCAATGGCCCCGCGCCTTGGCACCTTTCAACGTGCGCTCATGCATCCCGTAGAGATTGGTGAAAATACGATCTTGATCTTTCAGCATTTCATTTAGCCTTTATCTGCATCGCGGCGCGCACGCCAAATTTGAAAAGTGACAATAAGCGACCAAATCATCGCGGCCATAACAGCCAAATCCAGCAACAACATGTAACGGCTGGAAATATCAAGCTGCACAGCGGCCCATTGCATCCCAATCCAAATCAGCATCGCGCCAGAAATGACCAGACTGGCTGTCCGGCCTTTCTTGGCTTGGATATGATCTTTTTCGCTGTGCATTATCTGTTCGGTCTTTCAGCTCAGTGTCTTTGCCAGGAGGCGCTCGGTTACTTGGTCTCTTTCGCCTTGGCAGCTTTCGCCTTGGCGGTTTTGGTCTTTGGCGCGGGTTTTGCTTTGACCTTCTGCGCGGATTTTGGTTTTGCGGCCTTGCCCAACCATGGGGTCAGGAGCGGCACTTCGCTGCCGTCAATGCGTTTGACCGTATCACCCAAATCCACAGCCAATTGCACGGAGGCGTTGAAAGCCGCTTTGCCCGCCGCATGGTCTTTCAAAGAGGTCAACCCTGCGGCGGGTTCCGCAGCATAGCGGCCCGATTGCGAACCGGGGGTTGGCACCTCGCCGGCGGCCAATTGATCAATCAGATCCGCGAATTTCTCAGCGGTGAGATCTTCATAGTAATCTTTGCCAATCTGAACCATCGGCGCATTTGCGCAGGCCCCCAGACATTCCACCTCTTCCCAGCTGAACTTGCCATCTTCGGACAAAACATGGGGCTTGCTGGCAATTTTATCTTTGCACACAGACACCAGATCCTCTGCACCGCAAATCATGCAAGTGGTCGTGCCGCATATTTGGAAATGCGCCACCTGGCCCACGGGCTGAAGCTGGAACATGAAATAGAAGGTCGCAACCTCGAGCACCCGAATATAGGCCATGCCCAAAAGATCAGCCACCGCCTCAATCGCCGGGCGTGTCAGCCAGCCCTCTTGCTCCTGGGCGCGCCAAAGCAAAGGGATCACCGCGCTGGCCTGGCGACCCTCGGGAAATTTTGTCATCTGTGCCTCCGCCCAGGCCTGATTGGCCGGTGTGAAAGCAAAGGAGCTGGGTTGATCTGCGTGTAGACGACGAAGCATTAGAGCATTCCCTTCAAGATGGGGAACAAAACTCCGACAACCGCTCCGATCACAATTGCGATCACAAAACGGTTTCGACCCTTGGCAAATGCAACAGAGAGCACGCCGCTTATTGCGCCCAATATGATCGGCCCAAAATCAATATAAAATCCCGTCATCGGTCAATCTCTCCAAAGACTACATCCATCGTGCCGATGATGGCCGCCACATCTGCCAGCTGGTGCCCTTTACACAGGTGATCCATCGCTTGCAGGTGTAAAAAGCCCGGCGCCCTAATCTTGCTGCGATAGGGCTTATTGGTGCCATCTGCGACCAAATACACGCCGAACTCACCCTTGGGCGCCTCAACGGCAGCATAGACTTCGCCCTCGGGCACATGGAAGCCCTCGGTATAAAGTTTGAAGTGATGAATAAGGGCTTCCATCGACTGTTTCATCTCACCACGTTTTGGCGGGGTCATTTTTCCGCGCGCCATGACATCGCCTGGCTCCTCGCGCAATTTACCGATCGCCTGTTTGATGATCGACACAGATTGACGCATTTCTTCCATGCGGCACAGATAGCGGTCATAACAATCGCCATTTTTGCCAATAGGAATGTTAAACTCAAACTCGTCATAGCATTCATAGGGCTGCGCCCGACGCAGATCCCAGGCAAAGCCAGAGCCGCGCACCATAACGCCGCTAAAGCCGTATTTTTGGATATCATCTTCCGTGACCACGCCGATATCGGCGTTGCGCTGCTTGAAAATCCGGTTTTCTGTCAACATCGTGTCAATGTCTTGCAATACCGCAGGGAAGGTGTGGGCCCATTCTTCGATGTCATTGATCAAAGCATCTGGCAGATCTTGATGCACCCCGCCCGGGCGAAAATAGGCCGCATGCAGACGCGCACCGCAAGCCCGCTCATAAAAGATCATCAGCTTTTCGCGCTCTTCAAATCCCCAAGTCAATGGCGTCATCGCCCCCACATCCATCGCCTGTGTGGTCACATTGAGCAAATGGTTGAGCACGCGGCCAATTTCAGAATAGAGCACCCGGATCAGGCTGGCGCGGCGCGGCACGATGGTGCCGGTGAGCTTCTCAATCGCCAAACACCAAGCGTGCTCCTGATTCATCGGAGCGACATAATCAAGCCGATCAAAATAGGGCAAGTTTTGCAGATAAGTCCGGCTTTCCATCAGCTTTTCTGTGCCGCGGTGCAACAGCCCAATATGCGGATCGCAGCGCTCGACAATCTCGCCGTCCAATTCCAGCACCAACCGCAGCACACCATGCGCGGCCGGATGCTGTGGACCGAAGTTGATATTGAAATTACGAATCTTTTGCTCGCCGGTCAAAGCGTCGTCAAATTTGGAGCCGTCCATTATGCACCTCCTTCTTGGCCAAAACCTTGGCCGGTGATGATCTGTCCTATCATGCCAATAACTCCCGATTTTTCCGCCAATTTTCTGGCAGTTCCGCGAAATTATCAGCAACAAAGTCGTATTGCGCTTTTAAAAATTCCAAAGTGTCTCGCCGCAAGCCTTCAGGAAACGGCGCTGCAAGACCCACATGCGCGGGTTTGATCTGGCGCGCGCTTGTCGCCTTGACCCCCCAATAGGCACACATAGAGTCGAACTTGGGGCCATCGCGCAAATTTTCTGAAAAGCCAATTTGTAATTGCGAGCCATCGAAAACCGATGCAAACCGTGCGATATTGGACTTATAATCGCCCCGCGTCACAATATGCGCCTCTTCTTGGTCATAGAGAACGCGCTTCAGAATATCTTGGCAGATGGCCACAAAATCTTGCCCCTCTTTCATGCTGCGTTTGGCCACCATACGCACATGAGACCATAGGCGCTCCAGCGGGTCGCGCATCAAATATTGTAGCTTTACGCGAATAGGCAGCGCGGAAATACGGGCAATCTCCACAGGTTCCAGCAAAGCATAGGCCGGCGTGACGTCAAGCAAGACAGTCTCATCCGTGCGCCCAGCCTGCAGATACTCCAAATAGGCGGAATCATCACTGCGCTCCGCCGAAAGCGCCATGATCAGCGCCTTGGTGTCATCAATCCGGCGGCTCAAGTTGAGGATACGGATGATATCGTCCGCCGCTTCCGCCTCAATCAACCGCGCCTCATATTGGACCACAAGATGGTTCAAGATCTTCAATTGGCGCATTAGCTTCTTAGGATTAAATGTTGAAAAATAGTGGCATTCCTTAACCGATCGCACATAACACTGCTCATGATCATGCAGATAGCGATACATCCAAGACGTTCCCGCCTTCGTCGCTCCCACGCAGATCAGAAGTGTTGGATCGGCCATAGCTTACCCCTTGGCCCCATCAGTCTTCTCGTCACCCGGCAGCACATATTTCGCGCCCTCCCAAGGGGACATAAAGTCGAATTGGCGGTATTCCTGCACCAAGGACACAGGCTCATAAACCACCCGCTTTTCCACCTCGTCGTAGCGCAGTTCCGTATAGCCGCTGGTTGGAAAATCCTTGCGCAGCGGATGGCCACGAAATCCGTAATCGGTCAGCAACCTGCGCAAATCCGGGTGGCCCGAAAAGAGTATCCCAAACATATCAAAAACTTCACGTTCGAACCAATTGGCCGAAGGATGTATCTCCACGATCGAGGCCACCATGTCATCGGCCCGCACAGCGGCCCGCAGACGCACGCGGTGGTTTTGATACATGCTGAGCAAGTGATAAACGACGTCAAAGCGTTTCTCCCGGCCCGGATAATCCACCGCTGTGATATCCACTAAGGTCGAAAAGCGGCAGCTGCGGTTGGACTTCAGAAAATCAACCAACCCAACGATGTTGGACGGCGCGACTTCAATGGTCAACTCGTCAAAACTTACATCATAGGACAGCACGCAATCGGGCCGTTTTGATGCAATCAACGCACCCAATTCTTGTAATGCCTGTGTCATATAACAGCTTTCTTAGCAGGAGAGGCGACGCCAGCTTTCGGCGGATCCTGAGGCTGCAGAGCAACCAAGGCGAACCATTCGCGATGCACAGCCAAATCGACGAACCACGCGCAGCGCGCGTCCGCATGTTCACCCAATTCTTCCACAGTCATCAATGGACCACCACTCTTTAACGTCACAACCGAACCAAGCTCAACTTTCATAGCTTTTACCTCACGATCGTTCCTGTTCTGCGAATTTTTCTTTGAAGCTGCAAAATGCCGTAAAGCAGCGCCTCTGCGGTTGGTGGGCAGCCCGGCACATAGATGTCTACCGGCACAATCCGGTCACAGCCCCGCACAACGGAGTAGCTGTAATGATAGTAACCGCCGCCGTTGGCACAGGAGCCCATCGAGATCACATATCGCGGCTCGGGCATTTGGTCATAAACCTTGCGCAGAGCCGGCGCCATTTTATTTGTCAAAGTCCCAGCCACAATCATCAAATCTGACTGACGTGGACTGGCCCGTGGCGCCGTGCCAAAACGTTCCAGATCGTATCGCGGCGTGGAGGCATGCATCATCTCCACAGCGCAACAGGCCAGGCCAAAGGTCATCCAATGCAGGCTGCCGGTGCGCGCCCAATTGATGATATCTTCGGTCGATGTGACCAAAAAGCCTTTGTCCTGAAGCTCGCTGTTGAGCTCTCTTGTGGCAACGTCACGGTCAAAGCCGGCGGTATTCGCCCCTGCCATCACTCCCATTCCAAAGCCCCCTTCTTCCACTCATAAGCAAATCCGATGGTCAGAACCGCCAAGAAGGCCATCATCGACCAAAAGGCCAGCATGCTGATATCCTGAAATGCGACGGCCCAAGGGAAGAGAAACGCGATTTCAAGATCAAAGATAATGAACAAGATCGCGACCAAATAGAAACGCACGTCAAATTTCATCCGTGCATCATCAAATGCATTAAACCCGCATTCATAGGCAGAGACTTTTTCTGGATCTGGATTGCGCACCGCGACCACGGCTGCCGCCAATAATAAAACAATGCCCAATCCAATTGCCACCGCCAGCAACATCAATATCGGGAGATAATCCTGTGCAATATTTTCCACGTCGGCTCCTAACATGTGCCGCTTGTGGCACAACTCGTGGCCTGTACTACGCGTCGGGCTCAAAAGGGTCAACGCCCGGATTGCGCAATCCCAGCGGCTCTTACAAAAAATTTATCCAATCAGGTCATCCGATCTGCCAGCGCGGCGCTGTTTTGCCGAAGAAGGCCGCAATTCCCTCCTCTGCCTCCGGGCTTTCCCATTGCGCGATCAAAGCTGTGACCGTCATTTCAATGGTCTGCGCGTCAATAACCGGCCCCAGCGCCCGCGCCAGTTTCTTCGCCGCGGCCACCGCCCCCGGCGCACAGCTTAGATAGGGTGTCACCTCTGCCGTCACCGCCTGGTCAAGCGCCTCTTCGGCAACGGTCTTGGCCAAGAGCCCCAGGCTCTGCGCCTCCTGCGCAGAAAACTTGCGTGCAGACATGAACACACGCCGCGCCGCCGCCTCGCCCATGCGCGCAATGACATATGGCCCAATGGTTGCGGGAATCAGCCCAAGCTTGGTTTCCGTCAGCCCCATCCAAACCCGCTCAACCCCAATGGCCACGTCACAGATCGAGGCAAGCCCCACCCCGCCGCCAAAGGCATTGCCGTGAATACGCCCGATCACCGGCTGCGGCAGCGTGTTCCAGGACTGCAACATCCCCGCAAGACGTCGCGCCCCCAATTGCCGGGTTGCACGATCCGCCTGCATCTGCCCCTGCATCCACTGCAAATCCCCACCGGCGCAAAAACTTTGGCCGCGCGCGGCCAAAACCACAACCCGCGCCGACCCTTGGTGCAATATCGTTGCCATTTCGGTCAGCTCGTCGATCATCTGTGCCGACAGCGCATTGTGTTTCTCGGGCCGGTTCAGCCACACCGTGCAAACGCCCTGCGCATCGGTGGCGCTCTCTATCGTGTCAAATTGCATCTTCGGCACCCTCTTCCGTGCGTCCCAGAATATGTCGCGCCAAACGGGCGGCCTGCGCCAAACGGGCGCGATCTGGATTGCCCGATACCGCATAGCCGCGGGCGATCAGATGGTCGTAGACCAATTCGGTATCCACATTGCCCTTCGCACCGGGCGCATAGGGACAGCCACCCAGTCCCGCAATGGTGGCATCAAAGATCCGCACCCCGTAATCGAGTGAGGTATCAATATTGGCCAAGGCCCGTCCCGCCGTATCGTGAAAATGCCCAGCCAATGCTTCAGCAGGCACCCTTTGCACCACAGCCTCCAACATGCGCGCCACCTGCTCAGGATAGGCCGTGCCTATGGTATCGCCGAGGGAGATTTCATCACAGCCCGCGCGATGCAGCAGCTCAGCAAGACGCGCCACTTCAGAGGGCGAGACGGGCCCGTCATAGGGGCATTCGGTGACGCAGGAAATATATCCGCGCAGACGCACCCCCGTCGGCGCCTCCGTCTTAAAGGCCGCAATCACCTCTCGCACCCGCTCCTCAGCCCCCGAAAGTGAAATATTCGTATTGGCGCGGCTAAAGCCTTCGGTGGCCGCGATGAACACACACAGGCCCCCGACCGGGGTCCCCAAAGCCGCACGCAAACCGCGCATATTGGGAGCAAGAGCATAGAGCTGCGCTGCGCTTGGCATCGCCCCCTCCACGACCTGCGCCGCATCTGCCATTTGCGGCACCCATTTGGGGCTTACAAAACTGGCGCATTCGATCCGCAGCAGACCGGCGTGCGCCAAAGCCTGAGTCAGGGCGATTTTATCCTCCGAAGAAATAAAGGCCGGTTCATTTTGCAGCCCATCACGCGGGCCAACCTCAAAAATCTCCACCGCCTGATCCATCATGCCTCCTCCGGTGCCGCTTCAATCACCGCCAAAACCACGCCCGCATCCACTTGTTGATCTTGCCGCGCCGTCAAATTTTCAACCCGTCCCGCGAAATCTGCGCAGAGCGTATGCTGCATCTTCATCGCTTCAAGAACGACAATCGGATCACCAGCCGCAACCTCTTGACCCGCGCGCACGAATACCTGCTTGACCAAGCCGGGCATCGGCGCCGTGATCGCCCCGTCGCTTTGAACGCTCGCAATGCGCTTCAAAGGATCCATCACATCAAACACCAAAGTTTGCCCGTCAAAGAGATAGACCTTTCCAGCGGCCAAGACCGCGGGCCTCTGGCCCATGTCGCGCGCGCCCCATGCCAAGATCTCTCCGGCCACATCAACCACAGCCTGCCCCCCGGGGCGCAGGCTCGCCTGCACAGTTTGCAGCTGATCTTGATGGCGCAACGTCAGGCTTTGGCGCAGAGGGGTGAACAGCGTGAAACCCGCATCACCCGGCCGATCGCGGCCCGTGTCCAACAGGCCCATGGCGCAAAGAGCAGCCCTTGCCCAATCTTCCGGCGCGGGTTCGGACGCCCGAGTGAGCGCCTCCATATCACGCGCAATCAACCCCGTATCAAATGTGCCGGCCACAAAATCCTCGTGCTGCAAAAGCGCGATCAAAAAATCACGATTGGTCTTGAGACCCGCAATCTGGGTCAATCCCAATCCCCGCAGCAACCGCCTGAGCGCGCTGGCCCGATCTGGGCCCGTGGCGATGAGCTTTGCGATCATCGGATCATAATAGGGGGTGACCTGCCCCCCCTGCGCCACCCCTGTCTCTACACGCAACCCAGGTCCAAAGGTCAGATGATGCAACTGGCCAATTGAGGGCAAAAAGCCCTGAGCGGAATCCTCCGCATAAAGCCGCGCCTCGATGGAATGGCCCTGTGCCTGGACTTGCTCTTGTTTGAGGGGCAAAAGCCCGCCCGCCGCAACCTCAAGCTGCCAGGCCACCAAGTCTATTCCTAAAATCTCCTCGGTCACAGGATGCTCCACCTGCAAACGGGTGTTCATTTCCATAAAATAAAAGCTGTCCTCCTGCAGGGGGGCGCTGCCATCGACGATAAATTCAACCGTGCCTGCGCTGGCGTAGCCAATCGCCTCAGCGGCCCGCACAGCCGCCCGCCCCATGGCATCGCGAACCGCATTTGGCATATGCGGCGCTGGCGCCTCCTCGATCACCTTTTGATGACGGCGTTGCAAAGAGCAATCCCGCTCATACAGATGCAAAGCCTTCTGCCCATCGCCAAATACTTGGATTTCAATATGGCGCGGGTTGGCAATGAATTTTTCAATCAAGACCCGCGCATTGCCAAAGGCGCCTTGCGCTTCGGATTGGGCAGAGGCCAGATGCGCCGCGAAGTCCTCGGGCCGGTCTACCCGGCGCATGCCCTTGCCGCCACCGCCCGCCACCGCCTTGATGAGTATGGGATAGCCAATCTCTGCGGCGGCCTGCTGGAGCACCTGCAAAGATTGCCCCTCACCGTGATATCCCGGCACAATCGGAACTCCAGCCTTTTGCATCAAAGCCTTTGCCGCATCTTTAAGCCCCATGGCCCGAATGGCCGAAGCGGGCGGGCCGACCCAGATCAGGCCTGCCTCTTGCACCGCTTGGGCAAAGTCAGGATCTTCGGACAAAAACCCATACCCCGGATGAACCGCATCGGCGCCGCGCGCTCGGGCCGCGTCGATAATCGCATCGCGGCGCAAATAGCTCTCAGCCGGGCTGTGACCGCCCAGATATACCACCTCATCGCAAGACTGCACATGCAGCGCCTCTTCATCCGCCTCCGAGGCGATGGCCAGAGTGGCAATGCCCATCTCACGGGCAGAGCGGGCAATGCGGCAGGCAATTTCCCCGCGGTTGGCGATCAGCAGTTTTTCAATCATTTCTGCAAGCTTTCAGCGTGATAGCTGCGGTAGCGCCGCCGGAAAATGAAATTGGGGCGATCCCCCTCAAACAGATAAAAACATCCCCCCACGACCACCAACGCGTTGCACAGATCGTAATATTGCGCCGGACCGCTCAATAGCCCGCCATAGCCCGAGGCTTGGCTAAAAAAGCGGATCAGAAAAATCATCGGTACAAATAAGGCCGCGAGATAAGCTTGCCGGTTGCGCAGCACGAGGCCCGCGCCGGTCAAAAACAACACCACCCCGAAGACCAAACGTGGCAATGAGCTGCTGCTGCCCAGGACAATCTCAAGACCTCCAACGACCACAAACCAAAGGCAAATCGCCCAAATGGCCAGACCAAAACGGCCTTTGGCATGAGCGCGCACCTGCGCCTCGGTGACATAGACCCAATGGCGGCCAAAACTGTCCGGCTGGGTCATGACTTTTGTTTCATCATTCATGTCATTACATCCTAAAGACGCCAAATTTCGTTTCTTGGATCGGAGCATTGAGCGCGGCGCGCAGTGACAAAGCCAAGACCTTGCGGCTGTCTCTCGGATCAATCACCCCATCGTCCCACAATCGCGCGCTGGCGTAGAGCGGATCGGATTGCCGCTCAAACATCTCAAGCGTCGGCTGTTTGAACGCAGCTTCTTGCGCGGCGCTCCAGCTGCCTCCCGCCCGCTCAATCGCGTCACGTTTCACCGTGGCCAAAACGCCGGCCGCTTGTGCTCCCCCCATCACAGCTGTGCGCGATGTGGGCCAGCTCCATAAAAACCGCGGCTGAAAGGCACGGCCCGCCATGCCGTAGTTGCCCGCCCCGTAGCTTCCCCCCACAATCATGGTAATTTTCGGCACAGAGGTGCAGGCAACCGCCGTGACCATTTTCGCCCCATGGCGTGCGATGCCCTCGTTTTCATATTTCTGCCCCACCATAAATCCGGTAATGTTTTGCAAAAAGATGAGGGGGGTTTTGCGCTGGGAGCAGAGTTCAACAAAATGCGCACCCTTTTGCGCCGCCTCAGAAAACAACACGCCATTATTGGCGACAATGCCCACCGGCATGCCCTCAATATGCGCAAACCCCGTGACCAAAGTGGTGCCAAACCGCGCTTTAAATTCATCAAACGCCCCACCGTCGGTCAAGCGGCAAATCACATCGCGAATATCATAGGGCGTGGTTAAATCGCTTGGGATCACATCGAAAATATCATCCATACTCGGCGCTTGCGCGTCGCCCGCCGGCGCAAAGGCGCCTTGGGGCGCCCGGCTTGGTAAGTGGCGCACCGCTTCGCGCGCCAGAGCCAGAGCATGGCTGTCATCCTCCGCCAAATAATCGGCCACGCCCGACAGGCGCGTGTGCACATCTCCGCCGCCCAAATCTTCGGCCGATACCACCTCGCCTGTGGCCGCTTTGACCAATGGCGGCCCTGCCAGAAAAATTGTCCCCTGCTCTTTGACGATGATCGACACATCCGCCATGGCCGGCACATAGGCGCCGCCGGCCGTACACGACCCCATCACCACAGCAATCTGCGCCAAGCCTTTGGCAGACATCTGGGCCTGATTATAAAAAATGCGGCCAAAATGATCCCTGTCTGGGAAAACCTCATCTTGGTTGGGCAAATTTGCCCCGCCGCTGTCGACCAAAGACACGACGGGCAGATGGCACTCCTGGGCAATTTCTTGGGCGCGCAGATGTTTTTTCACGGTCATCGGATAATAGGTGCCGCCTTTCACCGTAGCGTCATTGCAAATCACCATAACTTGGCGTCCATGCACTGTGCCGACCCCGGTGATGAGCCCAGCGCAGGGTGCCGCGCCCTCATACATGCCATGGGCGGCGGTGGCCCCAATTTCTAAAAATGCGCTGCCGGGATCCAAGAGATTGGCAACCCGGTCGCGCGGCAACATTTTTCCACGCGCCAGATGGCGGGCGCGCGCCGCGTCACCGCCGCCTTGAGACGCCTCCGCTGCGGCCCGCTCGACCCGCGCCAAAGCCTCTAGATGCAGGTGTTTGGCGGTTGAGGCTTCTGTCTGTGTCACCGCGCGCCGCACCTAGTCTTTCAACACGCAATAGTCTGCGGTCGAGCGCCCTTCGAGACAGGCCGCATATTCACCGCTCAAACCGACAAGCTCGGTGATCTGACAGCCAAGCTGCTTGGCCGCCAAAGGTGGATTGCCCTCAGGATCTCCCTCGGCTTGGCATTTTTGCGAAACATAGTTGATCCAACCGCTCAAAATACCGGCCAAATCTTCGGCAGATTTTACCGTGATGGCCTCGGTCACATCCTCTTGCAAAAGCCGCATAGTGGCGGTCCAACCTTCGCGTTCGCTTTGCAAGCAGGCCAAATGCGCCTCTGAAGCAACCTCAAAGCCAACGCAGGGTTCAAAAATCAAGCCCAGACATTGGCCCCAGCTGGTGCCTTGGCCCATGGTCTCTAAACACGCCATGGAATTCACATGCGCCTGCGGCACTGCCGTCTCTGCCTGTGCCGATAAGGCCGATACCGAGAGCCCCACACTCAAGACCAAATGTTTCATGCCATTTTCCCCATCAATTCACGTCCAACCAACATGCGACGAATTTCGCTGGTACCGGCACCGATTTCCATCAATTTTGCATCCCGAAACAACCGCGCCACCGGCGCATCGTTCAAAAACCCTGCCCCGCCCAGCGCTTGCACGGCTTGATGGGCCTGCTTCATAGCCTCTTCACTGGCAAAAAGGCAGCAAGCCGCCGCGTCCTGGCGTGTCACCTCACCACGATCACAGGCTTTGGCCACTTCGTAGACATAGGCCCGCGCGGCATTCATCGCCGTATACATATCGGCAATTTTGCCCTGCATCAGTTGGAAATTGCCAATCGGTTGGCCGAATTGCTTGCGCTCAGCCACATAGGGCATCACCTCATCCAAACAGGCCGCCATGATGCCGAGGCCAATACCCGCCAGAACCACACGCTCATAATCAAGGCCAGACATCAGGACCTTGGCCCCAGCGCCCTCCTGTTGCAGCACATTCTCAAAGGGGACTTCCACATTATCAAAGATCAACTCAGCCGTGTTTGACCCGCGCATGCCCAGCTTGTCGAAATGACCACTGGTGGAAAACCCCGCCATTTCGCTCTCAATTAAAAAAGCGGTCAGACCGCGCGAGCCCGCCTCCGGGTCGGTTTTGGCATAAACAACCAAAACATCGGCATCTGGCCCATTGGTGATCCAGAATTTATTGCCATTGAGCCGATAGTATCCATTGCGCTTTTCCGCCCTAAGGCTCATCGAGATCACATCCGAGCCCGCGCCCGCCTCACTCATCGCCAAGGCGCCGACGTGATCGCCAGAGATGAGTTTGGGCAGATATTTGCGTTTTTGCTCGGGCGTTCCGTTGAGATTGATTTGATTGACGCAGAGATTCGAATGCGCCCCATAGGACAGGCTGACACTGGCCGAGGCTCGGGCGATTTCTTCAATCACGACCGTATGGGCCAAATACCCGAGGCCTCCGCCACCAAACTCTTCATCCACAGTGACCCCAAGTATCCCAAGATCCCCCAGTTTCTTCCACAGATGCGCAGGAAATTGATTATCGCGATCCACATCTCCAGCCAAGGGTTTAATCTGATCCTGTGCAAAACGATGCACGGCCGCCTGAAGGGCTTGGATATCCTCTCCAAGATCAAAACGCATACTGGCTGTAAACATGGAACCTCCACTTATTGAACGGTTGTTCAATTTAAGCAAAGTTTCGCCGGCCTGTCCAGCCTATGCGTCCGGCTGGTGGCAAATAACCTCAAAGACGCCGAACAGGCCTCTCACGCCCCCTGGGCCTCTTGAGACACTTCCTGGGCGATAATGCGGGCCACCGTGGCGCAATCATCCAAAGAAAAGGTCAGAGGCAGGCGCATATCCATCACGCCGTGCAATATGCGATCACTCTTCGGCATGGCGCTGCTCGGCGCATAGGTCCAACTGTCGTACCGGCTGGTGAACCCAACCGGATCTGGGGCACCAAACCATTTAAGCTCCACCCCGCGGGCCAAACAGCGCGCCACAACAGAGCGGATTGCCTCCGATGACCAATCGAGCAATAGGAACTGATAGGAGGAGGCAACAAATTTTTCCTGCTGCGGCCGTTTGATGCGCGTGAGCCCTGCCACCTGGGCAAGCCCCTGATCCACCCGGTGATAGCGATCATTCCAAGCTTTGCATTGCGCCTCGAGCTGGCGCAGCTGAGGCCGCAGAATGGCGGCGCGCAAATTGTCCATCCGCCCTGAAATATTCGGGGTGACGAGACGCACCGCCTCAAAAGCCTCAATCGGCGGCCCCGCGCGATGTTTGCCATAGAGCATATAGCTGCCCGAGAGCATAATGGCCCGCGCTATGATCTCATCATCATCGCAGATCATGAGCCCGCCCTCGCCAGAATTCACATGCTTATAGGTCTGGCAGGAGTAACAGCCGATGATCCCTAAGCGTCCCGACCAGGTCTCGCCCCATTTCGCACCCATCGTATGGGCACAGTCTTCAATCACCTTGAGATCATGCGCCTGCGCCAGATCCATCAAAGCATCCATATCCACGATATGCCCGCGCATATGCGACAGCATCAATACATCGGCTTGATCGGCCTTTTCCGCCAAATCCTCCAGATCAATAACCAACCCTTCGGTCACCCCCACGAACACAGGCACAGCACCGACAGAGGCAATGGCCCCAGGCACAGGCGCCAAAGTGAAAGCATTGGTCAAAACCCGATCACCTGGCTTCACGCCCAGCGCGCGCAGAGCTGTGGCCAGCGCATAGCCACCAGAGGCCACAGCGAGACAATAGCGCGCGCCCATTTGCGCGGCAAATTCCTGCTCCAAGAGCGCGGTTTCGGACACCTCGCCCGCCGCCTCATTGTAGCGATGCAGCCGCCCATGCTGCATGACCGCCACGGCCGCTGCGATGGATTCGTCCAAGATGGGTTCTTGCTGGGTGAAATTGCCCGTGAAAATCTCTGTCATGCGGCAGGTTTTGGTCTTGCTGCGGGCAAAGTCAATCCACTTTTGCCTCCGATGTCGCAAACAGATCAGAATTTGCGCGCTTGCAGCGCAGGCTTGAGACCATGGGAGGAGCCACTATGACGACACCAGCGGAGATTTTAAACTTCATCGCCGAGGTCACCTGGGGCGACCTGCCCGATCAGGTGCGCAGGCAGAGCAAATTGTGCCTTTTAGATCTCATCGGCGTCGGAGCCGGTGGCACTGGCACGAAACTGTCACGCATTATCCGCGATTACAGCGCTCTGGACATGAGCGGCCCTCTGCCCATGATGTTTGACGGGCGGGGGGCCTCGGTCTCCGGCGTGGCGCTTGCGGGCGGGATGACCATTGATGCGCTCGATGGCCATGATGGCTTTAACCCCGCCAAAGGCCATGCAGGCTGCGGCGTGCTGCCGGCGCTTTATGGGCTGGCGCAAGAGTTGGGCGATGTCTCGGGGCAGGAATTTTTGCTCTGCCTCACGCTGGGCTATGAGCTGGCCTGCCGCACCGCAATGGCGCAGCACGCCAGCGTTCCAGATTATCACACCTCTGGGGCTTGGGTGGCCGTGGCCATCGCCGGCCTGGCCGCGCGCCTGATGGGGCTGGACCGCGCGCAGACCGCCCATGCCATGGGGATCGCAGAATATCACGGCCCCCGCAGCCAAATGATGCGCTGCATCGATCACCCAACCATGCTCAAGGATGGCTCCGGTTGGGGCGCTCTGAGCGGTGTCTCGGCGGCGCGTTTGGCCGCGCGCGGCTTCACCGGCGCCCCGGCGCTCACGCTTGGCACGGACCATTGGCGCGACTTGGGAGAGACTTGGCTCATCTGTCAACAATATTTCAAGCCCTACCCCGTCTGCCGTTGGGCGCAGGCCCCGATCGCTGCGGTGCTGGACCTGCAAAAGCGCCATGGTTTTGATAGCCACGCCATCACGGGGCTGCATATCGTGTCCTTTCACGAATCTGTGCGCTTGGGCACAAAACAGGTCACCACGACCGAAGAGGCGCAATATTCAACCTCCTTCCCATGCGCCCTGGCCTTGGTGCATGGCACCATCTTGCCCGAACATGTCGCAGAGGCCGCGCTGGATCATCCAGAGGTGCAACGTCTGTCTTCAATCTTGACGATGGGCGAGGACGTGGCGGCCAATCGTGCATTTCCCAACAGGCGTATGGCGCGCGCTGAGATTACCTTGGCATCAGGAGACCGCCTACACTCCGACTGGTTCGAACCCGAATGGGACCCAACGGCCCCGCCCAGCAAAGAGGACTTAGACAGAAAATTTTTCAACTACGCCGGCCCGGCTCTGGGCCTCGCGCGCAGCCAGGCGATCCACCGCGCGGTTGAGGCGCTTGAGCAAAGCGCCAGCGCACAGCCCTTGCTTGACCTTTTGGCTCAACCGATCAGCTGCGCCACGACATCGGGCAAATCATCAAAGTGATGCAGCAAAGCGGCGGGCGCTAAGGCTTCCATATCCCCCCCGCCCGGCCCAAAGGTCACCAGCACAGAGGGGATATCGGCATTCGCGGCGGTCGCCCGGTCCGTCACCGTATCGCCAATCAAACAGACCCGGGCGCGATCCCCACCGGCGCGGTCCACCGCCTCCCAAAAGGGCGCCGGGTCCGGTTTGCGCTGCGCCAGCGTATCGGCACCCACCAATGCGTCAAAATAGGCGCTGGCATTTAAAGCCTGCATCAATTGTACGGCCAGAGCTTCGGGCTTATTGGTACAAATCGCCACCGCATATCCCGAAGCGCGCAGCCGGGCCACTGACTTCAGAGCGCCGGGGTAAAAGACCGTCAACTCGGAGATATCGGCGCCATAGGCCTGCAACAAAATTGGATATTGCCGGTCTATTTCGGACATATCCGTCCAGCCGGCCCGTTCGAAGCCGGCGCTGAGCATGGCCCGGCCGCCGCGCAAAGCGATGCCGCTGTCTCCCGGCGCCTGCAGCAGATCTCCCAATCCAAGACCTCGAAAACAGCTATTGGCCGCTTTAAGCAAATCTCCACTTGTATCGGCAAGCGTGCCATCCAGGTCAAAGACCACACAGGGTTTGAGCATATTCTTGCCTCATGGGTTGCGCCAATTGCAAAAAGCGGAGTTTGTGCAAAACAGCTTGTCGATTTCCGTTATACCCTTAAAAGGGCTCCACTGATTTATAAAGGACTTAGATCCGCAAATGAATATCGCACTCATCATTCTTGCCGCGGGAAAAGGCACCCGGATGCACTCTGAGCTGCCGAAAGTTCTGCACAAGGTGGCCGGTGCGCCCATGTTGGTCCACGCCATGCGCGCCGGGCGGGCCTTGGAGCCTCAACGGACGATTATTGTCGCAGGTCATGGCTTTGAGGCTGTGAGCGCTGCGGCGCGCGCCGAAGATCCAGAGGTGGAAGTCGTCCTGCAAGAGGCGCAATTGGGCACCGGTCATGCCGTTGATCAAGCCCGCGCCGCATTGGGTGAGTTTGACGGAACCGTCATTGTGCTTTACGGCGATTGCCCGCTTATTCAATCACGCACCCTCGAGGAATTGAGCGCCACCCTCAGCGACTCGGCCGTCTCAGTGCTCGGATTTGAGGCGCAAGATCCTGCGCGATACGGCCGTCTGATCACAGATGGTGACAAATTGAAGCGAATTGTTGAATTCAAAGATGCAAGCCCCGCAGAAAGAGCGGTGACTCTGTGCAACAGCGGCGTCATGGCCGCCTCCGCGGGCCTCCTATTCGATCTTTTGACTGAAATTGATGCAAATAACGCCTCCGGCGAGCTCTATTTGACCGATGTCATTGGCAAGGCCGTGGCGCGGGGCTTGCCCTGTACGGCGGTCCGTTGCGCAGAGCGCGAAACTCTTGGCGTCAATAGCCGGGTTGAATTGATGCAAGCCGAAAAAGAGTTCCAAAATATGCGCCGCGCGGAGGCTTTGGAAGATGGCGTCTCCATGCCGGCACCCGAAACTGTGCATTTTTCCTACGATACCGTCATCGGCCGCGATACGATTGTTGAGCAAAACGTGGTGTTCGGCCCGGGTGTCACGGTCGAAAGCGGCGCACAGATCCGCGCGTTCTCGCATTTGGAAGGCGCGCATGTCTCGCGCGGCTGCATCATTGGCCCATATGCACGCCTCCGCCCCGGCGCAGAACTGGCGGAAGATGTGAAAATCGGCAATTTTGTGGAAATCAAAGCCAGCGCATTGGGCGAAGGCTCCAAGGTCAACCACCTGTCCTACATTGGTGATGCGCATATCGGCGCCCGGGCCAATATCGGTGCCGGTACGATCACCTGCAACTATGATGGGGTGATGAAACATCACACCAATATCGGCGAAGCGGCATTTATTGGCTCAAACACCATGCTGGTTGCACCGGTCACCATCGGGCAAGAGGCGATGACTGCCAGCGGATCCGTGATCACGCAGGATGTGCCGGCCGGAGATCTTGCCATTGCCCGATCCAAACAAGACAATAAATCCGGATTTGCTGTGAAATTGATGAAAAAATTACGCGCGCTAAAGGCCGCAAAACAAAATTAGGACGAAGGATTAACACCATGTGCGGAATTGTCGGCGTATTAGGAAATCACCAAGTGGCGCCCATCCTGGTCGAGGCGCTCAAACGCTTGGAATACCGCGGCTATGACAGCGCCGGCATCGCCACGGTCAACGCAGGCCATCTCGAACGCCGCCGAGCCGTCGGCAAGCTGGTCAACCTGTCGGACCGTTTGGTTGAGGAACCTTTGGCCGGCAAAGCGGGCGTCGGCCATACCCGCTGGGCAACCCATGGCTCTCCCACAATCGTCAACGCCCATCCCCATCAAGCCGGGCCGGTGGCTGTGGTGCACAATGGCATCGTTGAAAATTTCAAAGAGCTGCGCGCAGAACTCACCGCGCTCGGCCTGACCCATGAGACGGATACAGACACGGAAACAGTGGCGCTTTTGACCCATTACTACATGTCCCAAGGCCATAGCCCCAAAGAGGCCGCACAAAAAACCATTGCCCGCCTAGAGGGCGCCTTCGCCCTCGCCTTTCTGTTTCAGGGCGAAGATGACCTGATGATTGCCGCACGCAAAGGCTCGCCATTGGCCATCGGCCATGGCGATGGTGAGGCCTATGTCGGCTCGGATGCCATCGCATTGGCCCCTCTGACTGATAAAATCACCTATATGGAAGAGGGTGATTTTGCTGTGATAACCCGATCAACTATTGAAATTTATGACCAAAATGGCACCCTGGCCAATCGTGAGATGCGCACAATCGCCATCGATGCTGCACGCGTCGACAAGGGCGGCTATAAACACTTCATGGCCAAAGAGATTGCCGAGCAACCGTCGGTGCTCAAAAACACGCTGAGCCATTACCAAAACGCCGAGGCCTCCGAAGTTGGACTGCCAGACCATAATATTGATCTGGCCCGTATTGATCGGCTGACCATGGTGGCCTGCGGCACGGCCTTTTATGCCGCGCTGACGGCGAAATATTGGTTTGAGAAAATTGCGCGCCTGCCGGTTGATGTAGATGTCGCCTCAGAGTTTCGCTACCGCGAGCCGCCGGTCAGCCCCGGAACCTGCGCCCTCTTTGTCAGCCAATCGGGTGAGACCGCCGATACATTGGCGGCGCTGCGCTACATGGCGGCGCAAAATGCGACGATCCTATCGGTGGTGAACGTGCCCGAAAGCTCCATTGCGCGGGAAAGTGATCTTGTGTTGCCTTTGCATGCGGGGGTCGAAATTGGCGTGGCCTCGACCAAAGCCTTCACCGCGCAGCTGACTGTTTTGGCCCTGCTGGCCATCAAAATCGCCTATGCCCGGGGCGCAATTGATGCCGCTCAATATCGCACCCATATCGCAGAGCTCAACCGCTTGCCCGGTTTGATCAGCCAAGCGCTCGGCATTGACGGCGCGGTGCAAGACATTGCCAAAAAAATAGCAACAGCGCAGGATATCATCTTCTTGGGGCGCGGTGCGCTCTACCCTCTGGCTATGGAAGGCGCTCTTAAATTAAAAGAAATCAGCTATATACACGCCGAAGGTTATCCTTCAGGTGAGCTGAAACACGGGCCCATCGCTCTGATCGACAAGTCTGTGCCCGTGGTGGTCATGGCCCCCATGGATCCGCTTTTCGACAAATCGGTCTCCAATATGCAAGAGGTTATGGCCCGATCTGGCCAGGTGTTGCTGATCTCCTGCAAGCAAGGGCTGAAAACCGCGGCAGAGGGGACCTGGGCACAAATCACGATGCCGACAACCCCTGACCTTCTGGCCCCCATCGTCTATGCCATCCCCGCGCAATTGCTCGCCTATCATACGGCACTGGCCAAGGGCACAGATGCCGATCAGCCGCGCAACCTGGCCAAGTCCGTGACAGTGGAATAAAGTCCAAGCGGATAAAATGAGCGGGGTCACTGGACCTCATAGGGTGAATGGGCCATGAGCTATAGGGTCACGCACAGAATCTGTTGCGACCTAACACGCACCTGAGGGCCCAAAATGTTGATTGAAGATGCTATTGCCATGCTGCAGCTGCATGAGGTCCCCGGCAAGGCGGCCAAAATGCGCGCCCATTACAAGATTGAGCGTGTATATTGGGGGTTAACCACCCCGGTGTTGGACGATCAGGCCCGCCAATGGCGCCAGGACCTTTCGCTGGCAGATCGCCTGCAACTGGCCGCTGAACTTTGGGAGAGCAACGCCCATGAGGGCCGCATTTGCGCCGCTAAATTGCTGACGCAGGCGCGCATTCGTCCCGATGATGCCGCAGCTTGGTATTTGCTGAAATCCTGGCTGGCGGATGTCGATTGCGCCGCCATTTGCGATCATCTCTGCCTGGCCGGGCACCGGCGCTTGAGCGCCGATGTGGCGCGTATTGATGAGATATCCGCCTGGCCCCAAAGCCCGCATCTATGGACCCGCAGGGCTGCATTGGCCATAACATTGCCCTGGGCCAAAATACGCGATCCGAACTCCGCGAATTTGGCGATCTGTGAGCGCGCGCTGGGATGGGCCGCTGAGCTTGCCGACGATCCGTCCAAGATCATACAACATGCCGTTGCCGAGTGGATCTATGAGCTGTCGCGTAAGTCACCAGAGCGGGCACAGAGCTTTTTGGATGCGCATGGCCATAAGCTGCGCAACGCCGCACGTCGGGATGCCAGCCGCAAATTGCCCAGGCCCGCATAGTTGGATCAAGTGCCGCGTGGACGCAGCTTCAGCCAAATGCCCCTGTCAGAGCGCACCGTCAGATGCGCCACAGGTTGCGGCACCCGCTCAGCTATGGGCAGAAATTCGTAAGCCGCGCAGAGCCGCGCGAGCAGCAAGACCCCCTCAAGCATTGCAAACCCTGCCCCGGTACAGACCCTCGGACCCGCAGAAAACGGGATGAAGGCGGCGCGCTGGCAGTGTTTTCCGTTCTCACTGTGCCAACGCTCCGGATCGAACCCATCGGGATTGTCCCACAGCCGCATGTGACGATGCAGATGCCAGGGGCTCAGCACGACCTGACTTCCCGGCGCCACATCACGACCGCGAAACGTCTCCGCCTGAGCCGCCTCTCGCACCATCATCGGCACCGGTGGGTACAGGCGCAAAGTTTCGCGAAACACGTCTCGGGTGACAGGCAGCCGCCGCAGATCCTCAAAGCGCGCCTGCGGCCCCAAAGCCTCCCCCTCGCGGGCCACTTTGTCTTGATATTCTGGATGGATCGCCATGAGGTAAAGCGCCCATGAGAGGGCAGACGCGCTGGTTTCATGCCCGGCCAAAAAGAAAATCGCAACCTGATCCACCATTTCGGATGCTGAGAACCGCTGCCCGGTCATCGGGTCTTTTGTGGTCATGATTTTTGTCGCCAGATAATTGGGCGCGGTGCCCGCCGCCAGGGCCTCTGCGCGTTGATCTGTCAAGTCGCTAATCAATCGGCGTATCATCTGGGCGCTGCGCCGGGTTCGGCGCGCAAAGGGTCGCGGGATCCAGCGGGGCAAGCGGAAGAATGCTGCAAGATTGACCACCGGCTGGCTGCGCTGATAGGTTTTGAATTCCTCAAAAACCTGCCGGGCCATGCGATCCTCGATCGGAATAGAAAATAAAGTGCGAAAGATCACATCCGCAGCAGCAAAGCTGGTCTCCGCCTCTATCTCCACCGGAGCGCCTCCGGCCTTAGGCGCAAGGCGCGCCACGGCCGCCTCGGCGGCGGCTGAAATTGCGGGATATGCCTCGCGCAGACGCCCTCCCTCAAACGCAGGATCAATGACCCGGCGTTGCCGCTCCCATTCGGCGCCATTGGTCAAAAACACACTATTGCCCAAAAGAGGTCGCAAGCCTTCGCTTACTCGGTTGGACTTTGGAAAATCGCGCGGCCGGCGCTTGAGCACCAAATCCACAAGCTCCGGCTGATTGACCAGATAGCTGCGGAAAAACGGCGTCTTAAACTCCGCCATCCAAGCGCGATACAGTTTGGCCGGTTGCGCCGAAAGCAAGTCGCGCCGGAACAGTTTGACATAGCGCCACAGGGACACCCGCCCCGTCCGCGCCGGCGGTTTGGGCGGCAGAACAGGCGCGCTCATGGGCAGATCTGCCTATATTTTGACACGGCACGGGTGACTTTCCCGGGCGAGGGCGCGCGGCCTTCATAGCGCAGGCCAAGCGTCAAAGGACCAGCCGTTATTTGGAAATAGTCATAATCTGCAGGACGATCAAAAGCGCAAATATATTGAAAATGCAGCTGGAAAAACCGCCGTTTCAAGGCCCGCCATTTTTTCGCAGAGAGGGTCTGACTGAATGCGGCCGACAGCACGAGGGGCCATTTTTGATCCGGCGGGGCCACGCCGGTGACCGCCACCGGGTCACAAAGCGCGAAGGTACAGCCATCACCCGGCGCCGTCACATCGACCCAAGCGATCTGCTGCTGCGCGCTCATATGTTTTAAATCACGCCGCAGGCGGTGGGCATTTGGCAAAAAAGACACCATCGGCACCACCTGCCCCAGGCTCAAAAAAGAAAGAGCGGGCGCGCCGTCTTGGATCACGCCGCTGCGCGAGATATCCGCAAGCAGCGAGATGGCCAAATGCGCCCCAGAGGAATGGCCCACCAGCAACACCTCATCCACATCGCTGCGGAGCGCAGCCACCACCCGCGCTTCAAACTCAACCAATCTGTCCTCTAATGCGCGCGGATTGGCGCCACGATCAGCGGCCGAATAGGAATAATCATGCATCAAATAATAGGCAAAAAGCCGATTGTCATAGCGGCGAAACCCCATCAGCACCAAAGGGATCAGCACAGGCCCAAGCCAGAACAGGCTCGGGTGCCACAGCCGCAACACCGACCCCGCAGCATAGGCAAGAGCCAGAGCCACGCCCGCCTGCCCGATCAACATCACAACAGGATAGAGTGCAGCGATCACCGGCCCTTTGCGCAATTGCATTAATCGCCACAGCGTGCCGCTGGCGATATAGATATAAGCGGTGCGCAGCATCTGGGCGTAGGTCTCGAGAATACCACTGCGCATGGAGGCGCGGACCAGATCTGACCAGATCATGACTTCGAAATCCGCGCGTGTTGATCGGCCGTCAATCTCGCTGTCGACAAACCAGCCATATCCAACCGGCCCGGTTTTCCCGGTTAGATGGATGTCATAGCCGCTGATGGCCGCCTGGGCCGCGGATTCTGCCCGATAAAGCTCGCGATACCTACGGGGATGAATTGGATCATACCCGGGGATATAAAATACCTTGCGTTTAAAACTCTGTCCCATCGGGAGGCCTCAAAATATAAAGACCTCCTACCCTATGCAGATCAGAAATTAAATCTCTTTGTACAGGCAAAGCCTCCAAGCCAGTCACAGCGCCCCGCTCACCCTAGGGCTGAGAGCGCCGGAAATTGCTCCAAAATCCACCAGCTGAACTGGGTGAACTGCCCCGTCACCATCATCAAACCAACGGTCCAGAGCAACAATCCCATGATCCGCTCGATCCGCATCATATGGCGTTTCATCCACACCATCAGCCCTTTGAGAGACGGAAAGAACACCGCCACCAACACAAAGGGAATACCAAGGCCCGCCGCATAGGTGGCGAGCAGGACGACCCCTTTGGCGGGATTGGCCGTATCGGCGGCAAGCGCGAGGATTGTGCCCAAAATAGGACCCAAACAGGGCGTCCAACCAAAGGCAAAGGCAAGCCCTAAAATATAGGCTCCAAAGGCCGAGCCACCGTGGTCGCCCCCCTCAATCCGCGCTTCGCGGTCCAAAAGGCCAATGCGGATGACGCCCAGGAAATGCGCGCCAAACACCATGACAAGAAGTCCGGCGCCGCTGACAAACCAATCTTGGTTGGACAAAAACAGGCGGCCAAAACTTGAGGCGGTAAAGCCCAGCAAGATGAACACGGTTGACAGGCCCAAAACAAAAAACAATGCGGCCAAAACCACACGCCGACGGGCCTGTGCGGTCGCGCTCATATCATCCATGCTGACCCCGCCCATATAGGCCAAATAGGGCGGAACGATGGGCAACACGCAGGGGCTGGCAAAGCTGATCAACCCGCCGAGCAGCGCCACACACATGGCCGGCATCAGCCCGGCGTCCCATAGATCAATTCCCAACATCAACACGGCCTTTTCCTGTCTTAGGCTGTCTTAGGCCATATCGGCGCTGGCGTCATCTGTAAGTTTGTCACATCAAACTGCCCAAGCCGAGCCTTGCGCCAAGCCGCCCGATGGGCAAAATGGCATCTCTGCCTCTGGCGCGTGGGAAAGTAATGCGGCATGGAAGAGGTCAAAGAGCAATGATCGAAGATAGGGCGCTGCGATGACTTGGGACGAAGAATTGGATGCCATGGGGCTCTTGTGCCCCCTGCCGGTGCTCAAAGCCCGCAAGCGCTTGATGGCAATGGCTGAGGGCTCTGTCTTGTTGATGCGGGCCGATGACCCGGCCGCCATCGTTGATGTGCCGCATTTCTGCGCTGAGGCGGGCCATAGGCTGTTATCGCAAGACAGCGACGGCGCAGAACTGCGCTTTTTCATACGAAAAAGCGGCGGATAGGCTTGAATTTCAGCCTTTGAACGCAAAAGGGCCCCGCAATTGCGGAGCCCCTTTGTCGTAGTAAGATCTTTAGCCGCGTGACCACCACCCGCGTTTTTTGGGCGCGGCCGGTTTCTCTGACTCAGGTTCGGCGGCCACTGGCGCCGGATCTGCCTGCGCAACAGGCGCCGCGACCGCTTCGGGGACCGGATCCGGTTCAACAGCTTCTGGCGCTGGCACATCTGCCGGCGCGTGCTCGACGGGCACCGCCTTTTTTGCTGCCGGCTTGCGCACGCGCTTGGGTTTGGCTGCAGGTTTTTCGACCGCTCCCTCTGGCGCCGCCTCTTCTGCCACAACCGCCTCTTCAACCGCAGCTACACGGGCAGTTGTTTGCGCCGCCTCGGCCTCTTCAGCCTCACGCTGCGCTTTGGTCTTGCGCGGCTTGCGCACCCGTTTGGGTTTTTCGGCTGGCGCGGCCTCAGCCACAGCGGCAACATCCGCCTCATCCGTCGCAGGCTCTGGATCGGCGACAGCCGCCTCCTCGCGCCCCGCGATCATCGCCTCAGAATGATCCTCTGAGTTTTCCTCAACCAGCTTGGCTTTCGCCCCACCGCGAGTTCGGCGACGGCGTTTTGGCTTATCCGCTTCGCCCTCAGTGTCAAGCGCAGGTGCCTCCGCCGGCGCCTCCTCTTGCGATCCCTCCTCTTGGCTTTGATCACCCGCTAGGGCATCGCTGCCACCCCGCCGCCGCCGCCGACGACGACGCCGCTTTTTCGGAGCATCCCCGTCCTCTGGGGTCTCTACGGCCTCAATCACATCGGCCTGATCATCCTCTTGACCTTGCTCATCAATTGCTTCCATCAAGGCGAAATCCACCGAGCTGACGGTCGTGGTGGTCACCGGAACAATGCGCGTGGCTGTTTTGAATTTCTCAATCGTATAATCCGGGCTTATCAAGAAGGGATCAGCTTCAATACGCACGGCCATCCCATGGCGTTGCTCAATCTGGCTGATATGTTCACGTTTCTGGTTGATCAAGAAATTGGCGATGCTGATCGGCGCTTTGATCAAGACTTCTTTGGAGCGCGCACGCCCCCCCTCTTCTTCCAACTCACGCAGAATGGTCAGACCGAGACTGTCTTGCGAGCGGATCAAGCCGGTGCCGTGGCAATGGGCGCAGGGCTGCGTGCTGGCTTCCAACATGCCTGGACGCAAACGCTGACGGCTCATTTCCATCAAGCCAAATCCACTGATCCGGCCCACCTGGATGCGCGCACGATCAGATTGCAGCTTATCTTTCAGGCGTTTTTCAACAGCGATATTGTTGCGGCGTTCATCCATGTCGATGAAATCAATCACGATCAACCCAGCCAAATCGCGCAGGCGCAGTTGACGCGCCACCTCCTCGGCGGCCTCAAGATTGGTGTTCAAAGCGGTCTGCTCAATGCTGCCCTCTTTGGTCGCACGGCCTGAGTTTACGTCAATGGCCACCAAAGCCTCGGTGATGCCGATCACCAGATAGCCACCGGATTTCAGCTGCACGGTGGGGTTGAACATGCCATCCATAAAGGATTCGACCTGAAAACGGGCAAAGAGTGGTATCGAATCCACATAATGCTTCACGTTTTTGGCATGGGACGGCATGATCATTTTCATAGTGTCTTTGGCGTTGCGATAGCCTGCTGCGCCTTCAACCAAAACCTCATCAATATCGCGGTTGTAGAGATCGCGAATCGAGCGTTTGATCAGGTCACCCTCTTCATAAATCGCCGCCGGAGCAGAGGATTTCAGGGTCAGCTCACGAATTTGTTCCCACATGCGTTGCAGGTATTCATAATCGCGTTTGATTTCCGTCTTGGTGCGTTTCGCGCCAGCCGTCCGCACAATCAGACCCGCGCCTTCGGGCACAACGATTGTGGTGGCGATTTCTTTCAATTTCTTACGGTCAGCCGCATTGGTGATTTTGCGGCTTATTCCGCCACCGCGCGCAGTGTTCGGCATCAAAACACAATAGCGCCCGGCGAGCGACAGATATGTCGTCAAAGCAGCGCCCTTATTGCCGCGCTCTTCTTTGACCACTTGGATCAACATGATTTGGCGGACTTTGATCACTTCTTGGATTTTATACCGTCTTGGTCGCGGCTTGCGCACCGGGCGCAGATCTTCGCTATCATCTTCCTGGGCAACGGATTCGATCCCGTCATCCGCCAGATCTTCATCCTCTTGATCCTGGTCGTCCGCAGTGTCCACAGTGTACGCAGTGTCTTGCGCCGCCTCTGGCTCAACCACCGCTTCAGCCTCCGCAGATTCAGGCTCGGACTCTGGCGCACCCTCTGCTGTATCATTGATTTCTGCGATTTCCGATGCAGCCACCTCGGGCAGATCGTCGTCGAGCAAAGACGCAGGCGCCTCCCCCTCTTCATCGGCGGAAAGATCGATGGTCTCCATCCCATCAACCGCGGTCATCTCCCACGTTTCAATGGGATCCGAACTGTGCTGCGCGGCGGGTTTTCCCCGGCGTTTGCGCGTGCGTTTGGGCCTTTGCGCTTCCTGCTCAGCTTCTGCCGCCATGGCTTCTGCATAGGCTTTTTCTTCGGCCATCAGAGCTTCACGATCCGCAACTGGGATCTGATAGTAATCCGGATGGATTTCTGAGAAGGCCAAAAAGCCGTGGCGATTTCCGCCATAGTCAACAAATGCGGCTTGCAACGAGGGCTCTACCCGCGTCACTTTTGCCAAATAAATATTGCCTGCTATTTGCCGTTTATTTTGTGATTCAAAGTCAAATTCCTCAACTTTGTTTCCGTCCACCACCACAACACGGGTTTCTTCCGCGTGTGTGGCATCGATAAGCATCTTTTTTGCCATTATATCCACTTGCATCACTCAGCGGGCCCCCTGAAAGGAAGCCAAAACTGAAGGGATGTCTATTAAGGGCGATGCACGCAACATGGGGGCGGCTCAAAGGCCTGCCTTCA
>JADHLF010000027.1 GCA_016780825.1 Planktomarina sp. | reverse complement strand
GAGCGGGCGCTCTTTGATGCCTATGACCGAGATGGCGCGGCTGTGGCGCAGCTGATGGGAGAGATGAAGCAGGGCGGTTTCGGCATCAGCCAGGGGGCCTTACAAGCCCTGCGCGCGCATTTTGACAGTGGCCGCAGCTCCGATGAGCAAACCAGCGCCACCATCCAAACCTTCTTTGCCGCCACCGGCGAAGTGCTCTGTCCACATTCCGCCGTAGGGGTGAAAGTGGCTGAGGAACATTTGGGAAGCTCCCCAATGATCACGCTGGCAACGGCACATCCGGCAAAATTCCCTGACGCTGTGGAGGCGGCCATGGGTCTGCGGCCGGCCTTGCCGCGCTGGCTGGCGGACTTGTTTGAGCGCGATGAGCGCGTGACTGAAATGCCTAATGATTTACAACTTATGAAATCCCTAATTCGCGAGCGTATAGCCCTTTGACCGTCCAAACCCATCGCCTGAAAAATGGCTTTCGCATCGTCACCGAACATATGCCGGGGCTGAAATCGGCCTCTGTGGGCATATGGGTCAACGCCGGCGGCCGCCATGAGCGCATCGAACAAAACGGCATTGCGCATTTTCTTGAGCATATGGCCTTTAAGGGGACAGTGCGCCGCAGTTCGGTGCAAATTGCCGAGGCGATTGAGGATGTGGGCGGGTATATCAATGCCTATACAAGCCGCGAGATGACCGCCTATTATGCGCGGGTCCTGCAGGGCGATGTCCCTTTGGCCTTGGATGTCATTTCAGATATTGTGCTCAATTCGATTTTTGACCCGGCTGAGATTGAAGTCGAGCGCGGGGTGATCCTCTCTGAGATTGGGCAAGCGCTGGACACACCAGATGATATTATCTTTGATTGGCTGCAAGAGGTTTGCTATCCCAATCAGGCCATTGGGCGATCTATCCTAGGCCCTGAAGAGCGGGTGGCGCAATTCCAACGAACAGATTTGTCGCAATTTGTCCGTGAGAATTATAGCCCAGATCAAATGGTTCTGGCGGCGGCCGGAGCGGTGGATCATGCGGAAATTTTGCGGCAGTGTGAGGATATTTTTGGAGATTTGACCCCGCGAGTGCAGTCACTGGTGACACCGGCGCAATTTCAGGGCGGAGAAATGCGCCGCGTGAAAGATCTTGAGCAGGCGCATTTTGCATTGTCTTTTGAAAGCCCAAATTACAAAGATCCCGATATCTACACGGCGCAGATTTTCTCCACGGCCTTTGGGGGCGGCATGTCGTCTCGGCTTTTTCAAGAGGTGCGGGAAAAACGTGGCCTGTGCTATTCGATTTTCGCCAGTGCTGGCGCCTATTTCGATACGGGTACACTGACACTCTATGCCGGGACCTCTGACGACAAATTGGCTGATTTGGCTCATATTACCATAGATGAGCTGAAACGCGCCGCAGAAGATATGAGCGAAGTTGAAGTCGCCCGGGCGCGGGCCCAGATGAAAGCCGGTATGCTGATGGGGCTGGAAAGCCCCTCTGCGCGGGCGGAACGTCTGGCGCGGATGCTCTCGATTTGGGATCGCATTCCGGTTTTGGAAGAGGTCGTGGCGCAAATCGATGCGGTCAGTGTTGAAGCCGTGCGCAGCTATGCAGGGGCGATGTCCGGTGGTGCCCCCGCGGCTATGGCGCTTTATGGACCGGTGAGCGATGCGCCCGATATCGCGGCACTACAGGCCAGATTGGTGGCGTGAGTGATGTTTACCCGTAATTCCAAGCCTGTGTGCGAGACGGACCGGCTGATCTTGCGGCTACCTCAACACAATGACTTTCGCGCTTGGGTGGATCTGCGCAGCGACAGTCGTGATTTCCTGTCTCCTTGGGACCCGGTTTGGTCAGAGGAGCATTTGACCCGGCGTAACTTTACAGCGCGGGTCTATTGGGCACAGCGCGCCATCAAAAATGGCTCTGGTTGCCCTTTATTTTTGGTCCGCAAGACCGATCAAGCGCTGGTTGGGGCGGTCACATTGGACAATATCCGCCGAGGCCCGGCTCAGGCGGGCACTTTGGGATATTGGACCGGAGAGAGATTCGCGCGCCAAGGCTATATGCGTGAGGCGGTCACAGGGCTGGTGGCCCATGCGTATCGCAAGCTGGATCTCAGCCGAATTGAAGCGGCCTGCTTGCCTGAAAATCAAGCCTCACGCGGGTTGCTGGAGAGCTGCGGCTTTAAATATGAAGGCGTGGCGCAGAGTTATCTGCAAATCGCGGGGCGCTGGCGCACCCATGTCCTTTATGCCGCAATCCGCTTTGATAGGCGCGGGAAAACAGAGGCGGGCTAAAGGCCTTCGTAAGAGCAGAGGCAATGGACCGGAATGTCCAACCCCTCCAGAACACGCCGGCCGCCAAGATCGGGCAGATCAATGATAAATGCGCATCCGATGACATCGGCGCCGAGACGCTCGAGAAGTTTGAGACCGGCCGCAGCAGTGCCCCCAGTGGCCAAAAGATCATCAACAACCAGAACCTTTTCACCCGCTTCAATGGCGTCTTCATGGATTTCCATAACCGCCTCGCCATATTCCAGCGTATAGGGCTGTGACAGGGTTTTGCCGGGCAGCTTGCCTTGCTTGCGGATTGGCACAAAACCTTTCCCAAGCTGATAGGCAATTGCACCGCCGAGAATGAAACCGCGCGCCTCAAGGCCAATGATTTTATCCACCTGGACCCCTGAAAATGGATCCAGCAGCTGATCAATCGCCAAACGCAGGCCGCGCGGGTCGGCAAAAAGCGTGGTGACATCGCGGAACATGATTCCCTCATGGGGGAAATCAGGGATGGTGCGGATATAGTCTTTCACGGTTTTCATAGCGCAATCCTCTTCTGGCGCGCCCGTCATAGCAGCTCTGGCGACAGAAACGAGCCCCAATTTGCGATCCCGGCATAATGGCGCCTTAGTTCAAAACCCGCCCGGCCACCGCATCCAGCTTGGCAAGCAACACCGGATCACGGGCCTCGGGTGCGGTGAGAATAGCATATTCCAGCGCCCTATCGCAGCCATGCGGGCAGGCGTCGCGGGCTCGGCCCAAAAGCTGCGGCAGGCGCGCCACCATCCCCTTGGCCTGTGCGGAATTGCCCATGAGGGTTTTGATGATATCTGTCACATCAACCTCCCCATGGTCTGGGTGCCAGCTGTCATAGTCGGTGATCATCGCCACAGAGGCGTAGCACAGCTCTGCTTCGCGCGCGAGTTTTGCCTCGGGCATATTGGTCATCCCGATCACATCGGCCCCCCAGCTTTCACGGTACATGCGGCTCTCAGCCAGGGTTGAAAATTGCGGCCCTTCCATCGCCAGATATGTGCCGCCCTCATGAACGGTGATACCCTCCGCCCGTGCCGCCTCAGCGCAAGCCGCTGACAGCCGGGGGCAGGTTGGGTGGGCGAGGCTCACATGGCCCACGCATCCGCGGGAGAAAAAGGAACTGGCGCGCTGCCGCGTGCGGTCGATGAATTGATCCACAATAACAAAATGCCCCGGTGCCATCGCGTCGCGAAACGAGCCACAGGCACTCACAGAGATGACATCTGTGACTCCAAGCCGCTTCAGAGCGTCAATATTGGCGCGATAGGGCACATCACTCGGGGCATGGACATGGCCGCGCCCGTGTCGCGGCAAAAACACCATTTCGACGCCGTCCAGCACGCCTGTGAGCAGCTCATCGGAAGCTGTGCCCCAGGGACTTTCGACCTGTTGCCATTTCGGATCTTGCAGGCCGTTGATTTCATAAATCCCAGAGCCACCAATCACACCAATTTTTGTTTTGCTCATCGCTTGCCTCCCTAAAAATGCCGAAGTGTCCTCATTTTGTTACATGTTTTGGGGCGCCACGCCAGTCGCAGACCGCGCCAAAGGGTTCAAAATGTCGCCATTTATTAAGAATTCCGTGACCTCCGCGAAAAATATGATATGACGCGGCAAAGGTTCGACTGTTCGACGAAAAGGTTTCCATCATGTCTCGTGTTTCATTGGCTGCATCGGCGGTCAAATCTTCTTTTGCCAATTTTAATTTGAGCGCCGGGGAGCCGTTGACCCCAGGCCGTATTCGTATCGAGCTGTTGGCCGGGCTTACCGTGGCTTTGGCGCTGGTGCCTGAGGCGGTGGCCTTTGCCTTTGTCGCTGGGGTGCACCCTTTGGTCGGGCTCTATGCCGCCTTCATCGTTGGCCTCATCACCGCCTTGATCGGTGGCCGCCCCGGTATGATTTCCGGTGCAACCGGCGCTCTGGCGGTGGTCATGGTGGCGCTCGTGGCGCAGCACGGGGTTGAATATCTTTTTGCAACTGTGGTGCTGATGGGGCTTATTCAGATTTTTGTTGGCCTCATGAAATGGGGCAAATTCATCCGCCTTGTGCCGCATCCGGTGATGCTGGGCTTCGTGAATGGTTTGGCGATTGTCATTTTCCTTGCGCAGATGACCCAGTTTAAAGTGCCGGGTTCTGTGGTGAATACTGGGCAGGGCATGTCGAGCGGGGAGTGGCTGTCGGGCCTTCCGCTCTTGGTCATGCTGGGGCTGGTTGCGCTGACCATGGTGATCGTCTGGGGCATGCCCAAGCTGACCAAAGCAGTTCCGGCCCCCTTGGCAGGGATTGGCATTGTGGCGGTGATTGTGATTGCCTTTGGCATTGATGTGCCGCGCGTTGGCGATTTGGCCAGTATTGAGGGTGGCTTGCCGCGGTTTCATATCCCCAGCGTGCCGCTGACCTGGCAAACCTTTTGGATCATCCTGCCCTATGCGGGTATTCTGGCCGCCATTGGCCTTATTGAAAGCCTGCTGACGCTTAATCTCGTGGGGGACATCACCAATAAGCGCGGGGGTGCGAGCCAGGAGAGCATTGCCCAGGGCATCGCCAATACCGTCACCGGATTCTTCGGTGGGATGGGCGGCTGCGCTATGATTGGTCAGTCGATGATCAATGTGAAATCTGGCGGGCGCACGCGGATTGCGGGCATCGCTGCGGCGCTGTTCTTGCTGGCCTTCATTGTCGTGGCCTCGCCCTTGATCGAACAAATTCCGCTGGCTGCCCTGGTGGGTGTGATGTTCATGGTGGTGATCGGCACATTTGCTTGGAACAGTTTGATGATCATGCGCAAAGTGCCGCTCACGGATGCTTTTGTGATCATTTTGGTGACCGCTGTGACGGTGATGACCGATCTGGCCATCGCGGTTGTGGTTGGGGTGATTGTCTCAGCCCTGGCCTATGCTTGGCAAAATGCCACCCGCATCCATGCAAACCGCGCGATTGAGAGTGATGGCACCAAGGTTTACAAAATCCGCGGCCCGTTATTTTTTGGCTCAACCGAGGGGTTTTCAGAGCTGTTTACCCCATTTGAGGATCCCCAGACCGTGATCGTCGATTTTGCCGACAGCCGGGTGGCGGATCAATCGGCATTGCAGGCGATTGAGACATTGGCCTTGAAATATGAAGAGGCAGGCAAGCGCATTCAACTGCGCCACCTGAGCAAAGATTGCCATTATCTTCTGAGCAAGGCCGGGCATCTGATCGTCGACAGTGACGATGACCCCGATTATCAAATCGCGGCCGATTACGGCGTTCGCACGGGCATTTTATCCGCCGGACATTAGGGCCAAAACCAGCCCGGCGGCCCGGATCAATCGTCCGGGCGGCTCAGTGCAAAGGTATCGTCCACCACGGTGTAATCTTTATAGCCCAAACGCGCCAATGGCTTGAATTTTTTCACATCAAACAGGCCATCCACCAGACAATCGTCGCGCATATGCACGCCGGTCACCTCCCCGAAGACGGCAAAATTTGCCGGCCCGGCCAGGGGGATGATCTGCGTCACCTTGCACTCAAGGCTGGCAGGCGCGGCGCCAACACGAAACCCTGTGATGGTTTCGCAGGCCACGGCCTCAAGACCCGCATGGGCAAACTCATCCACTTGCTTGCCAAGGCTGGCCGAGGAGGCATTCATCGCGTCCAACATTGCGAATTCAACAATATTGACACAAAACACCCCCGTTTCGCGGATATTGCTGACGCTGTCCTTTGTGCCATCCTGATCGGGCTTTGCGCCGGTGGATGCAAACATCACTTGCGGCGGCACATAGGCCACGGCGTTGAAAAACGAATAGGGCGCCAGGTTGCGCCCGCCCGCGGCATCCTGGGTTGAGATCCAACCGATGGGCCGCGGGGTAACGATGGCATTAAACGGATTATGGGGCAGGCCGTGACCCTCTTCGGGACGATAAAACATATGTTCTCCTCTGGGTTTGCGCGGAGCGTAACCGCGTGTTAGGCCAGTTGCAAAAGGAAAGAGGACCGGGCGGTGTTTCATTTAAACCGCGAGACAGAAGCAGATTGGTGGGAAGTCGAAGCGCTCTATGATTTGTGCTTTGCTCCGGGCCGGGAGGCTTTGTCTTCCTATCGTTTGCGCGAGGGCACGCCGCCGATTGCCGCCCTGTCACAGGTGGCGCGGGATCCAGATGGTATTCTGGCCGGTGCCATTCGCTATTGGCCGGTCTGCGTCGCGGAGCGTCCTGCGCTCTTGCTGGGGCCCATTGCCGTCCACCCAACCCGGCAGGGCGAGGGACTGGGGGGCTATTTGATTCGCGAAAGCGTGGCCCTGGCGCCCGGTCTTGGGTGGAACCGGGTGCTGCTGGTGGGGGATGCACCCTATTACCAAAGATTTGGATTTCGCCCACTCAGCGGCGTTGAAATGCCACCACCCACCAACCCCAAACGCATTCTGGGCATGTCCTTGGCACCGGGGGCTTGGGATGGGGTGCAGGGCAAGGTCACGCGCGCCCCGTCGCAGGCCGAGCCATAGGCCTCCATAGGACCCCGCAGCCTGCCCAGCCCGGCGGAACACTCGGCGTCAACGATCGGCTCAAATCATGCGCGCCCTGGCCCAAAATCCATTTCATCTATCTGTAAAATATGTTAAAAGATCAAAAATTTTGACGGATTATATTTAATAAAGGCAGGATTATGGCAGATCCCAAACAGGTCGAGCTCTTGAGGCAAGGCGTTGAGGTGTGGAACCAATATGCCCAAACGGTGGACAAGATCGATTTGTCTGGGGCGGATCTGCGGGACTTGAACTTGATGGAGGCGAACCTTATTGGCGCGGACCTTCGGGGGTCGGATCTGTTTCGGGCGGACCTGCGGTTGGCGAACCTGCGGCGGGTGGACCTGTGGGGGGCGAACCTGGTGAGGGCGAACCTGTGGGAGGTGAACCTTAGCCAGGCGAACCTTGTGGGGGCGGTCCTGCTGCGGGCGGACCTTGGGTATGCGAACTTGTCGCAGGCAAACCTTCTCGAGGCGGATTTGAGGGGGGCGGCCCTGAATGGGGCGGAGCTTCGGGGGGCGAGACTGAGCCGGGCGGACTTATCGCGGGCGAACTTGTGGCGGGCAGACTGCTGGACATTGATCAATGATGAGGGCGAAAGGGCGTTTACGGATCTCAGCGAGGTCAAAGGTTTGACGCAGAAGCAGCTCGACGGCATGACCGGGGATCGAGGGGTGATCATACCAGCTCATCTCACCTATCCGGAGCACTGGCCCGAGCTGTCGGGGGAGGCGGCGGTGCCGGTTTATCCCGAGGCGCCTTTCGTATTTATTTCCTATGCCCATGCCAATAAAGCAGAAGTGGCTGAGATCGTTCACTATTTGCGAGCCCATGATATCAACATCTGGTGGGATGATGATATCGCGCCGGGCGATAAGTGGCGCGATCAAATCACAGACAAGTTGGCGGAGTGTCAGGCGGTTCTCACGCTCTGGACCGAGCAGAGCGTGAATTCCGACAGTGTTATTGAGGAGGCCGAAGTTGGAAAAGGCGGAGGCAAGCTGCTGCATGCCAGGCTTGACAGCGCGCCGCTGCCCCATGGCTTTGGCGAGTTTCAATATGCCGATCTGACCCATTGGGATCGCCGGTCCGATACGCTGGAAAGTTCACGCTTGCTCGCGGCGCTCAAGCAAAAATTGGATCCTGATGACGCAAAGGTGAAACAGCAATTGATCACCGCCTCCGCGGTTGAATTTGAAACGCGGAACGGCAAGCTGATGTTCGGGGATAGGCCGCTCAACAGGCCGCCGCCGGCGCATAATCCCAAAGATCTGGAGGACCTGCGCGCGGCCTCCATAGAGCTCATTGGGGACATTCAGGCAGATTTTTCCGCGCGCAATTATAACTTTGATGTGGGTGCATTGAGCCTCAGACTGTCCCAATATGCGACAGTTCTTAGCGAGAAAAGTGACAATTGGTATAAGCATGAAAACGCCGTGCGCCGCATCAAAAACATGAAGGGTGAGACGGGAGAAGAGGCCTGGGGCGACAGTCTCATAGACGATGTCACAATACTTTTTGAGCACCATGCCAAGATGCGCAAATATCTCCAGCCTGAGCAGCCGCCTGCTGGCTCTCCCGGCGCCATTGGCCCTGAGCCTTTGGCATCGGGCACAGCGGATGCGGCGGCGATTGAGGAGCAATTGCAAGAGGCAATTTCAGATCCGAAATTGGGCGACATCGCAGACCCTGAGGTTGCGGAATATTTCAAGGATCTTGATGCGGACCTTAAGGACTCATTGTCTCAACGCCACTTCGATGCTGCGCAGGATGATCGCAGACATCGCCGGATCATGCGCGGGCTGGTCAATTTGGCGAAGGCGGCGGCAGGATTTACCACTGCGGTCGCGGCCGGTCTTACGACCGCAGTTATCGGCGATCCAACCGCTGCGCATCACGTTTTGGCGCAATTTAACGCAATTCTCGACAAGCTCTTGAAGATTTTTTAACAGAATTTCGCGGCGTGGCGCCGCCGCCTTGGTCACTGCGCGCCGCTCTTTATCCATTCGGTCACAGGGCCACGCACCGACTGATGGCCCGCCGCGCGGGCCGCATCAATGACGGTCTTTAACTCTTTGAGATTGATCCGCCGGATCAGGTGTTTGACCGGTGCGACGGAGGCCGGGCGCATGGAGAGGGTGCCGATGCCCAGAGCGGCAAAACAAGCCGCCTCCAGCGGTCTGCCCGCATCCTCGCCGCAAAAGGACAGATGGGTCTGGCTGTTGCGCGCGCGGGTGGCGATTTGCTCCAGAAAGTTCAGAAAGCTGGTGTTCAGCGTGTCATAGCGCCGGCGCACCCGCTCATTCTCGCGGTCGGCTGCAAAGAAAAATTGTTTCAGGTCATTGCCGCCGATGGAGAGGAAATCGACCTCTTTGAAAAACTGGTCTGGCGCAAAGGCCAAAGAGGGGGTCTCGAGCATGGCGCCGACATGAATATGTGTCGGCAGCATGTGGCCCAGTTTGATCTCGCGGGCCTTGGCCCGCTCCAGCTCGGCCAAGGCGCCGCGAAACTCGTCAAATTGTGCGATAAAGGGGAACATGACCCAAAGGTCTCGCCCCGCCGTGGCCCGCAGCAGCGCTTGCAGCTGCATGCGCAAAATCCCGGGCTTATCCAGCCCCACCCGAATGGCGCGCCAGCCCATGGCCGGGTTTGGCTCATCTTGTGGCACCATATAGGGCAGCACCTTGTCAGAGCCGATATCCAGCGTGCGAAACACCACTTTGCGCCCCTCAGCGGCGTCGACCACCCGTGTGTATTGCGAGACCAATTCGGCGCGTTTGGGCATCTGGTTTTGCGCCAGAAACTGCAATTCCGTGCGAAACAACCCCACCCCCTCGGCACCAGAATTGGGCAGGGAGGGCAGATCGGCCATGAGGCCGGCATTCATGAGCAATTGCACGACCGTGCCGCATTTGGCCTCTGCCGGCTTGTCGCGCAGTTCGACATAGCGATCCGCCTGCTGACGCATCATCGCGATTTTATCGCGCACGGCCTTTTGCACGCCTTCATCCGGGCGCAGGTGCACATAGCCCTGATCGCCATCAATCATGATTGCGTCACCGTTGAGTGCCTCGGTCACAATGCCCTTGGCGCGAATGAGCAGCGGTATGGCCAGCGCTCTGGCGACAATGGCCGCATGGGAGCCGACAGATCCCTCCTCCAGCACAATCCCGCGCAGGCTGCGGCCATAGTCGAGCAATTCACCCGGGCCAATATTGCGCGCCACGAGGATCGGGTTGGGCGGCACTTCTGCGCCCGTATCGCTGCCCTGTCCGGTGAGCAGGCGCAACAGACGGTTGGAGAGGTCGTCCAAGTCATGCAGGCGCTCGCGCAGATAGGCATCTTTCGACTGCCCTATGCGGCTGCGGGCGGCCGATTGTTCTTTTTCGACCGCGGCCTCAGCGGAGAGGCCCCGTTGTATGTCTTCCTCCATACGCCGCCGCCATCCTTTGGAATTGGCAAAGAGGCGGTAGGCTTCCAGGACTTCCAGTTGCTCGGCATCACCGCTGCGCGCATTGGAGAGCATTTGGTCGACGGAAATGCGCAGGCGATCAAGCGCCGCCTCGAGGCGCTGGGTTTCAACCTCGGGATCATCGGCAATGGGATTGGTGACAACGACCCGCGGCTCATGCAGATAGACCAGACCTTCGGCCACACCATCCTGCGCGCTTTTGGCTTTAAACATCACAGGTTTTTGGTGGCGGGCAGAGAGCGCATCGCCATCGCCGACAAAGGCGCCCAATTCGGTCATCTCCGCCAAGACCATGGCCACGACCTCTAGCGCGTAAACTTCATCGGCGGAAAATTCTCGGGCCTCTTTTGATTGAACGACCAAGACCCCAAGCGAGTCGCCGAGGCGCTGAATGGGAACGCCCAGAAAGGAGGAATAGATTTCCTCGCCGGTTTCCGCCATGAAGCGAAAGCCCTTGGCTGAGGGGGCGTCGGCGGTATTGATGACCTGGTTGAAGCGGGCCACGCGGCCCACAAGCCCTTCGCCGATACGCATACGCGTTTGGTGAACCGCGGCGGCCTTCAAGCCTTCCGTGGCGCAAAGCTCCAATGTCTCTTGATCGCGAAAGAGGTAGATTGAGCAAACCTGTGAGCGCATCGAGCTGGCAATCAGCTGCACGATCTTGTCAAGCCGCGCTTGACCGGCTGAGTCTTCGGCCATGGCATCGCGCAGGGCGCCAAGGAGTTTGCGGCTTTCGCTCTCGGAGGTTTGGACCATTTAGACTGGTGCCTCTAGGCTATTTTTTCCAATTCAAAAGCATCATGCAGAGTCTGAACAGCCAATTCCATATATTTCCGCTCTATGAGGACAGAAATTTTTATCTCTGAGGTTGTGATCACCTTAATATTGATCCCCTCACGGTGGAGTGCCCGGAACATTTGCGCGGCAACGCCCGCATGGCTGCGCATGCCGATGCCCACGACCGAGACCTTTGCCACAGCGTCATCGACCACCAGGTCATGATAGTTGATGTTGCCCGTATCCTTGGCGGTTTGCATCGCTTTCTCGGCGCGCAACACCTGATCGGTTGGGCAAGAGAAGGTCATATCGGTGCGGCCTTCTTCGGAGATGTTTTGAACGATCATATCCACATTCACCCCAGCCTCGGACAGCGGGCCAAATATGGCGGCGGCAATACCTGGGCGGTCGGCGACGGAAATAAGGGTCATTTTGGCTTCATCCCGGCTATAGGCAACGCCGGCTACTACATTTGATTCCATGATTTCCTCCTCGGCACATACCAATGTGCCTGCTGTATCTGATGGGTCTTCGAATGAGCTCAGCACCCTAAGGCGCACGTTGAACCGCATGGCCAATTCGACAGAGCGCGTTTGCAGAACTTTTGCGCCCAAAGAGGCCAATTCAAGCATCTCTTCAAAAGCGATCTTATCGAGTTTGCGTGCCTTGCTGGATATGCGCGGGTCCGTGGTATAGACCCCATCGACATCGGTATAAATGTCACAGCGCTCTGCATCAAAGGCCGCTGCAAAGGCTACGGCCGTGGTGTCAGAGCCGCCGCGCCCAAGGGTTGTGATCCGGCCCTCGGGGCTGACGCCTTGGAACCCGGCGACCACCGCCACGCGCATGCCTTGGGCAAATTTTTCGTCCAAATTTGCCGAAGGGATGGCTTCGATGCGCGCGTTGGCATGGGTGCTTGTCGTTTGCACGGGCACTTGCCAGCCTTGCCAGCTGCGCGCGGGAATGTCCATTTCTTGCAATGTCAGCGCCATGAGGCCCGCAGTGACATTCTCACCGGAGGAGACCACAGCATCATATTCGCGGGCGTCATAGAGGACCGAGGTCTCATTGACCCAGCCCACCAACTCATTGGTTTTTCCGGACATGGCTGAGACGATCACGATCACATCATAGCCCTTGGCAACTTCCAAGCGAACGCGCTCGGCAGCATTGCGAATACGATCAAGATTGGCCACTGAAGTGCCGCCAAATTTCATTACCAAGCGAGGCATATGTCATCCAACTTTGTGAAGTTTCGGCGCGGTGTTAGGCGGTTGTGCGTCCAAGGGCAAGGGCAGTGGGCCCGTATTCTCACTCTAATTTGTATGACGCTTCGGCATAAAGGGCAGCGGGGCGACGGGGATTCCCTCCTCAATGAGCGCTTTGGCCTCCTCGGCCTTGGCCTCTCCGTAGATGGCGCGCGTGGGGCTATCGCCGAGATGTATCGCGCGGGCTTCATGGGCGAAATTCATGCCGACATAATCGGAATTGGCTTCGATCTGTTGCCTTAATTTGGCCAAATTGCGTTCGGTTTCACTCATGGGCGCGCGCAAGGCGTGGCTCTCCGATGGGCTTTGGGTTGCGATTTTAGGGGCCATGAGTGATTTCTCAACCGCGTGATCGCCGCATTCAGCACAGGTCAAAAGCCCGGCCTTTGCCAATTTTTCATAGGCATCTGAGGATTGAAACCAGCTGTCAAAGCTGTGGTTCTGACTACATTTAAGCGAAAAGCGGATCACGAGGAATGCTCCTAGGCGGTTCACCTTTACTTGAGTGATTGCGCCGCTCAAATCAAGAGGCGAGATGGCACAGTTTATGGCGCAAAGGCCTTAATCAATCGTGCAAGCTCCGGTTCGGCCACAAGGCTTGCGGCCTTCTTACAGCCAAACCACTTGCGGCGGCGCTCGGATTGTTCGGGGTAGCTGTCGTATTGTTTCGTTACTTTGAGCGCATAAACGGTCACGATACAGGGCCGGGTTTCTGCATTTTCCATATTTTTTTCGTAACTGTAAGTGCCGATGGAGCGCTGTTTGACTTTGCCCGTGACGCCGGCTTCCTCGCGCGCTTCATTGGCGGCGCTTTGGGCTGGGGTTAAGCCATTTTCTGGCCATCCCTTTGGCACAATCCAGCGCTTTGTGCGCCGGGAGGTGATGAGCAATACCTTCAGCTCCCCGTCCTCAATGCGATAACACAGGGCACCAAATTGCGCCCGCGCCATGCGTTTTTGAGTGGGGTTGATCGAAATCGGCAGAGATTTAGACTTTGAGGGGCTCATAGTGCGGAGTTGTTTTCATTGTTGCTGAATGTTTATAACACATGCGAGATGAATATACAAAATCGCGGCCCGTTGAAAAGTCTTCTTGATATTTTTGCCCAGATCCGCCGCATTGTGCGGGTCGGGGGCGCCTGCGCTGTGCTCTTTGGGCCGGGTCTTTGCGCGGCGCAACCGATTGATGTTTTCGCTGCGGCCAGTCTGAAGCCCGCGCTGGATGTCATTGCCCTGCATTATGCCCGTGAAACCGGTCAAGCGCTCCGCCTCTCCTATGCCGCCTCCAGCGTCTTGGCGCGGCAGATTGAGCAGGGCGCTCCGGCAGATGTTTTTGTCTCCGCCAGCACGGATTGGATGCGCTACATTGACGATGCAGGTCTCTTGAGCCAGCCGGCCCGCGTGATTGCCGCAAACCGCTTGGTGCTGGCCTCTGCAAGCCCCGCGGATGTGACTTTGAGCTTGGACGATATTCTGGCGCGCTTGCAAGGTGGCCGATTGGCGGTGCCGCTGATCTCTTCTGTGCCATTGGGCATTTACGCCGCTGAGGCCCTGAGCACATTGGGCCTCTTGCAGGACTTAAAGCCGCATTTGGCGCAACAGGACAATGCGCGTGCCAGTTTGATCTCTGTATTAAGGCAAGAATGCCCTTTGGGATTGCTCTATGCCTCCGATGTCCGCAGCACGCCGGGGGTCTATGTCGTGGCCGATATTGCCGAACACACGCATGATCCGGTGCGCTACCTCGCCGCTTCTGTGACCGCGCGCGGTGAGGCTGTTGTGGCCTATCTGGCCGGGGCAAAGGGCCTTGAGGTCTTCGTGCCCCATGGGTTTTTGGCGCCATGAGCTGGTTCGCTGTCAGCCCGGTTGAGCTCGATGCCCTGCGTCTGTCGCTTTGGGTGGCTTTGGTGGCCGTGGCGCTCAGCCTGCCGTTGGCGGTCGCTGTGGCCTATGTGCTTGCTCGGTGCAGGTTTTGGGGGCACGGGCTGCTCAATGCGCTGGTGCATTTGCCCTTGGTCTTGCCTCCGGTTGTCACGGGCTATCTTTTGTTGGTGGTATTTGGCCGTAAAGGCACCCTTGGCCCGGCACTGGACGCGCTTGGGCTGCAATTGGCTTTCACCTCCTCCGGGGCGGCGCTGGCGGCGGCGGTCATGGCGTTTCCGCTCATTGTTCGGGCCATTCGCCTGGCCTTGGAGGCGGTGGATCCGCGGCTTGAAGAGGCCGCCGGCACGCTGGGCGCCTCGCCGATCAACGTCTTTGTCTTTGTCACCCTGCCGCTGATTTTGCCGGGGCTCATTGCGGGGGCCGTGGTTGGATTTGCCAAGGCCTTGGGAGAATTCGGCGCAACCATTACTTTTGTCTCCAACATTCCTGGCGAGACGCAAACTCTGGCCTCGGCAATTTACGCGGTGTTGCAAGTGCCGGGTCAAGAGGCGGCCGTGGGGCGGATGATTGCCCTGTCGTTGATTTTGTCGTTTGGGGCGCTGATGCTGTCGGAAATATTGGCCAGAAAAATGGTGCGCAGATGAGTTTGGAGCTCGACTTTCACCTGACGCGGGGGGGCTTCTCCTTGCAGGTTCAAGTCACGGCGCCGGCGGGGGTGACGGTGATTTTCGGTCCCTCAGGCAGTGGCAAGACCACATTTCTGCGGGCCGTGGCCGGGCTGGAACAGGTGGATCGCGGGCAGATTGTGATTGAGGGCTCGGATATCACGGAGCGCCCTGCCTATCGGCGCGCTGTCGGTTATCTCTTTCAAGAGCCGCGATTGATGCCGCATCTCACCGTCCTTGGAAACTTGAAATTTGCCCAAAAAATGGGCCGCCAGGTGTATGGGCAGAGTTTTGATGAGGTCATCGCCCTATTGGAGCTTGGCGATCTTCTGAACCGGACGCCTTTTGCCCTGTCCGGTGGGGAAGCGCAGCGCGTGGCGCTCGGACGCGCCTTGCTGAGCGGGCCGAAATGCCTGTGTTTGGATGAGCCGCTCTCGGCATTGGATCAAGGATTGAAGCATCGGATCCTACCCTATCTCGAGCGGCTGCGCGATCGCACAGAGATTCCGATCCTCTATGTCACCCATGACCCCGCTGAAATGGCGCGTTTGGCCGATCATATCGTGGTGATGCAGGCCGGGCGCAGTGTCCTGTCTGGACCGGTAGAGGCGATCCTATCGGACCCGGCCGCAGTGCCCTATCTTGGCGTGCGCGCGGCCGGCACGGTGATTTCGGGACAGGTCATGGCACCGGATCCCACCACCGGGCTTGCGGTCATGGGGTTTGACGGTGGTCGGTTGATTTTGCCCGAATTGAGCCAAAGCAAAGGCCGCCACATTCGCATTCGCATCCCTGCGCAAGATATTGTGTTGGCGCGTGAGAAGCCCAAGGGCCTCTCTGCGCTGAATGTTTTCGAAGGGACAATCACCCAGCTTCATGCGGGGCAGGGGCCGGGCGTGATGGTGCAGTTTAAAACCGGCAAGACGCTGTTTTTGGCGCGTGTGACGCAATATTCGGCCCAAAACATGGGGCTGGCTGCGGGGCAAACTATTTTTGCCATCGTTAAAGCCACCGCTTTTGACCCGGCTGGCATCGGCACCTAAGGCCTCTGGGGGCGCTATGCGCTAGGAGTTGCGGCTTGGTCCACGGGATTTACGCGGCAAGACCTTGGGTTTGTTTGACCAACCCAGTTGATCAGCCAGCACCCGGCGTTTGACCTCTTCCACCTCGCCGGGCTTCAAGTCGCGCAGCTGAAACGGGCCGTAGGAAATGCGGATGAGACGGTTGACGGTAAAGCCCAAAAATTCCATCGCCCGGCGAATTTCGCGATTTTTGCCTTCCTTTAGGCCGATGGTTAGCCAAAAGTTGGCGCCGGTTTGCCGGTCCATTTGAATGGTCATGGGCTGAAAACGCTCGCCGTCCAGGGTGATGCCCTGGGTTAAGGGCTCAAAGGCCCCTTCGCGCGGATAGCCTTTGATGCGCACGCGGTAGCGCCTGGTCCAGCCGGTGCTGGGCAACTCAAGGGTGCGCTTTAATCCGCCATCATTGGTCAGTAACAACAGACCTTCGGAGTTCATATCCAACCGCCCGACAGAAACCACACGCGGCAGCCCCTCGGGCAATTTGTCGAAGACGGTCTCGCGGCCTTTCTCGTCGCGCGCGCTGGTCACGAGGCCGATGGGTTTGTGATAGAGCCAAAGCCGGGGCTCTTCGGGCGGCTCGATCGGCTCACCATCGAATTCGATCTTGTCGCCGGCTTGCACGTTGAGCGCGGGGCTGAATATCTTTTTGCCGTTCACTTTGACGCGGCCCGCTTCAATCAATTTTTCACAGTCGCGCCTCGAGGCCACGCCTGCGCGGGCCAAAACTTTTGCGATCCGATCGCCCTTTGGTGTTTCATCTGCCATGGGCTCGGCTTAGACTGTGTTGAACGCAAAGCCAAGCGGGGATGAATGGGTTTTAACAGTCAAATGGATTTGGCCCTTATCGAGGCGCGGCAGGCGGCCGAGGCGGGCGAGGTTCCGGTTGGGGCGGTATTGGTTGATGCGCGCGGCGAAATCGTGGCGCGGGCGGGCAACCGAACGCGGCGCGATTGCGACCCGACAGCCCATGCGGAAATCTTGGTGATCCGGGCCGCTGCGGCGGCTTTGGGGCAAGAGCGCTTGGCCGGGTATACGCTCTATGTGACCCTTGAACCCTGCGCCATGTGTGCAGGAGCTTTGGCCCATGCGCGCATAGCGCGGGTGATCTACGGGGCCGCGGACCCAAAATCTGGCGGCACAGATCACGGCGCGCGTGTGTTTTCTCATCCGCAAAGCCATCATAGGCCGGAGGTGATTGGCGGTATATCCGAAGAAGACTGTGCGGCGCTCTTGCAAAATTTTTTCGCGCAAAAACGCTCTTGAGCGTAGGGCAGCGGCCAGAGCCCTTGGCAAGGCCCAAATCCCAAGTTAGTAAGCTGCAAGCAAGTGAAATAGTGAAGGATCACCCATGTCGATCGACACAGTAACCGCCGGGCGCGTGGCAAAACTCGCTCGGATCAAGGTGGAAGAGGCAGATTTGCCCGCCTTGGCTCAGGAGTTCACCAATATTTTAGGCTTCATCGAGCAGCTGAATGAAGTGGATGTGGAAGGGGTTGAACCGATGACCTCTGTGACGCCGCAACGGCTTTACCGCCGTTCGGATGCGGTGACCGATGGCAATCAGCACGAGGCTGTGCTCGCCAATGCGCCGGATGCGCGTGAGGGATTTTTTGCTGTGCCGATGGTGGTGGAATAATGTCTGATTTGATGAAACTCACATTGGCCGGTGCCCGCGATGCTTTGCGGGCTGGCGAGACGACGGCCGTTGAGCTGACGGAGGCCTCATTGGCGGCGGTTGCCGCGTCAAAGCCTTTGAATGCCTTTGTGCATGACACCTCGGAGCTTGCCCGATCACAAGCCAAGGCAGCCGATGTGCGCATTCAAGCGGGTGATGCGCCTGATATGTGCGGTTTGCCCATTGGAATGAAAGATCTGTTTTGCACCAAGGGCATTGTGACCCAAGCGGCGAGTGCGATTTTGGACGGATTTAAACCCCAATATGAATCCACCGTATCGCAAAAGCTGTTTGATGCCGGTGCCGTTATGGTGGGCAAGTTGAATATGGATGAGTTTGCCATGGGCTCATCTAATGAAACCTCGGTCTATGGCAATGCGGTGAACCCTTGGAAAGTTGACGGGCGCGATTTGACGCCGGGCGGCTCGTCAGGTGGCTCGGCGGCGGCTGTGGCGGCAGAAACCTGTCTGGCGGCAACCGGCACAGATACGGGCGGCTCCATCCGTCAACCCGCGGCGTTCGCCGGGATTACGGGGATCAAACCCACCTATGGGCGCTGCTCGCGCTGGGGCATTGTGGCCTTTGCCTCCTCGCTCGACCAGGCCGGTCCGATCACCAAAGATGTTCGCGATGCGGCGATCATGCTTGAGGCGATGTGCGGCTTTGATGCCAAAGACAGCACCTCGATGAATCTGCCTGTGCCCAATTTTGAAGCCGCCTTGACCGGAGATATTCGCGGAAAAACCATAGGTATTCCAAAAGAATATCGGGTCGATGGCATGCCTGATGCCTTGGAGACCCTATGGTCTGAGGGCCGCCAAATGCTGCGCGATGCGGGGGCGATTGTCAAAGATATCAGCCTGCCGCACACGAAATATGCGCTGCCGGCCTATTATGTGATCGCTCCGGCCGAGGCCTCCTCAAATCTGGCGCGTTATGATGGGGTGCGTTTTGGTCATCGGGCAAAGTTGGAGGCCGGGGATGGCATTACAGAAATGTATGAAAAAACCCGTGCCGAAGGCTTCGGCGCTGAGGTACAGCGCCGCGTGATGGTTGGCACCTATGTGCTTTCGGCTGGGTTTTATGATGCCTATTACAATCGGGCGCGGCGGGTGCGCGCTTTGATCAAAAAAGACTTTGATGATGTCTTCGCCGCAGGTGTGGACGCCATTTTGACCCCCTCAACCCCATCTGCCGCATTTGGCTTGGGAGAGATGGCCAATGCAGACCCGGTTCAAATGTATTTGTTTGATGTCTTTACGGTCACGGTAAACTTGGCAGGCCTGCCGGGCATTTCTGTGCCAGCGGGGCTGGATTCACAGGGGCTTCCGCTGGGGCTGCAATTGATCGGTCGCCCTTGGGAAGAGGGGGATTTGCTCAATACGGCCTTCGCGTTGGAAAACGCGCTGGGGTTTAATGCCAAGCCAAACCAATGGTGGCTATAGCGCCACTGGGCCAGTTTTGAGTGGGGCTCAGCTATAGGAGATGCGGATGAAGTATGCTGTGTTAATCGCCTTGGCCTTGGCAATAAGCGGGTGCCAACGCGCTATTCCGACCGAAGTCATCAGCGCGGGCAATTCCATGGCGACGGAGCCGGCTTTGGGGGAAACCGCGGAGGCTCCGGCTGTCAGTCAAATCTCAAATGAACAAGATTTTGAAGTCGTCGCCACAGCGCAAACGGTGGAAAGCGATGCAGAGCGGATTGCCGCCAATCGGGCGAAATATGTCGTGATGGGCGTGCAGGCCTTGCCGCAGCGTCCGGGCCGCAGGCCTAATGTGGTGGAATATGCGCTTCGGACCAATAATCCCGTCGGGGTACAGCTCTATAATCGGTTTGGCACCGGGCTTAAGGTGATCAGCTTTGGAGGCTGTGATCGTTATCGCTCCAAAGATGAGGCCCAGCAGGACTTTTTGGCCAAGGGCGGGCCGGAGCGTGATGCCTATGGCTTGGACCCTGATGGGGATGGCTTTGCTTGTGGTTGGGATCCGCGGCCCTTTCGCTTGGCGGTGGCAAACTGAGCCTTCTGACCATAGAGCGGCGCTTGTCGCCGAACTTTGGGCCGCGCAAAGGCGGGGTGACCCCGTCCTTGATTGTTCTTCATTACACCGCAATGCCAACTGCGCAGGCCGCCCTTGAGCGGTTGAGTGATCCGGCCCATGAGGTTTCAGCCCATTATTTTCTAGATCAATCGGGCGGGGCCGTGCAGCTTGTGCCAGAGGCGCAGCGGGCTTGGCATGCGGGCCGAGGCGCCTGGGGCGGCTGCACAGATGTGAACTCGGCCTCCATTGGTATTGAGCTTTGCAATGCGGGCGATCACGCCTTTTCAGCGGCGCAGATGCAAGCGCTCAAATCCTTGCTCACAGAGGTGATGCAGCGTTGGGGCATTGCGGCGCAAGGGGTGATTGGCCACTCCGATATGGCTCCTGGACGCAAACAAGATCCCGGTCGCTGGTTTGAGTGGTCGGATTTGGCCAAGGAGGGCCTTGCCGTGTACCGCGGCGCGCCCCACAGTCCCCCTCTGCCCTTCGCGGAAGCGGCCGAGCGGTTTGGCTATCGCAGGCCCGAAGGGGCCGCCGCTGAACAGGCCCTGCTTGAAGCCTTCCGCCAACGGTTCCGCCCCAAGGCCACAGGTCCGCTCAGCGAAGCTGACCAGCAAATCCTATCCGACCTTGCGCAAAGCTACCCAGCGGCGCGCCCTGAGGCCTAGGCTGGAGCATTTGAACGCACAAGTGATCAAAGCCCAGACGGCCGAATTGGCCAGCAGCCATACCACTCCCAACGGGCAACACCCGCCATGAAGACCTCTGGATACCCCAGGCGCCAAGCCAAAACACTGTGCCCCGTGGCAATACCGGGCCGCGCCGGGCACAGTTGGCTTGACCCGGCGCAGCGGGGCTCGTAACAGAGCAGGGCGCGGGGGGCTGGGCAATCGCGGGGGGCAACCCTCGAGGAAAGTCCGGACTCCGTGAAACAACGGTGCCGGGTAACGCCCGGCGGGGGGAACCCTAGGGATAGCGCCACAGAGAAGAGACAGCCTTGCATGCAAGGTAATGGTGAAACGGTGGGGTAAAGCTCACCGCGCGGCTGGCAACAGGCGTGGCACGGCAAGCCCCACCGGGAGCAATGCCAAATAGGAACCGCATATGGGTCGTTTCAACCCCGCAGGTTCGGGTTGGCAGCTGGAGCGGCCTGGCAACAGGTCGCCGAGATGAATGATTGCCCAAGATTGCGCTGGCAACGGCGTGGATCTGGACAAAATCCGGCTTACAGGCTCCCCGCGCATATTTGACTGGCTTTGGTCACCTGAATCGGTTGACAGCACCGCTGGGGGCGTTAAAAGCCGACGGATGAGGATTAATGCGGCCATGAGGCTGCGCCCGTAGGAGACGTACCATGGCGAAGCCAACCACAATCAAGATCCGCCTGAATTCCAGCGCGGGCACTGGCCACTTCTATGTGACCAAGAAAAACGCACGCACAATGACCGAGAAAATGGTCGCCCGGAAATATGACCCGGTGGCGCGTAAGCATGTTGAGTATAAAGAAGGCAAAATTAAGTAGGCAAAAGCCCCCTTCAATTTTCAAAAGGCCGTGCACTGGGTTGCGCGGCCTTTTTTTGTGCGCGTCACAGCCAGTTTTGTGCGCGTCACAGCCAGCCGCGGGTTTAGATTCAGCTGGACCATAAAAAAACACCCCGCCATTTCTGGCGAGGTGTGCCTTGGGTCGGCCAAAGCAGCCGGCTTATTCGTTGTTGCCCATGAACATCAGTAGAAACTGAAACATGTTCAGGAAATCAAGGTAGAGGTTCAACGCGCCGAAGATGGCGGATTTGGCGAGCCACTCTTGATCGCCGTGATGGGCGTGGGCCAGATACTCATTCTTGATATTCTGCGTGTCATAGGCGGTGAGCCCGGCAAATACCAAAACACCAATGGCTGAAATCGCAAACAGGAGCGCAGGCGATTGCAGGAAGATGTTAACGATCATTGCAACCACGAGACCAATGACGCCCATGATCAGAAAGCTGCCCCAACCGGAGATGTCTTTCTTGGTGGTGTACCCATAGAGGGACAGGCCAGCAAAAGCGATGGCGGTCACCAGGAAGGTTTGCGTGATCGAATGGCCGGTATAGCGAATGAAGATTGAGCTGAGCGACAGGCCAATCAAAGTGGCGAAGATAAAGAAGAACAGTTGGGCTCCAGCTGCACTTGCTCTGCGCATCACTGTTCCCATGCCCAAGAACAGCACCGCCAGAGGGGCCAGCATAATAACATATTTCAACCAAGTGGTGTAAATCACGAGGCCAAAGCTGGTGAGCAATTTGCCGTTTGGCAATTGCGCCGCCGCCAGGTTGGCATCTGTCGTCGTGGCCAGGCCAGCAATCGCCCAAGCGGCAACTGCGGTAATCACCATGCCAATGGACATTGTGCCATAGACTTTGTTCATATGCGCCCGCAGGCCGACATCGATCGCGGCGCTGCGACTGCCTGCATTTGCGGAAATCGTGTTAAAATCTGCCATGTTGCTCTCCAAAAATTACGCGTTCGACGCGCGCGGCGCCGTTGGGTCAAATATCGGGCTTGCGGGGTGAAATTTCAAGGGAAACTGCACGAATTGCACATAAAATTCTGCAATTCATGCAGAATGCCTTAAAAATGGCGGCCGTCAGGTGAAACCGGGCCCTGAACCACAAGCTTACCAATAGATTTTCGCGCTTTTAGATCGTCCAATGCCTCAAGTGCCTGGTCAAAGTCATAGCTGCCGCCGATATGGGGGGTGAGCAGCCCCTTTGCGATCATTTCGAAGACCTCTGTTAGGCTATTGTGTAAAACCTGCGGTGCAAAGCTCATATACCCGCCCCAATAAAAGCCCAAAACATCGACATTTTTCACCAAAAGATGATTGGCTTTGATTTGCGGGACATCACCACTGGCGAAACCGATGACCAGATAGCGCGCCTCGGGCCGGCAACATTTGAGGGCTGCGACAAAAGACTCCCCGCCGACCGGATCATAAACCACATCGACGCCGCCAAGGGCCTTGACGGTGGCTACGACATCTTCATTCGCGCTGTCGATGGTGATGGCCGCGCCACGGGCTTTGCACACTTGCAATTTTTCTGGCCCGCGCGCCACCGCGATGACCCTTGCGCCCAGCGCTGCGCCAATTTCCACGGCAGTCAACCCCACGCCGCCACCCGCTCCGAGCACCAAGAGCGTATCGGCAGATGTGAGTTTTGCGCGATGGGTCAGGGCGAGATGCGACGTTCCATAGCTGATCAATGCGGAGGCGGCCGTGTCATAGGGCAGGTTGGCGGTGAGTTTCAAGCAACGGCTGGCCTCAAGCGGGCAATACTCAGCCAAGCCGCCTGAGCCGGCAAACCCCGCGACGCGATCGCCGATTTCAAATCCGGTCACCTCAGCGCCGAGACCTGCAACCTCGCCCGCCACCTCCATGCCAAGGGTGAAGGGCAGGGCAGGTGTTTCCTGATAGGTGCCACGAATCATCAGCAGATCCGCGAAATTCAAAGCGCAGGCGGCGGTGCGGATGAGAATTTGATTCGCTCCAAGCTCGGGAATGGACCTGTCTAAAAAGACAGGTTTTTGGCTGTGGTCTTGAACTTGAAGGGCGCGCATGGGCTGAAATCACCTTGTTTGTTAACCATTTTACTCTTTATAGGCACCTGTTTCTGGAATTTCCAGCAACGAAACCACGCGGCCTCGAAAGTAAACAATTTCTAAGAAAATAGGAGATATTTTGGGGGGATGGCAATTTAGACATCATTTCGGGAGTGAGGGCGGGGAGGTTTAAAAGGTCTGATTCAAAAAATTGTTAATAAATAGTTAATTTTTGGGTTTATTTTCGAAATAGTTTTTGTGCTATACAAAAGAGCGTCAGATCAGCCGCAGATATTTATATTTTTCTGTAGCTTGGACAATATTAGGAGACGAGAATGACACATCCTGTCGATATACACGTCGGACAACGTGTGCGACAAAGGCGGTGGCTGTTAGGAATGACCCAACAGCAGTTGGCCGAAAAAGTAGGTATTAAATTTCAACAGATTCAAAAATATGAAACCGGCTCCAACCGGATCAGCTCATCACGACTTTGGGATATTTCAGAAGTCATGGATGTGCCGGTGAGTTTTTTCTTTGAAGGTCTTACGGAAGTTCACGACAGCAAGGCCGCGACGAAAAATATCTGATATGATAAAGAAGCCTTGGATTTGGTGCGATGCTATTATGCCATCCCAGAACAGCAGCGCAAACGCTTGTTTGATTTGGCGCGGGTCTTGAGCGACGCGGCGTGACGGTCGCTGCCCGAGGCGTGGTTTTTGATCCTTCGGCGGCGACCTGGGCTTGTGGGCCTGATGACTTGACCAAAGGGGGCGCCGCCTCCTAGATAGTCCGACTTATGAAAGAAGGCCAAATGACCGTTCAAACGCCAAGCCCGGAAGTGATCTTATCCCTTGCCTCTCAGTTGGCTGATGTGGCGGCCGAACAGACCCTTAAGTGGTTTCGTGCCCCGGCCTTGGTGACGCAAAACAAATGGGCGGAGGGGTTTGATCCGGTCACCGAAGCTGACAGGGCGGCGGAGGCTGCCATGCGCGCGTTATTGAAAGTGCAGCGGCCCGAAGACTCGGTCATTGGCGAGGAAGCTCAAAATACAGTCGGCACATCTGGCCTATCCTGGGTGCTTGATCCAATTGATGGCACCCGCGGTTATGTCAGCGGGACACCGACCTGGGGCACGTTGATTGCCTTGAATGACGGGCAGCAGCCGATTTTTGGTGTGATCGATCAGCCCTATACCGTGGAGCGGTTTGTCGGCGGGCTGGGCATGGCCTTTCTGGAGCGCCATGGGGTCAAAACCCCGCTGGCCACGCGCAAAACGCGGCATTTGTCACAGGCGACGATCTTCACCACCTTTCCTGAGGTCGGCAGCCCACTTGAGGCTGAGGCCTTCCACACCGTGGCCGAACAGTGTCAATTGACTCGCTACGGCATGGATTGCTACGCCTATGCGCTTTTGGCCGCGGGGCAGATTGATCTGGTGATTGAGGCCGGGCTGCAAGCCTATGATATTCAGGCCCCCATGGCGCTTGTGCAAGCCGCAGGTGGGGTGGTCACTGACTGGCGCGGGGGCAACCCGATGCACGGGGGGCGATGCCTCTGCGCGGCGACGCCGGAGCTGCATGCGGCTGCTTTAGACATCTTACGCGAGGTGCCTCTTGGCTGACACGCTCATTCAAAACGCCGATTTGGTACTGACGATGGATGACAGGCGGCGGGCCGTCCCCTCCGGGGATGTGTTGATGCGCGATGGGCGCATTGTGGCGGTGGGCCCTGATTTGCCAGCGACGGGCTGCACGGTAGTGAATGCCGCCGGTTGTTTGGTCACGCCGGGATTGGTCAACACCCATCACCATCTCTATCAAACCATGACACGCGCAGTGCCCGCAGGGCAGGACGCATCCCTCTTTGGTTGGCTACAAGCGCTCTATCCAATTTGGTCGGCCATGCGCCCGGATGACTTTTTTGTCTCCGCTCAAGTCGGGATGGCGGAACTTCTTTTGTCGGGCTGCACAACCACGTCAGATCACCTGTATCTCTATCCTAACGGCGCGCGGCTGGAAGATACCATAGATGCGGCGCAGGAGATCGGAATGCGGTTTCACCCCACACGGGGGGCTATGAGCATAGGCGAAAGCGCCGGAGGATTGCCGCCAGATGGTTTGGTTGAGCGGGAGGCCGATATTCTCGAGGACATGATCCGTGTTATCGATGGCTTTCACGATCCACGCCCCGGCTCTATGTGCCGCATTGGGGTGGCGCCCTGCTCGCCTTTTTCTGTGAGCCGCGAATTGATGCGCGATGCGGCGCTCTTGGCCCGCGACAAGGGGGTGATGATGCACACCCATTTGGCGGAAAATGACGAAGACATTGCCTATAGTTTGGAAAAATTTGGGATGCGGCCCGGGCAATATGCCGAAGAGTTGGGCTGGACGGGGCCGGATGTTTGGCATGCGCATTGCGTCAAGCTTGATGCGGAGGAAATCGCGCTGTTTGCGCGGACGCAAACCGGGGTTGCCCATTGCCCCTGTTCCAACTGCCGTTTGGCCTCGGGCATTGCGCCGGTGCGGGCGATGCGAGATGCGCGCGTGCCGGTTGGGCTTGGGGTCGATGGATCCGCCTCCAATGATGCTGGCAACTTGATGGCTGAGGCGCGCCAGACACTGCTGCTGCAGCGGCTGGCTTATGGCGCTGGGGCGATGTCACCGGGTGAGGCGCTTGAGATTGCCACTTTGGGCGGGGCTCAGGTTTTGGGCCGCGAGGATTGCGGCGCATTGGCGCCCGGTAAATGTGCCGATGTGGTGATTTGGGATATGGGCGATGTAAATGCCGCCGGAAATTGGGATCCCGCAGCGATCCTTTTGGCTGGGCCAACTTTGGCACGCGATGTTTTTGTCAACGGCCAGCAGGTGGTCACAGAGGGGCGCATCACCACGCTGGATCAACGTGCCTTGGCCCACCGGCAAAATCAGCACATGCGTGCGCTGCAAGAGCGCGCCTAGCCCGGTGTTGCCACCAGGCAAAGTGTTCTGGCTTGGCCGCTGGAGTATTCAGATCTCGTCCTAGACCGGAACCCCCGCGACCCAGACTTGCCGAATGGCCCGGTCATCGCCCATCATGACCGTGGGAAACAGGCTCTCCCAGAAATCATTGGCATGCTCATGGCGCTCGGTGATTGCGGCCGTTGAGCTTAGGTTCAAAATGCAAAGGTCCGCTTCGGCACCCACGCCCAGGTGACCGATCGTGCCAGAGAGGTGCAACGCTTGTGCGGAACCTTCGGAGGCCAGCCACATAAGCTGTGCGGGATGCAGCGCTTGACCGCGCAATTGCGCCACCTCATAAGCCGCCGCCATTGTGCGCAGCATCGAAAAATTCGAACCCCCTCCGATATCTGTCGCCAGCCCCATGCGAACCCGCGACTGCGCCAGGCCCATAAGGTCAAAGAGACCGGATCCGATAAAGGTGTTGGAGGTTGGGCAATGCACCACGGAAGCGCCGATCTCGGCCAATTGGTCGATCTCGCGCGGCTCAAGATGGATGGCATGGCCATAAAGGCCGCGCGCGCCCAGCAGGCCAAATTGCGCGTAGGTCTCGAGATAGTCGCGGGCCTGTGGAAACAGGCTGCGCACCCAGGCGATTTCTTCGGTTTGCTCAGAGAGGTGAGTCTGCATCAAACAGTCTGGGCGTTCCTGCCACAGCCCTCCTAAGGCGGCGAGCTGCTCTGGGGTCGACGTCGGTGAAAACCGGGGGGTAATGGCATAGCTCAAGCGGCCCTGCCCGTGCCAGGTATCAATCAAATCTTTGCTGTCATCATAAGCCGATCGCGCCGTGTCGATCAGACCTTCCGGCGCATTGCGATCCATACAGGTCTTGCCGCCCACCACGCGCATTCCGCGCGCCTGGGCTGCCTCAAAATAGGCGGTGACAGACACAGGGGCGGAGGTGCAATAGCTGGCCATGGTTGTTGTGCCATGACTGAGGGCGATGTCGAGGTAACGCCCAGCGATCTTGGCGGCGTAATCGGGATCTGCCAGACGCATTTCCTCGGGAAAAGTATAGCTGTTCAGCCAGTCGATGAGCCGCTTGCCCCAGCTGGCGATGATGGCGGTTTGCGGATAATGTACATGCGCATCGACAAAGCCCGGAACGATTAAATCCGCGCCGTAATCGATAATTTTGGCCTCCGGATTGGCCTGGCGGAGCGCGTCACGCGCGCCCACCGCAGCAATGTGCCCACCCCGCAGCAATACAGCACCATCTCGCCGGTGCGTGGTGACGTCCTGCCAGGGTGCCTGGAAGGGATCACCGCTGAAATAAAGGGTTTGTCCGAGGAGAAGTGTGTCGGTCATGAAAAGCAGTCCAAAAATTCTTTTATCTGGCTATATCTTGTCATATGAAATGAGACTTCGTAAAGGCAGGTATGACAAATCTTTATGCCCCCTCCGCCGAGCCCAACGATGTTTTAGATGCCCAAAGGGTATCTGATGTGCGTTTGGCCGTGGAAATTGAAGATGCCCAACGGCTCCACACTCTGCTTGATCCTTTGCATCCAGCTGATATTGCTGACCTTTTAGAGCAGGTGAGCGACTCCATTCGTGCGGGAATCCTGCGCCTGTGGAAAGACGGCATCGATGGCGATGTTTTGTCGGAGCTCGACGACAGCATCCGCGAGGAAATCATCGATGGGCTGGACGCGGCCGAGCTGGCCGTTGCTGTGCGCGACCTGGACTCCGACGATGTGGTGGATCTGCTCGAAGATCTCGACGAGCCGCAACAAGAGGCCATCCTTGGCGCATTGGATGATGCGGAGCGGGTGGTTGTCGAGCAATCCCTCTCGTTTCCCGAGGCATCGGCCGGCCGGCTGATGCAACGCGAAGTTGTTATGGCGCCAGAGCATTGGAACGTCGGACAAGCGATTGACTACCTGCGCCGTCAAGAAGAGTTGCCCGAACAGTTTTACCATATGATCCTCATTGACCCGCGTCTGCGTCCTACGGGCTATGTCACACTCGGAAAGCTTTTGGGCGCCAAGCGCGCCACGCCGATGCTTGAGATTGCCGAAGACAGTTTTCGCACCATTCCGGTCGATCAACCGGAAAAAGACGTGGCCTATGCGTTCAATCAATATCATCTCATCTCTGCCCCGGTTGTGGACGCCGATGATCGGCTGGTCGGGGTGATCACCATTGATGACGCGATGATCGTGCTTGATGAGGAATATGAAGAGGATATGATGCGTCTGGCGGGGGTCGGGGAAGGCTCCCTGTCGGACAGTGTCTTGGACACCACACGCGGTCGTTTGCCCTGGTTGGCGGTGAACTTGGCGACAGCGATTATTGCCTCCCTGGTCATTTCCATGTTTGAAACCACGATTGCACAATTCGTGGCGCTGGCGGTTCTCATGCCGATTGTCGCATCTATGGGCGGCAATGCCGGCACGCAGTCGCTCACCGTGGCTGTGCGGGCCATTGCGACCAAGGATTTGACCACCTCCAACGTCTGGCGGGTTATCCGCCGCGAAGTCCTGGTGGGGCTGCTCAATGGGATGATCTTTGCGATCGTTCTTGGCCTTGTTGGATATTTCTGGTTTGGCTCTTCAATCATTGGGTGGGTCTTGGTGCTGGCCATGGTGCTCAATATGGTCGTGGCAGGCTTGGCAGGTACGGTCATCCCGGTGGCGCTTGAAAAAATTGGCATTGATCCCGCTTTGGCCTCGGGTGCGTTTGTGACCACTGTGACAGATGTGGTTGGCTTTTTCGCCTTTCTGGGTCTTGCCGCTTGGATGTTGTTATGACTTTGATGTTGTTATGACTTTAGAGGCTCAAAAGACGGAGGCACGGCGCGCGGCTTTTGCCCGGCGCAAAGCGGCCCATGCGGCGCAAAGCGGCGCAAGCGCTGCTGTTCTGTCTGAGGTTTTGGCGGGGTATCGTGGCGCGCCGGTGGCGGGCTTCATGCCGATTGGAACGGAAATTGATCCCTCTGTGGCTTTGGCCGAGGCCTCCGCCCATGGGCCGGTCGGCCTGCCGGTGATTGAAGCGGCGGGAGTACCTTTGCGTTTTGCGCTCTACAGACCTGGCATGCATATGGTGGAGGGGGCGTTTAAGGCGCTGATTCCGGCTGAAATCACCTGGATGGTGCCAGAAATTGTGATCGTGCCGCTTGTAGCTTGGGACGCGCAGGGCGGGCGTTTGGGCTATGGTGGCGGGTATTATGACCGCACGCTGGAGGGGCTGCGGGCCCGTGGTCCGGTCTTGGCCATTGGCTTTGCGTTCAACGCGCAACAGGCGGACGCGCTGCCCTTAGAGCCCACCGATCAACCGCTTGACATGATTGTGACCGAAGACCGCATCGTGCATTTTCCCCGCTAATCCAAGGCTTAGCGCGAGGTTTTTTGCTCTGGGTGACCTGCTGGGTTGCGGGCGGCGCCAAATTTCATATGCTCTTAAAAAACGGAGGGTCTTGGCAAGCGCTGACCCAGGCCCGGCGCCAGATCGGGCTGGACAGCATTTGCAGCCCCTCTGGTGCAAGGTTCTTTGGGAGGAGATCTGATCATGACGGGCAACGCGGCGCATTGGTTTGTGGATCGGCACTTGGCAGAGGGGCGCGGCGCGAAAACCGCATTTGAGGAAGTCTGGGAGGGCGGGCGCCAGCTGACCTATGGGGCGCTGGCCAAGGGTGCGGGGCAGGTCGCCGATGCTTTGACGCGCTGCGGCATTTTACGCGAAGCGCGCGCGGCGATGTTTGTGCTCGATCAAATCGAATTTCCGCTGATTTTCTGGGGAGCGCTCAAGGCGGGTGTGGTGCCGGTTGCACTGAACACATTATTGTCTACTGAGGTCTATGGCGCCATTTTACGCGACAGCCGCGCTGCGATTGCCTTTGTCTCACAAGAGCTCTGGGATAGTGTTGGGCCCGCCGCCCAAGCCTCACCGCATCTGCGGCAGATTGTTGTGATTGGCCCCGAGGCCCCGGAGGGGACCCTGTCTTGGGAGGCCTTCATCGCAGGAACCACGCCCGCCGAGACGCTGGATTGCTCGGGCGATGAAATCGCCTTTTGGCTTTATTCTTCGGGTTCCACTGGCGCGCCCAAGGGTGTGCGGCATGTGCATTCCGCATTGCGCCAGACCTGTGACACATTCGCCCGGCAGGTTTTGGATATTCAGGAGAATGACAAGGTGTTTTCCGCTGCCAAATTATTTTTTGCCTATGGGCTGGGCAATGGGATGTCGTTTCCCCTGTCGGTTGGGGCCAGCAGTTTGTTGTTTAATGGCCGCCCGACGCCCGACAGCGTGAGCCATATTTTAGAGACCTATCAGCCGACAGTTTACTACGGTGTGCCAACGCTCTTTGCCGCGCTGCTGCACAAATGGGAGACCGATGGAGCGCCGCCTCAGGTGCCCTTGCGCTGTTGCACCTCCGCCGGAGAGGCGCTGCCGGCCGACATTGGCCGCAAGTGGCTTGATCTTATGGGCATTGATATTATCGACGGGGTCGGATCAACAGAAATGTTGCATATTTTTCTCTCCAACCGGCCGGGAGATGTGCATTATGGAACATCGGGCACGGCGGTTCCGGGCTATGAGGTTCGGCTTGTCGATGAGGCGGGCGCCGAGGTTGAAACAGGCGTTATCGGGGAGCTTTTGGTGCGCGGCGGATCTGCCGCAGCGGATTATTGGAACCAGCGCAGCAAAACCCGTCAAACCTTCGAAGGGGAGTGGACGCGCACGGGTGACAAATATGAACGCAACGCGGCGGGCCGCTATATCTATTGTGGGCGCACCGATGATATGTTCAAGGTCTCTGGCATCTGGGTCAGCCCATTTGAGATAGAGCAGGCTCTTGTCGCGTTTCCAGCCGTATTGGAGGCCGCTGTTGTAGCCCATCGTGATGAGGATGACTTGGAAAAACCCAAGGCCTTTGTCGTGCTCAAACCCGGCCATGGGCCAGAGGCGGTGGCGGGCATTCGCACCTTTATCAAAGACAAAATTGGCAAGTGGAAATATCCGCGTTGGATCGAGATTATCGATGACTTGCCGAAAACCTCAACGGGCAAAATTCAACGCTTCAAACTGCGCGGCCGCTCGTGAGCACCCGATGGGCAGATGCGGGATTGTTGAAGGCGGGGGGTAAGTGGCTGGAATATGGCCGCCTGGGGCCAGCGCCAGCTGAGGCGCCAACTGTGGTCTTGCTGCATGAGGGGTTAGGGTCTCGCGATCTTTGGCGCGATTTTCCGGAGCGGCTGAGTGCCGCGACAGGCTGGGGGGTCTGCGCCTATTCGCGGGCGGGCTATGGCGGCTCTGAGCCGGCCGCTCTGCCGCGGCCTTTGGATTACATGACCCGTGAGGCGCGCCTGGTTCTGCCCGAGGTCCTGCAGGCCATCGGATTTGAACGCGGTCTTTTGATTGGCCATAGTGACGGGGCTACGATTGCAGCGATCTATGCGGGCACTGTCGAAGATCCGCGGCTGCGCGGCCTTGTCACCATTGCTCCACATTTTTTCACCGAGGAGATTGGTCTGCGCGAAATCGCGCGGGCGAAACAGGCGTTTGACAGTGGAGATTTGCGGGCGCGATTGGTGCGGCATCACCATGATCCTGACAATTGCTTTCGTGGCTGGAATGACGCCTGGCTACACCCTGGGTTTAAAGATTGGACTGCTTCAGATGCGCTTGACGGTATCGGCGTGCCGGTTTTGGCCATTCAAGGCGCAGAGGATCAATATGGCACCTTGGCGCAAATCGATGAAATCGAACGCCGCTGCTCTTCGCCGGTTGAGCGGGTTGTTCTGCCGGGTTGCGGCCATGATCCCTGCTCTGAGCGGGCGGAGCAGGTTTTGCGGAAGCTCTCGCGCTTTTGCGCAGATTTGGACCAAGCGCCGGCCAGGCCGGGTGCCGCATCGTGACGGGCGCGGCGCGAGAGCTGCCGGAACATGCCTATGTTCCAGGACAGACCGCACGCCATGCGGAGGGGCGGTTTGCGCCCATATGCGCCACAGCACAGCTGGGCATGAGCCCCGCGCAATTGGCGCAAAGTGAGGCCTTTTGCACGGGATTGTTCTATCTGCAGCGCGGATATTTTTGGGAGGCTCATGAGCTGTTTGAGCCTGTTTGGCTGGCGCTGGAGGAGGGCAGTGAGGAACGCCGTCTTCTACAGGCGTTGATCCAGCTCGCCAATGCGCAGCTCAAGCTCAGGATGCACCGTCCCAAGGCGGCGAGTCGTCTGTGCATTATGGTGCGCGGATTGTTGGAAAAGCTGACCGGGGCGCGGGTTATGGGGCAAGATATCTCTCAGATTATGGCGCGCCTGGAGGTGGTGGAGGCCCGTGCCCATGGTGAATTATAGTGCATAAAATGCCAGTAATTTGGTTTCATAATTTCAAATAATTGAAAAATAGTAAGTAAATTTATGTTCTATTATGCACGAAGTCGTTTACCTCCTCTGATCTCTTCTCTAGCCTGATGCCAAACCACAAAAGGGCTTCCTGCATGACCCAAGTCATAGATTTTCGGACCGATCCGGCCAAGTATCGCCATTGGCGTGTCACCTATCATGGGGATGTGGCCAATTTGATTATGGATGTAGATGAGACCGCCGGATTATTTGAAGGCTATGAGCTGAAATTGAATTCCTATGATCTTGGGGTGGATATTGAGCTGAACGATATCGTTCAGCGGATGCGGTTTGAACATCCCGAGGTCAAGGTTGTGGTCATGCAATCGGGCAAGGAGAAAGTATTTTGCGCTGGGGCAAATATCCGTATGCTGGGCGGCGCGGCGCATAGCCACAAGGTGAATTTTTGCAAGTTCACCAATGAAACCCGCAACACCTATGAGGCGGCGGAGGCCGATAGTGGCCAAAAATATATTGCGGCCATCAAAGGGGCCTGCGCCGGCGGGGGCTATGAGCTGGCCCTGGCGTGTAACTATATTATGCTGACGGACGACAGCAGCTCGGCCGTGGGATTGCCCGAAGTACCACTGCTGGCGGTTCTGCCCGGCACGGGCGGTCTAACCCGCATCACCGATAAGCGCAAAATGCGCCGCGATTTGGCTGATATCTTTTGCTCAATCGAAGAGGGTGTGAAGGGCAAACGGGCCAAAGACTGGCGCTTGGTCGATGAGGTCATTGCCAATTCCAAATTTGATCAAACCGTTCAGGACCGCGCTTTAGAATTTGCAGCCGCCTCGGACAAAGCCGTTGCCTCT
>JADHLF010000065.1 GCA_016780825.1 Planktomarina sp. | reverse complement strand
TAGGCAATGAATTTTTCGGTAATTTTGATCTCGCAAGCGCTGCGATCTGGATGTTCTGGATCTTTTTTGCTTTGCTTGTTTATTATCTTCAAACGGAGAACATGCGCGAAGGATATCCGCTGGAGGCCGATGATCCCTCAGGATCTGCGCATCGCGGCTTGTTTCCGCTGCCTGGTGACAAGACGTTTCACCTGCCGCATGGGCGTGGTGATGTGACGGTTCCCTCTGGTCAGCGCGGTGACCGCGCAAAATTGGCGCTTGAGGCTACGTCTGATGCCACCGGCTCGCCTTTTGTGCCGACCGGCGATCCGATGCTCTCGGGTGTTGGGCCAGGTGCTTGGGCGCCGCGGCAGGATCATGCAGAGCTGGATGCCCATGGGCATGCCAAGATCAAGCCTATGTCACAGCTCGATGATTTCCACGTTTCGGCTGGCCGCGATCCACGGGGCAAACCTGTGGTGGCGGGCGACGGCGAGGTGGTCGGTCGTATCAATGATATGTGGATTGATGTGCCAGAGCAGATGGTGCGCTATTTGACTGTGGATCTTAATCCAGAGGGCACGGGCCAGACCCGTCTGATCCCAATCAATTTTTGCAAAATTAGCGATGACAGGGTGACGGTTCGCTCGATCTATAGCGCAAATTTTGCAGCGGTGCCGCAGCATAAGGCGGCTTCAGAAATCACCTTGCTCGAGGAAGAAAAGATCATGGCTTACTACGGCGGCGGCACACTTTATGCCGATCCCGCGCGTTCCGAGCCAAAACTGTAAAGGACCAACGCTGGGTCGCAGCCACGGCCCAGCGTTCAGACGATAGGGGACTTAAAAGATGAGACACGACGATTTTAATTTCGAACCGATCCGCGGATTGCCTGAAGCATTGCCCGCAGACGAATATATCCTTTGGCAAGGGCGGCCTAATAGCTTGCGGCTGGCCAAGGATGCTTGGAGCCTCAATTGGGTGATTGGGTATTTTATCGCCCTGGCGGTGATCCGCGTAATATCTGTATCGGATATGATGAGCCTGACATCTGCTATGGCACAGGGTATTCCGTTTCTCATGGCCGGCGCGTTGACGGCCTTAATCTTGTTTGGAGTGGCAACGCTGCAAGCGCGAAGCACCGTTTATACGCTCACCAATAAGCGCGCCTGTCTGCGCATTGGTGCCGCGCTGACCATGACCTTGAACCTGCCCTATGTGTGTATTGGAAATGCACAGGTGGCTCTGCGAAAATCAGGTTTGGGCACAATCACTTTTGAGCTCATCGGTGAGACTCGTCTCTCCTATCTTATGACCTGGCCGCATGTGCGCCCATGGTACATGAGCCGCACCCAACCGGCCTTTCGGTCTATACCGGATGCGGAGCGGGTCGCGGCGCTCTTTGCCGAGGCCGCAGAGACGCGGGTGTCGATGCCCAAAGTCACTCAGCGTGACTTTTCCAAAACTGACAGCATTGCTGCGGAGTAAAGCTCATGCCGACGACCAACTCACTTGCCGCTCAAATGAAACACCGAGACCGCGATATGGTGCCCAAGGTCTTGGTTCAAGCGATGTTCACTTTGATGATCGCCGCTGTCCTTCTGGTCGCCTATGCCCGTCTTACGGATCGGCCCGTCATTGGCGTGGCACCGCACAGCGACATCGTCGCGGAAATGCCGATCACTTTGATGGGCAATCGGAGCGATGGTGTCGCGGTATTGGACGCGGATGGCAGGCAAATTGCCCATTCCACCGATCATAAAGCCGGGTTTATCGAAGTGATTTGGGTCACCACCACGCGCGAACGCATTGTGAACAATACAGACACGCAAGCGCCTTTGCGCTTGGTGCGCCGAGAAAATGGGCATGTGGCCATTCTCGACGACACAACGGGCTGGTCGATCGAATTGATCGGTTATGGCCAAGACAATGTCGCAGCTTTCGCCAAGCTGATCGACTGAACCAAGGGGACAGCAGATGGGATTATTTACAAGATCAAAAGAGACCGCACCCTGCACCGTGACGATTTCACATCGGTTTGAGGAACTTTCCGCGCATGTGAAATTTAACAATGGTGCCGTGGTGCATCCGGGTGACAGCGTTCAGGTGGAAGGGCCAGAAATCATGGCACCCTATGGTGTCTGCGTTGAGGAGCAACGCATGGCCACGATCACCCGTGCCTCGACAATCGAACGGCTCTGGACGCGCTCGACAGGCGATTTCGAATTCATGGAGCTGTGCGAATTTTCTTTCTCGGAAGGGGTTTTGTCATGAATGCGCCCACACATTCCGCCTTTGCCAATACCGCCGAAGAGGCGATTGCCGCTCAAGATGCGCTTGATGATCCAATGACATCTGAAAAAGCGACAGAGGTGGCGATGCAAAATACGCTGCTCACGCCGCGCTTTTACACCACTGATTTTGCCGAAATGGACGCGATTGATGTCAGCCCAGTGCGCGAAGATTGGGATCGTTTGATTGCGCAAATGAAATCCGATCCCAACAAAGGGCATTTCAAAAAGAATGAAGATTGGGACAGTGTTGATTGGGAGGGGATGGAACCTGCTCTGAAAGCGGAGTTCATTGATTTTCTGATTTCATCCTGCACCGCAGAATTTTCGGGCTGTGTTTTGTATAAGGAGATGAAGCGCCGGGGGTCGAATGAAGACATCACAACCCTGTTTCAATTGATGGCACGGGATGAGGCGCGCCACGCTGGATTTATCAATGATGCGCTGCGCGAAGCGGGTGTTCGGGTGAATTTGGGCTTTTTGACCCAGCAAAAGAAATACACATATTTCCGCCCGAAGTTTATCTATTACGCGACCTATCTCTCTGAGAAGATTGGCTATGCCCGTTACATCACCATATACCGGCATCTTGAAGAGAACCCGGAACTGCGGTTTCACCCTATTTTCAAATGGTTTCGCGAGTGGTGCAACGATGAGTTTAGCCATGGGGAAGCCTTTGCGCTTTTGATGAAATCCGATCCGAAACTGACCGAAAGTTTCGGCAATAAACTGTGGATTAAGTTTTTCCTGACAGCGGTTTATTCCACCATGTGGGTGCGGGATCACCAACGGCCTTTGTTTCATGAGGCACTGGGCGTCGATGTCACCTGGTACGGCCAGGAGGTGTTTCGTAAAACGTCCGAGATATCCAAACAAATTTTTCCAATGACATTGGATATTGATCACCCGCGTTGGCGCAAAAACCTAGATCGGATGGAAGCGGCCTCTCGGCAAATTGCCGCTGCAAAAGCCCGTGGAGGCTTAGGGGGCATGTTGAGCCGATTGGGCGGCATGGTTAAGGCGGCGACAGCTTTCGTATCTGTATTCACCATCCCCGCGAAGACCCATAGGTTGCCTGCCAGCACGCGTATGGAGCCAACCTACTGATGCTCAGCTCGCCCTGGATAGCCGCGCTCATCGCAATTTTCTCTTGGTGGTTTTTCACTGGGATTATTTTGCTGATTGTGCGGCGCAAAGACGTGGCTGGAGCTACGGCTCATGGGGCCTCTGTCGTTTGGGGCGTCCCGCTGTTGGCTTTGGGAATTTTCGGAGCAGTGATCTCCGCAGCTTCGTTGAGCGTGGCAAATATCTATCTCGCATTTTTCTCTGTCTTACTCATATGGGGCTGGATTGAGTTGGCGTTTCTGTCCGGGGTCATCACGGGACCCTTGCGGGACTCTTGCCCGAAATCGCTTCGGGGCTGGGCCAGATTTCGCAGAGCCTGGCAGACCGTCAGCCACCATGAAGCCCTTTTACTCAGCGGTTTGGTTCTCATGGCGGTCATCGCGCTTGATGCTGCAAACCCGCTCGGCTTTTGGGCCTATTTCATCCTTTTTGCCGCGCGCATCTCGGCCAAACTCAATCTGTTCTTTGGCGTACCGCGCATCAATCTTGAATTCATTCCTCAACCGCTGCTGTATCTCACGTCTTACTTCAAGCAAGGCCCCGTGACCCTGGCCTTTGGTCTTGGACTCACTGGGCTTAGTCTGGTCACTGCGGCCCTCGGCATAGCGCTTTTCACCGCGAGCACGGTGGAGGCACAAATTGGACATGCTTTGCTCTTCGCCCTCTGTGCATTGGCCACGCTGGAACATTGGTTGATGGTCATTCCATTGCCCGATGCAAAGCTCTGGCGCTGGATGCTTCCCACACTTTCTACGAACACTAAAACAGGACAGTCCCATGAACTTTAATGCCCTCTTTCAAGCCCAAATAGACACGCTGAAATCTGAAGGCAATTATCGCTATTTTGCTGAATTAGAGCGCAAATGTGGCAAATTTCCTCATGCGGCGAGTCATCACGATGGCAAGGTGCAAGATGTGACGGTTTGGTGCTCTAATGATTACCTTGGCATGGGGCAAAATCCGGTGGTGATTGAGGCGATGTGCGAGGCTGTGACTCGCAGCGGCACCGGGGCGGGCGGCACGCGCAATATTTCAGGGACAAATCATGATCACCTCTTGCTTGAGCGGGAGTTGGCAGATTTGCACAATAAAGAGGCTGCATTGCTGTTCACCTCTGGCTATGTCTCCAATTGGGCGGCTTTGAGCACGCTGGGAAGCCGGCTTGAAGGCTGTATCATTTTGAGCGATTCCGGCAATCACGCCTCAATGATTGAAGGCATTCGTCATTCGCGTGCTCAAAAGGTGATTTGGACTCATAATGATGTGCAAGATCTGGAGGCCAAATTAGCCGCGCTACCGGCGGATGCGCCAAAAATTGTGGCCTTTGAGTCGGTCTATTCGATGGATGGGGACATCGCTCCCATACGCCAGATTGTTGAAGTGGCCGAGAAATACGGTGCCATGACCTATCTCGATGAGGTTCATGCAGTGGGGCTTTATGGACCACGGGGCGGCGGCATAGCCGAGCAAGAAGGTTTGATGGATCGGATTACATTGATCGAGGGCACCTTGGGAAAAGCCTATGGCGTGGTTGGCGGCTATATCACCGGATCCTCTGTCTTGTGCGATTTCATTCGCAGTTTTGCGTCTGGTTTTATCTTTACGACAGCCTTGCCACCGGCTGTTGCGGCAGCGGCGCGGGTGTCCATTATGCATTTGAAAACATCCGATAGAGAGCGCCAGCGCCAACGCCAACAGGTCGCGAAACTGCGCGCCGGATTGAATCGCGCCGGCATTCCGCATTTGGACAACCAAAGTCATATTGTGCCGGTCATGATTAAAGACCCGGTGAAGACAAAAATGCTTGCGGATTATTTGATGGATGAATGGGGCATCTATGTGCAGCCGATTAACTATCCGACGGTTCCAAAAGGCACGGAACGTTTACGCTTCACCCCATCACCTCTGCATTCGGATGCGGATATTGCTTATCTGGTTCAGGCGCTGGAATCATTGTGGAAGCAATGCGCGATTGCCCATGCGGTCGCTTAAAAAACTGAGTGGTCTCCCCGGGGGATCTCGGCGCCAGAGTGTATGATGTCTGCGTAGTGATCAAACAGATGTTCCGTTCCGGTTGAGGCCGTGTGCTCTGCGCAATAGCCCCGCTCCGGGCCATGCCAGACCAGCATTGATTCCGTTGCGTAATACAGCCCGATTTCAGCGAGATCTGCCTTGCGTTGTGCGGCTGGACTCAAGACGCCGGCCAGGCGCAATCCACCGCAGATGAGGCGCAATAGGGCAATCGGCACCCGGCGCAGTTTCACAGGTCGCCCAAGCAAACCAAATAGGGCCTGAGCCTGATCGCGCGGTGTGATCGCAGGGCCGGGGCCGCCGATGGGCAAAATTTTATTGTGTTTGGCTGAATTTGGGATGCAATCGACCATGAAATTTCCCAGATCATCGTCGCTGATTGGCTTGCAGGCGGTGAGCTCACCGTTTCCAAAGACCAAAAATGCCTTGCCATCGCGCAGCCGCGGAATCTGTCCAGAGAGCGATTTAAAAAAAGCTGTGGGGCGCACGATGGAATAGGTGAGACCTGAGGCAATCAACGCGTCTTCAAAGGCCAGCTTGGCGAATTGAAACGGCAATTTTGGGTTTTGGACACATATGGCCGAGAGCAAAATAAATTGCTTTACACCCAATCTTTGCGCCACTTCTAAAATATTCATCTGTGCCGCGTGGTCAATGGCCCAAGCATCTTCGCTGCTGCCACTGCGCGAGGCAACGCAGGAGATGACCGCGTCGAATTGGCCAAGGATATGAGGCATGGGCTGGGTAATATCGGCATAGAGAGGCTGAGCCGGGCGGGGCGGGGTCTGGCCGGCCCGCAGAACGCAGGTGACCCTATATCCCGCGCGATGCAGCGCGCGGCACACCCCCTGTCCCGCGGTGCCTGTCGCGCCGAAAAGCAAGATGCTTGGCGTGGGTTTAACTCTCGCGCCAGTCAAAGAATCCCCTACCGGCTTGCTCAAGGAGCTTTGCAGCCATTTCTTTCCCGGCTTGCGGGCCATCCTCGATTGGCACGACCATATCGTCCCCAATGGCATCGGAACCATCGGGCCGAAGCACTTCGCCGCGCAGTCTCATCGTGCTGCCTTGAAGTTCGGAAAGCCCGGCAATGGGTGTTTCACAAGAGCCATCTAAAGCTGCGAGAAAGGCGCGTTCTGCGGTCAAACGCTGCCCTGTCTCACGGTCATGAATAGCTGCGAGCATATCGGCCATGCGGCGATCATCGATGCGTCGTTCGATCCCAATAGCCCCTTGTGCTACGGCGGGCAACATGTCGTCCACTTCAATCGCTTGGCGTGGCACCTCATCCATTTTCAATCGCTTTAGTCCAGCCATGGCCAAAAAGGTTGCCTCGGCCACTTGGTTCTCAAGCTTCTTGAGTCGCGTTTGCAAGTTGCCACGAAACTCCACGACCTTTAGATCTGGGCGCCGCAATTTGAGTTGTGCCTGTCGCCTCAGGCTTGAGGTGCCCACCACCGCGCCGGGTGATAAATCGCGCAATGCGCCGCCTGACAGGGAAATAAAAGCATCGCGCACATCTTCGCGTGGCAAATAGGTGTCCAAAACCAGGCCTTTGGGTTGCAGGACGGGCATATCTTTCATGGAATGCACAGCGATGTCGATGGATCCATCCAACATGGCTTGCTCGATTTCGCGGGTAAATAGCCCTTTACCGCCGATTTCTTTGAGTGGGCGATCGGTGATGCGATCCCCCGTGGTCATAATGACGACAATCTCAAAGGCTTCGAATGGCAAATCAAAAGCCTTGGCCAGTCGTGCGCGTGTTTCATAGGCTTGTGCCAGCGCCAAGGGAGAGCCTCGGGTGCCGATATTGAGCGGGGTCTTCGGAGTGGGTAATGTATAAGTCATGTCCTATCCCTAAACATGTAAACTTGGCC
>JADHLF010000064.1 GCA_016780825.1 Planktomarina sp. | reverse complement strand
AACCCGCTCGGCCACTGTCCGATTGTGGCTATCGCGGGGGTGAGAGCTGCGTGTTGCGGGTGAGAATGTCGACACCGAGACCTTTCCAAAAGTGCAACAGGTCAATGAAGATCCAATTTTCGCTGAGTTTTTCACCCTCACGACGGTAGATGTCGATGACTCGCATTTCGCCGCGTTTGTCGCTGGCGGGCATGCCCATAAAGCCCCCTGAATGAATGGCGGTAAAATTTGGCCAGCCGAAGAATCCACCAAAATGGCCCTCAGCCAGACGGCAGATATGGTTGGTTTTGGAGCGGTCGGTGAAAGCGGCGCGGAAGGGGCCGGAATGCTGCTTGGCGTAGCGCTCTATGGTGTAAGTCGCGCCAATACCGGCGGGACCCCACCAAATCATATCGTCGTTCCAAGACCGGGCCAATTCCTCTTCCAAAAGCAGTCCTAGCTGCCAAGTCCCCAAGTCGCTGATCATTGCATTGATGGACGCAAGCGTGGCGGTGCCTTGGGCTTCGGGTTGGTCGTCATAGAGCAACCCATCATGGGTCATTGGTCCAGGCTGGAGCACATGTGCGGCGGTTTGGGGCGGGAAGGGATTAACCCCCGCCTGTGTCATCAGATGGGGAATGTCGAAATACATGGCGGTTTCAGTAATTTTTCCATGTTCAACCCGGTTAAATTCACAATAACGCAGAAAAGCCATTTTTCCGGTTGGGGGTATGCCAAGCCAGTCTTGATCGAACAGCCCCATCAAATGCCCCATGGACACCACCCATGTGGATTGAAACCCATCCATTTCATTCTTGCCCGCGAAAAAGATGTCCATGCGCCGCTGCATGCGGGTGAGGGAGGCCCGCAGGGGCTGCCAAAAGCCCTCGGCCACAGCTTGCGCTGAGGTTTGTTCATTGAAGGGATGAAAGCCGCGCCAGAGATAATCTGGAGCGCAATAGCCCTGCATGACCTTTGCAATTTCCGCGCCCTCGGCCCGGTCCAGTTCTGCGTAATAATCTCTAACAACCTGTTTTTCGGTCTGAAAGCCCATAAGTCACCTTTTTGCATACGCTTGCAAAAAACTCTTGCATAAATCAGGGGGCTCTGTCTAGTATAATTTGAATTCGTTTGCAAAATGATTCTGGCTGCGGGAGTGTATCAAGCAATGGCTGAAATTCAGCTGAGGAACCTTTCCAAAAGATGGGGCACTTTCGTCGGTGTCGACAAGTTTGATTTGACCATCGCTGATAAGGAATTTTTGGTTCTGCTCGGCCCCTCGGGCTGTGGTAAGACCACGACCATGCGCATGATTGCCGGGCTAGAGGATGCGACGGAAGGCGATATTTTAATTGGCGGCAAAGTGGTGAACGATTTGCAGCCGAAGGATCGTGATGTCGCTATGGTTTTTCAATCCTATGCGCTTTATCCAAACATGAATGTCTATGAAAACATCCGTTTTCCATTGAAGGTGCGCGGGGTTGATCCCAAGACACATGACGCCAAAGTCCGCCGCGCCAGTGCAATGGTTGAGCTGGACCCCTTCTTGCACCGCAAGCCGGCCGAGCTGTCCGGGGGGCAGCGCCAAAGGGTGGCTCTGGCCCGCGCGATCGTGCGTGAACCAAATGTGTTTTTGATGGATGAGCCTCTGTCCAATCTGGACGCAAAATTGCGGGTCTCGACGCGGGCGCAAATCAAAAATCTCAGCCATGAGTTGGCAGTCACCACTGTCTATGTGACCCACGATCAAATTGAGGCCATGACCTTGGCAGATCGTGTGGTTGTGATGGAAAAAGGCATTGTCCAGCAGGTGGGCAGCCCTACAGAAATTTATGATCGTCCGGCCAATAGTTTTGTTGCCAGCTTTATCGGCAGCCCCGCCATGAACTTGATTGAGGGCCACTTACAAAATGGCCGTTTCACGGCACCAGGGGTGGGGATTGACGGGTTGCGCGCTGCGGATGGGCAGGTCACCTTGGGGTTTCGCGCGGAAGATGCCCAAATTTCACAGGCGCAGAGCGGTGATATTCGGGCGCCCATCTATTCCATCGAGCTTTTGGGCGATGCAACCATGGTTACGATCCGCATCAATGAGGCTTTGGTCAGCGTGAAGGCCGATAAGGGCTTTCGAGCCGCGATTCACGATGAGGTCTTCATCAAAGTGCCAACAGAAATTTGTCATCTGTTTGATCGTCAAACAGGGGCGCGCATTGGAGAGTAATCTCCGTTCATACCTTCGGCCAAAATATGCCGCGGGACACTAGATGCCAAATTGCAGAGCGCATCAAAACACAGGGAGAATGAAATGTTTTTAAAAAAACTAGCACTCGCGGGAGCGGTGACCGTGCTGTCAGGCACAACGGCCCTTGCCGGTTGCGGTCTTTCCGCAGGAAATGTGAGTATACTGGGCAATGATTTTGCGGCGATCCAAGCAGTGGTCGCCGGTGCGCGCGAATGCGCGGGCGATGGTGTGTCTGTCAGCGCAAACCTCACCACCGAACACCGAGATCTCCAGGTGGCCGCATTAACCGCCAATCCGGCGCAGTATTCCTCGGCTATTGTCGCCAATAGCTCGATTGTGCCCTTGCTCAATGATGGGCTTATCCGGCCTTTAGATGATCTTGTGGCCAAACATGGGCAAGCTCTTCAGCCCACCCAGTTGATTACCATTGATGGCAAGGTCATGGCCGTGGCCTTTATGGCCAACGCGCAGCATCTGTTCTACAGATCAGATGTTCTTGCAGCCGCCGGTGTGCAGCCTCCCAGCAGCTATGACGATGTTCTGGCCGCAGCCGCGAAGATCAAATCCGCGGGCCTCATGGATCACCCGGTGATCCTGAACACCAAGACCGGCTGGAATCTGGGCGAAGAATTTGTGAACATGTATATGGGCACTGGTGCGCCATTCTTCAAAGCCGGGACCGCAGAGGTGGCGATCAATAATGAGCACGGGGTTGCGGCGCTTAATATGCTCAAATCTTTGACCGAATATTCCAACCCGGATTATTTGACCTATGATTCAAACGCCACCGCCGCAGTATGGGAAGCCGGCCAGGCCGCGCTGGGGATCATGTGGGGATCGCGCGGCGGTCCGATTTTGGATGATGAAGGCTCGACCGAAGAGGTGACAGGCTCCACTGTTCTGACCGGCGCGCCAACATTGATGGGCGATAATGTGGCCTCAACGCTCTGGTGGGACGGTTTCACCATTGCGGCCAATGTCAGCGATGCCGATGCGGAGGCGACCTTTGTGGCCTTGGTCAACGGCATTTCCGATGACGTGGTGCGCGCCAATAATGACGCCGCCGTTTGGCTCAGCGCCGCCTATAAGCCCAGCGCGGCCTCCGCCGGTGTATCGGCAACGGCCATGTCTGGTGCGAGCCCATATCCAATGCTGCCCTATATGGGCTTGCTGCATGGTGCGCTGGGCGCGGAAATAACAGAATTTCTGCAAGGTTCAGAAAGTGCCGAGCAAGCCTTAGCTGATGTTGAAGCGGCCTATACCGCAGCGGCAAAGGAAAAGGGTTTCTTGCAGTAAGACCTGCCACATATTTGGGTGAAGCCTCTTGTGGCTTCACCCGCTTCACCACCGAACTTGGATCCAAACCCACGCATGGCACATCGCACCTTCTTTTGGTTTATTTTGCCCTCTTTGGCCGCAATGCTCCTGTTCATTGCGCTGCCGCTCGTTTCTGTGGCGGTGCAATCTTTGCATATTGAACATGAACAAGTGCTGAAGGTGACGAAAAATTGCGGTCCCTTTGGGTGCAAAGAGGAAACAACTGTAGACGCCGAAGCGACGCAATCGCTGCGCGCCGAAAAGCCTTTGGGGCGGTTCAATGGTTTGAAAACCTATTTTGACCGCGGCCATCTGGCGACAGCGGAGGTTGCACAAGCCTGGCAAGCGCGAAGCTCATTGGGCGGTTTCTTGTCGGACCTTTACAATTTGCCACTCTATAAGGCCATTGGCTTTACTTTGGTTTATACCTTCGTTGTCACGCCGCTGGTCATCCTGCTGGGTCTCGCGATTGCCTTGGGTGTGAACCGGGTCACTCCGATCCTGAAGGGGCCAACGATCTTTGTGTCGCTCTTGCCCATGATCGTCACCCCATTGATCGGGTCTCTCATATTGTTCTGGATGATTGATGCGCAGGGTATCATTGGCAAATCCTTGCAATATCTCTTCGCCGATCCTGAGCTGTCGCTCAAAGCCTCCCCAGCTCTGACCTGGATGACCTTGATCATTTATGGCATATGGCATTCAGCCCCTTTTGCCTTTGTCGTGTTTTATGCCGGCTTGCAAACAGTCAATTCAGACTCCTTAGAGGCTGCGCAGATTGACGGGGCCAACCGTTGGCAGCAATTGCGCTATGTGGTGATCCCACATCTGATGCCCTTGGTTATTTTTATCTCATTGATCCAGCTTATGGATAATTTTCGCGTATTTGAGCCAATCGTCGGCTTTTCCGCCCAGGCGAATGCAACCTCATTATCCTTTATAATTTTCAATGATTTACGAGGAGATGTCATGCGCTTTAACTCTGCTGCGGCAACCTCGGTTTTGACAATTTTGGGCGTGACGATTTTGCTTTTGCCGGTTCTGATCCGCACATGGCGGGATTTCAAAGGGAAGGCGATTTAATGACCAGCCGCGCAAGCAATGCCTCAAAGCCGCTGATGATCGCCTCAACCAGCTTTGTGCTGATCTGGATTTTCGTTGCGGCATTTCCATTTGTCTGGACGCTTTGGGGGTCCTTCAAAGTCCAGGGTGACTTTTTCTCAAAAGCAGATTGGCGCTATGCGCTCAATGGGACTCGCACGGCAATCGAAACCGGCGGGTTGTTCACCGGCGCAGGGTACGAGGGCGCATGGGTGCAGCAGGAATTCTGGCGCGCAGCGCTCAACACTGCGATCGTGGTGCTTTTCACAGTGGTCATTTCACTCACTCTTGGGACATTGGGCGGCTATGCTTTGGCCCGCTCTGGCCACAATTATGCGTTTTGGCTTTTGATGATTGCTCTGGTGTTTCGCGCTATGCCGCATATCACCTTGGTCTCGGGCTACCTTTTGCCGTTTTTTGAATGGAACCTTTGGGGGCATTTGCCAACCACCATCATCGTGCTGGTCGCAATAAACCAACCCTTCACTCTGTGGATGCTGCATTCGTTCTTTGTCAATATCCCAAAGGATTTGGACGAAAGCGCCAAGGTGGATGGGTGCACCCAGTTCCAAGCCTTCCGCCATGTGATCATTCCAGTCATGTGGCCCGGCGTCATCACAACCGGGCTGTTCAGCTTTCTTCTCGCCTATAACGATTTTGCGGTGACCTCGATGCTCTTGTCAAAAGACAACCAAACGATGGTGCCTGCCATTGCGGGATTCCTAGGATCTACTTTTGAAGAAGGTAACGTGATGTTCGCTGTGGCTGCGGTGGTGTCGGCCACTGCACCGCTCTTTGTCTTGGTTATGTTTTTTCAAAGACAAATCGTTTCGGGTTTAACGGCCGGCGCTGTGAAAGGATGATCCTGACATGACAAACGGCCGGGGTAGCTCACTATTTTAGAGGTTAAAAATGGCTATAGAATATCTCAAACGCGGCAAATCAGATGCTGCTCGTGCTGAAGAAGATGCAAAAACGGCGGCCGTGGTCACCGCAACATTGCAAGATATTGAGGCACGGGGAGATGTGGCCGTTCGGGAGTTGGCCAATAAATTCGATGGCTATGATCGCGAGAGCTATCGGCTCAGCGCCTCCGAAATCGCGGCCCTGATGGCTGAAGTCAGCCCCGAAGATATGGCCGACATCAAATTCGCCCAAGAACAGGTGCGCAGATTTGCCCAAGCCCAGCGCGACAGTCTGCAAGACATCGAGGTCGAGACTCTGCCGGGTGTGATCTTGGGGCATAAGAATATTCCGGTGCAATCTGTGGGCTGCTATGTGCCCGGGGGCAAGTTTCCAATGGTCGCCTCAGCGCATATGTCCGTGGCCACGGCCAGCGTTGCCGGGGTGCCGCGGATCATTGCCGCCACTCCGCCATTCAACGGCAAGCCCAATCCGGCCGTCATCGCTGCGATGCACCTGGGCGGGGCGCATGAGATTTATGTGCTGGGCGGCATTCAGGCCGTTGGCGCCATGGCGCTGGGCACGCAGAGCATTGAACCGGTTCACCTGCTGGTCGGTCCTGGAAATGCCTTTGTGGCCGAAGCCAAGCGCCAGCTCTTTGGCCGCGTTGGGATTGATCTTTTCGCAGGTCCCACTGAAACCATGGTGATTGCCGATGAGACAGTCGATGCCGAACTCTGTGCCACAGATCTGCTCGGGCAAGCGGAGCATGGCTATAATTCCCCAGCCATTTTAGTGACCAATTCGCGCAAATTGGCGGTGGAGACACTGGGGGAGATTGACCGCCTACTCACGATCTTGCCGACCGCTCCGACCGCAGGCGTCAGTTGGCGGGACTATGGCGAGGTGATCTGCTGCGACACCTATCAAGAAATGCTGGAAGTCGCAGATGATATCGCCTCTGAACATGTGCAGGTCATGACCGATCGCGATGATTGGTTCTTGGAGCATATGACCTGCTATGGCGCGCTTTTTCTGGGCCCGCGCACAAATGTCTCCAACGGAGATAAGGTTATCGGCACCAATCACACGCTGCCAACAAAGAAAGCGGGGCGCTATACTGGGGGGCTTTGGGTCGGAAAGTTCCTTAAAACTCACAGCTATCAAAGGATTCTCACCGACGAGGCCGCTGCGATGATTGGCGCCTATGGTTCGCGGCTTTGTCTGCTTGAAGGATTTGTCGGCCATGCCGAGCAATGCAACATCCGAGTGCGCCGCTATGGCGGGCAGAATGTGCCTTACGGAGGGGCTGCCAAGTGACCCCTGCCGCTGCAAAAGCCTGCCTTGCGCCGCTTCAATCTGCCATGGCCAATTTCGCTGAGGCCCCCGTCCGGACCTGCCTCAACGCCCTGTTTTCTGAGAAGGCCGATATTCAGCTCTGTCACCCCTTCGGCAGGCTATCTGGGCCTGAAGCGCTCTATGAAACGGCCTATGCGCCGCTGTTCTCCGCTTTTCCTGATTTGGAGCGCCGCGAGATGGTCGTGATGGCCGGCACAACGCCTCAGGGACAAGACTGGGTCGGCATCATGGGCAATTATATGGGCAGCTTTCTGGCGCCCTGGCTGGATATCCCGCCAACGGGCCATCTCACACATATGCGCTTTCACGAATTCTACCGCCTTGATGCGGGAAAGATCACCGAAATGCAGGCAATCTGGGATATTCCGGAGGTCATGGTGCAGGCCAATGCCTGGCCAATGGCGCCGCAGCTTGGGGCATTTCTATGTACGCCCGGGCCGATGACCCAAGATGGGTTGCGCCTGT
>JADHLF010000063.1 GCA_016780825.1 Planktomarina sp. | reverse complement strand
GAGGGATCATCGGCCTCCAGCGGATATCCTTCGCGCATGTTCTCCGTTTGAAGATAATAAACAAGCAAAGCAAAAAAGATCCAGAACATCCAGATCGCAGCGCTTGCGAGATCAAAATTACCGAAAAATTCATTGCCTACCATGGTCGTCTCCTTTGACTATCAAGTCGGAAAATCCGTCAGCTCTAAACGCTGCGGTCTATTTGCACTGATACCCTTGGTCCGTAGGATGGGGCCAAGGGCGATGAGGGTGATAAAGAGTAAAGCGATTTCAATTTGATAGACGACAGAGTAGCCAACAACAGGGGTGTTGAGGACATCGCCTAAAATGCCGCTATGCGCCGCCTGCGTGATCATATCGCGGATAGCACCGCCCAGGAAAATTGACAGGCCTGCGCCTGTGGCCTGCGCTGCGCCCCAAACCCCAAGCGCCAATCCGCGCCCAGCGGCTCCGGGCACATGTATCGTCATGGCAGCGGTCAAGGTCGCCACAGCAAAAGTACCGCCACCCAGCCCGATCAATAAGGCACCTGAGAAAAACAAAAGTGGCGAGCCAAAAACGGAGGACAAAAGAACCGCCGCAAAAGCAAAGATGCCAACCACAACCCCCCGCCCGGCAAGACGAATGGGATCAATGGATCGCGACAGCCAGCGCGCCGATAGGCCCAGACCGATCAAAGCGCCCAAAGACCACATGGCCGTGAGCTGCGTTGTCGCTGAAACCGAAAGGCCGAGAATTTCGCCGCCATAGGGTTCGAGCAGCACATCTTGCATGTTAAAGGCAACCGTGCCGGCAAAAATCGTGAAAATTAACCGGCGCACCGTCGCTTGACCGGTGAAATCCGCCCAGGCAGCATGAAAACTGGCCCTTGGCGCTTGGCGCGCCGCCTGGCTCATCGGCGCCATTTTTTCCTGCTTCCATAGAGCAATGACATTTAAAACCATGGTGCACACCGCCGCGCCTTGCACCACTTGAACCAACAAAAGCGAGGAATAATCACGCAACAATGTGCCAATGATGACGGCGGAAATCCCCATGCCCACAAGATACATGACGTAGAGCATTGAGACGACTTTTGCGCGGGTCTGTTCTGTTGCCCGATCAGCAGCCAAGGCCAGACCTGCCGTTTGCGTCATATGCATCCCAAGCCCAGTCAAAAGAAAGGCCAGCGCAGCGGCAATCTCGCCGAAGATCCCCGCATCAATCGCCGAATCTCCCGCCAAAACCAGAAGAGCCATCGGCATGATCGCCAGGCCACCAAACTGCCAGAGGCTGCCAAACCACAAATAGGGCACGCGTTTCCAACCAATGGCGGAGCGGTAATTGTCAGACTTAAACCCAAGAAGCGCGCGAAAAGGTGCGATCAGCACGGGAATGGCGATCATTGTCGCGACGATAAAGGCCGGCACTGACAACTCAACGATCATCACCCGGTTTAAAGTGCCAAGCAACATCACCGCGGCCATGCCCACGGAAATTTGAAACAAAGACAGGCGCAACAATTGCCCGAGCGGCAGCTCATCGCTGGCCGCATCGGCGAATGGCAACATCCTTAGGGTCATGGTTTTGACAGCGCTCTTTGGGATCATGGGCGGAAGTCCAAAGCTTGGCTGATGTAAAATCCAGAGGTCACTCGATCGATGTCAGTGATTTGACCCGAGGTCGATTTGGCGATCTGTGCCACCTGATGCGGCACCATCATCGGCGAGCGATCGTTGCGCGGAAACAGTTTACCAATCCGCCACATGGTCATCAAAAGCGGTGTGCGCGGCGCGACCGTAAAGACCATATTTGTCAATATGCGGCTACTCACCCTGTCGAGGGTCGCACCAATATCTTCAGCCGAGTAATAAATCAAACTGTCCATTGCCACGATATGATCGAAATGCCCGAGGCCGGGATCAAACATATCCCCGGCCATCAGCTTGAGCGTGCCGCTCATATGAGCAGGTTGGCGCTGCTTGGCGATTGTGATGAGCTTCGGCGAGATATCCACCGCCACAACATCTGCGCCGGCCTGGGCCAATTGAAAGGCCAAAGCCCCTGTGCCACAGCCCGCATCCAACACACGCGCCCCCCGCAAATCGGCAGGCAATTTTGACAGCAAAAGCTGCCGCATACGCTCGCGGCCCGCGCGCACCGTGGCGCGGATGCCCGATACCGGCGCATCAGAGGTCAACCGTTCCCAGGTCTTTGTCGCCGTGCGATCAAAGTAGGTTTCAACAGTGTTGCGGGTCGATTCATAGGTCATCAGTCAAATCCAAGCAGCTCAAAGATTTCACGATCCGGCAAAGGCGCCGGCGCAAGTGGCAGCGTGCCATTCCAAAGCGTTTCGGCCAGACGCAAATATTCTTTGCGCACCTGAACGATTTCTTCGTCATCGGGCATTTCAAACAGCGTCTTCTTTTTCAGCCGTGACCGGCGGATCGCGTCGAGATCCGGCATATGGGCAATTCGATCAAACCCCACGGTCTTGCAATAGCGGTCCACCTCGTCTGTGTCTTTCGACCGATTGGCCACACAGCCTGCAAGCCGTACTTTATAGTTGGCAGATTTCGCCTGAACCGCGGCAATGATCCGGTTCATCGCATAGATGCTGTCAAAATCATTGGCGGTGACAATCAACGCCCGATCCGCATGCTGCAATGGCGCCGCAAACCCGCCGCAGACCACATCCCCAAGCACATCGAAAATCACAACATCGGTGTCTTCAAGCATATGATGTTGCTTGAGCAACTTCACCGTTTGCCCAACAACATAACCGCCACAACCCGTCCCCGCAGGCGGCCCGCCGGCTTCGACGCATTTGACCCCATTATATCCCGTCGCAACGTAATCTTCGGGGCGAAGCTCTTCTGAGTGAAAATCCACGCTTTTGAGAATATCAATTACCGTGGGTTGCAGCGTGCCAGTCAATGTAAAGGTGCTGTCGTGCTTGGGATCACAGCCAATTTGCAGCACACGCTTTCCCATTTTGGAAAAAGCCGCCGAGAGGTTGGACGAGGTGGTTGATTTACCGATGCCACCCTTGCCGTAAACGCTGAATACTTTTGCACCCTCAATTTTCGCGGTTTCGTCCTGATGCACCTGCACGGACCCTTCGCCGTCACCGGTCAAATTGGGAATATTTCTATCAAGTGGGCTCATGTCTGTAGTCCCTTCCTATAACTGCGTTTTGGGTCATTCGGCTGCAATGCCCTCAAGTTGATCTTCAATGGCATCCGCGGCACTTTGCAGCGCGGCCAATGTGGTTTCGTCTGGTTTCCAATAGGCACGATCTGACGCTTCAAGCAGGCGATTTGCCATGCGCATGGAGGCTTGCGGGTTCAGGGCAGACAGGCGTTTGCGCATGTCTTCATCCAAAACAAATGTTTCAGACAGCTCTTGATAGACCCATTCATCAACCTTCCCTGTGGTGGCAGACCAACCGACGGTATTGGTGATATGCGCCTCAATCGCCCGCACGCCTTCATGACCATGCTGCAGGAGCGGTTCATAAAATTTCGGATTTAAACTGCGGGCGCGGGTTTCCAATGCAACCTGTTCGCGCAGCGTGCGCACCTGCGCGCCGCCGCGGGTTTGATCCCCGATATAGACAGGGGTTTCCACCCCGCCCTTGGCCCGCTTCACAGCCGCCGCAATTCCACCGAGGGTGTCAAAATAATGGTCCACCGTGGTGACACCAAGCTCAACCGATTCAAGGTTCTGATAGGCCAGCTCCACATTTTTCAATGTATCTTGCAGCAATTGTGATTGCTGACTGGCTTCGCCATCCTTGCCATAGGCAAAACTTTTACGCGCCTGATAGGCATCGGCAAAATCGCTGTCATCTTTGAAAGCCGAGCTGTCGACCAATTGGTTCACATTTGAACCATAGGCGCCTTCGGAGTTGGAAAAGACCCGCAGCGCTGCTGTTTCTAGGCTACAGTTTTGAGCCTGCGAAAATTCTAGCGCATGGGCGCGAATGGGATTCATCTCTAAAGGCTCATCGGCCATCGCGCATTGCAGGGCGGCATCGGCCAGCATTTTGGTTTGCAACGGCAAAAGATCGCGGAAGATTCCCGAGAGGGTGATGACCACATCAATCCGCGCCCGCCCCAATTGCTCCAGCGAAATCAGATCCGCACCAGACAGGCGGCCATTGGCATCAAAGCGCGGCTTGGCACCCATTAGCGACAGTGCCTGTGCGATCGGTCCACCGTTCGATTTAATATTGTCAGATCCCCAGAGGACCAGTGCAACGGTCTTGGGCAAACCCTCATGTGTGCGCAGCAACTCTTCCGCCTGCTGCGCGCCGTCTTGCATGGCAAAAGCCGTCGGCATACGGAAGGGATCAAAAGCGTGAATATTCCGACCCGTCGGCAGGATATCCGGCGCGCGGATGACGTCGCCGCCAGGAACTGGCTTGATGAACTGGCCATTTAAACCCCGCATCAATCCATCAAGCTCTTCGCCGCCTTGCAAATGCGCTTTGGCCATCTGGCGCGCTTGTGGGCTGTCAAATTGCATCAAGTCCAACAGAGCGTCGATTTTATGCGCGGGTAATTTTTGACCGATGATATGCAGCCCGTCGGGAATCAAAGCCTCTTCGGTTTCCAAAAGAGTGATCCAAAGCCGGTTCAAATCTGTGCCATCCAGATGCACAATCTCGGCCTGAGCGGCAATCAACGCCTCCAAAGGCTTGGAGGCCACATCGCCCGGCGGCAATGCGCGCCACTTGCTAAGACTGTCTTTCAAATCGGCCAGACCGCGATATAGGCCAGAGGCCTGTAACGGCGGCGTAAGATGGGTGATGGTAATGGCATTGCTGCGGCGCTTCGCCAAGGTTGCCTCTGACGGATTATTGGCTGCATAAAGATAGATATTGGGCATATTGCCAATCAACCGATCTGGCCAATCCTTACCGCCACAGCCGTTTTGCTTGCCCGGCATAAACTCCAATGCCCCGTGCATACCAAAATGCAAAAGCACATCGGCTTTATGCTGATGCTTCACGAATTGATAAAACGCGCTGAAGGCATGGGTGGGTGCAAACCCACGCTCAAAGAGAAGGCGCATTGGATCGCCCTCATAGCCAAAGGTTGGCTGCACTCCGACGAATATTTTTCCAAACTGCGCGCCAAGAATAAAAAGGTCGCTGCCATTGGACTGAATGCGCCCGGGCGCAGGACCCCAGGCCTCTTCAATCTCTTGTAACCAAGGCGTATGCGTGACGATATAATCGGCCGAGACCTTGGCCGCGACATTGGCCTCCTGCCCGTAGATCGACGCGTTGCCCTTCAAGATGACCTCGCGCAAATCGTCAACCGTTTCGGGTGGCGTCACATCATAGCCATTTTTAGCCATGGTTTGCAAAGTATTATGCAGACTTTCAAAAACCGACAGATAGGCCGCCGTGCCTATCGCGCCGGCATTTGGTGGAAAACCGAAAAGCACGATCCCAACATTTTTCTCAGAGTTTGCCTTGCGCCGCAAAACCGCAAGATTTCGAGTTTTTTCGACCAGCGCATCAATACGCTCGGGGCAAGGCGCCATGGCTTTTACGGCGCCCGCAGCTTTGCAGGCGTAAGCGCAGCCATCACAGCCATCCGGCCCGTGCCGACCTGCAAACACTGTCGGATTTGTGGCCCCGTCAATTTCTGGCAAAGCCACAAGAATTGTCGCCTCAATCGGGCTCAAGCCTTGGCCGCCATTGGCCCATTGCGACAGGGTTTGAAATTCCAAAGGTTGCGCGGCAATATAGGGCACATCAAGCGCGCTCAAGACTTCAACCGCCGCCTCGCTATCATTATAGGCGGGTCCACCCACCAGAGAAAAGCCTGTCAAAGAGACCAGGGCGTCGATCTTGCCCATGTGATAGGCTTGGATTGCAGGCCGACTGTCGAGCCCGCCAGCGAAGGCCGGTATGACCCGCATCCCCGCCGCCTCAAAGCGCCGAATGACATGGTCAAAATGCGCCGTATCGCCAGCCAAAATGTAACTGCGCAACATGGCCAGCCCAATTGTTGGGCCGGTACCGGCTTGCGGCAGATCAGCAATATCTGTGGTGATATGGTGGCCGGGCAGGTCTGGATGATATAGTCCCACTTCGGGATATTCGACAGGAGCCGGAGCCGCAACACCGCGCCATTCTGGCCGGGAGGCGTAGCGCGAAATCAAAAAGCGCACGAGGCTTTCGATATTGTCGTCAGATCCACCAAGCCAATACTGCATGGTCAAGAACCACGCCCGAAGATCCTGACTCTTGCCAGGAATAAGGTTCAAGATTTTGGGAATCCGGCGCAGCATTTTCGCCTGACCTTCGCCCGTGCTGCCAGATTTCTTGGCAGGTTTCAGCTTCCTCAAGAATCCCATGACCCCAGAGGCGGGCCGCATCATGTCCAGCTCACCCATTTTGGTCAGCTGCACAATTTCCTGATCGGCGATAATGCCCACCAAAGCATCACAGGCCGCGCGCCGCGCTTTGAGATCGGGCAAGATTGCCTGCACGTGATCTTCGAGAAACAGCACGGAGGACACGATCAAATGCGCGGTCTCAATATCCGCTTTGGCACTGGCCAAGGCGGTTGGATCTTTGGCCCATTCGGCAGCGGCATGTATTTTAAGCCGCAAGCCTGGAAAATCTGCCGCAAGCTTGGGCAAGGCCCGCGCTGCTGGACCGGCCGCGTGGCGGTCTAATGTCATCAACACGACATTATACGGAGGATATGTCAGCTCATCGCGCATAAAAGGCCTTCGCTTCATAGAGGGTATCTACAGATATTTCCGACAGCCCTTGCGAGGTTGCGTAGGTCTCCGTGTTGCGCCGCGCCTTGCCGCGCACGAAGAAGGGGATTTTCTTCAACTCTTTTTCCGCTTCCGCCAGCCAAATCGCCACATCGCCGCCGGTGCTCGAAACGGAAGATTGCTCTTGCGTTGCTGGCGCCGGCATGGATGCTGTGCCCGAAGGGTGGTGCCCACCATGATGACTGGGGCCTGCGGCATCATTAAATTCAAAGTCTTCTCGGAACATATGCAACAAATGCTCTTCCAGACCCATGACAAGCGGATGAATCCAGGTGTCAAAGATTACATTTGCCCCCTCAAATCCCATTTGCGGGGAATAGCGCGCGGGGAAATCCTGCACATGGACCGGGGCGGAAATAACAGCGCAAGGAATACCCAATCTCTTGCCGATATGGCGCTCCATTTGCGTGCCTAAGATCATTTCTGGCTGTAGCGCTTCGATGGTTTTTTCGACCAACAAATAATCATCCGTGATCAGCGCTTCGACGCCAAACTCTTTTGCAATCGTCCGAATGTCGCGTGCGTATTCACGATTATAGCATCCGAGCCCCGCAACCTCGAAGCCCATCTCATCCCGCGCGATCCGCGCGGCGGCTTTGACATGGGTGCCATCGCCAAAAATAAACACCCGCTTGCCGGTCAAATAGGTGCTGT
>JADHLF010000026.1 GCA_016780825.1 Planktomarina sp. | reverse complement strand
GCCCAAAGAGGGCGCACCCCGGTCGCTCTGAGGGGATCCGTCCGTGCTAAAATGCACGCGCGCTCCGGTCTCATAGAGCTCACCTTCCAAAAGCACCGGAATCACGAATGTGAACTGAAGCACTGAGGCCAATAGCCCAGCGGCGATGCCGGCGCAGATCGCGCTGACAAACAGGTTTTTCACCATGAGATCAGCTTAGTGGCAGGGAAAGGCCATGGCATGGCGTCCGTCATGGGCCGCATCATGTAGGGCATTGGCCTGAGCATAGCCGGAGGCCATCAGCAGGGCGAGCCCTGTGATAAAAACCAAAGTGATGCCCGCAGTGGCCGGCATGGAAGCTGCAATTGCTTTGCTTTGAGTTGTCATTTCGTCTCTCCTAATCCTGTCACACCCGACAGGGGTTTATTGGTCTCGCAGGCCGGTCTCCTGGCTGGCGGCATGATGGTCTGTCTCCTTCCCGGTTGCCCAGTGGAATATGACAGACCCAAACCGCTTACAGTCGCGGGGGCGGCTTTGGTTTTGGGTCCCGATATGGGTCACCCGCACCAAATTCCCGTTTCAGTTCCAAATGCTTTGCATCCAATGAACACCTTACAGCGCTATCTGTGGCTTGCTTGATAGGAGTCGTCAAGATCGTTTGCGACCTCACAGCGCAGAGTATCGGCATTTGTGATCTTGGCCCAAGCGTTAACAGATGGGTTTTCATTTTGCTCGGACTGTTCCATGGTCGGCGCAGGATCAAAAGAGGTTGCAATGCGTGGATCGGTTTTGAGGTTTGCCATGCTCATGGGCGTGGGTTTGGGTGCGGTTCTGGGCCTGGGCGTGGCCTCTCGGGTTGTGGCTGTGGATCTTCCGCCGCCCCTCACGGAGGCTGATTTTCGTCCCCTGCGCTTTGAAGAAGCGCAATTGGGGCAGCTGCTGTTTTATGATCCCTTACTCTCTGGCAATAAAGAGGTGGCCTGTGCCACCTGTCACCACCCCGCCTTTGGGACGGGCGATGGCCTGTCCTTGTCTTTAGGAGATGGCGGCATGGGGCTTGGCGTGAACCGTGTGGTGGATCCGCAAAACATGCCCGAGCAACGGGTGCCGCGCAATGCGCAGCCCTTGTTCAACCTCGGCGCCAAGCAAATGACCGTATTGTTTCATGATGGGCGGGTGGAGGTTGATGCAACCCGGCCGTCCGGTCTGCGCACGCCGCTTGAGGAGGAAATGGTGGGTGGCTTTGCTTCGATCATTTCGGCGCAAACCATGTTCCCCGTGCTCTCGAGTGATGAAATGGCGGGGCATTATTCTGAAAATGAAATTTCCGAGGCCGTGCGGCGCGGCACCTTGACCGGCAAGGATGGGGCCTGGGATTTGATTGCCCAACGGGTCGCCGCCGTGCCGGATTATGCGGCGCGCTTTGCGGCGGTCTATCCTGAATTGGCCGCGCCACAGGACATTGGCTTTACCGATATTTCCAATGCCATTGCCGCATTTATGGAATTTGAATGGCGCTCAGATACAGCGCCCTTTGATGCGCTATTGGCCGGTGACGTCAGCTTTTCGGGCGCGCAAAAGCGCGGGCTTGAGCTGTTTTATGGCGCGGCGGGATGTGCGGCCTGTCACAGCGGACCACTTCTAACGGATTTTGGGTTTCACGCCATGGGTCAACCGCAGCTGGGACCGGGCAAGGCGGCGCGGTTTGAGCGCCACGCGCGGGATGAAGGCCGGTTCCGCGTGACCGGGCGCGAAGCGGATCGATTTGCCTTTCGCACGCCCTCCTTGCGCAATGTCGCGCTGACTGGCCCTTGGGGGCATTCTGGGGCCTATGGGGATCTCGCCAGCTTTGTGGCGGCCCATGCCGATCCGCGCGCGGCCCTTCAGAGCTATGATCGCAGCGGCGTTGTCTTGCCAGAGTTTGAAGCGGCCGATTGGCGGATCATGGATGACCCCGCAGAGGTGGCAGCGATCTCAGCCGCGGCTCAGGTGCCGCCTGTGAAGCTTGAGGCGCAGGACGTTGCTGATATCACAGCCTTTTTGCACAGTCTCACCGACCCCGCGATGACCGCCGGCCGGCTCGGAGTGCCCAAAGCCGTGCCAAGCGGCTTGCCTGTGCCGACGCCTTAGAGAAGACCTCTGACAGGGCCATTTCAACATGAAATGAGGGCAGCGCCTGCCGGGGGGCAGGCTGGCGCAGCCCGGTGTTGCCGCCGGGCAAAGTGTTTTGGCTTGGCGGTTGGCTTATCGCGACCGCAATTATCCGGGCCAAACCACGTTACTTGCGAATGAGATTTTCGCGAAAGAAATCGACGATTTCATCGTTGATTTCATCAAGAAACAAACTCCTGTCAAATCCGCTTGGATCTTGCGCTGGCTCACCAACTTCGGCGGTAATGCTGTCGGGGAAGGGTGACAGGAATGCATAGTGATGCAAGTTGCCAATCACCTCGTAGCGGTGAGCATCAGGGAGAAGTTTGTGAACATTTTCGGCGTGGTACGGGGCGCGAAGGGCATGATCGGAACCAGCTCTATACAACAGTACGGGCATTTGAACGCGGGACATATCGTTGAACGGCAAGCCAACCGGCGCGGCGGCAACGACAGCATCAATCCGTGGATCAAGCACATCCTCGGTCAAATCTACTTGGGGGATTGAATAAATCAAGCGGCGCGCTCGCAACCACATTGGCAACGGCTCACCGCCCTCTTCGCCAATACAATATTCGGGATCTTTCTCAGCGTTCGAACAATGCCGGGCAATTTTTTCGTACTCGATGCGCCCGCCAGCAACGACAAGAACTGTGAACCCGCCCAAAGAGAACCCGAATGCACCTATTCTCTCGGCATCGACTATTGGGCCAAAGCGACTGTCTGTCAGCACAGCATCTATTGCAGCTGTCAATTCACGAGGTCTGAGAACTGTGATCTCTGGTTGCCCAACCCGCAGAAGATCATCAGGGTGTCGAACCGCTGCAACAACAAAGCCAGCTTTCACCAGGCGACTTGCCAACAGGTGATGGTTCCAATCGTTTCCGCTAAGGCCATGCGAGATCGCAATTAATGGAAAGTGGCCTGACGCAGGCGCGGAATTTCTGGCAACCGAGAGTTCCCACGGTCCGAACCTTGTTTCAGCTTCGCTCTCATGCGTCGGGTAGAAAACCCGAACCGGTGCCTCGATACCTGCAACTTCTGTGGTGATGCGGCGCACGCCGATATTGTATTCTTCTGCCTGAGCAGTGCCACAGGTCAGCACCATCAGGACTGCAACAAGCAAAAACCTCATATCGGCAGCCCCGCCCTGCGCAATGCATCATGCTGCACAGCCAAGCTCTGATCTTCGGTCGATACGCGTGCAAAGCCAATGAGCATGGAAAACCGTCTGAGTATTCAATCTAATGGCCAAAATGTATAGGTTGATTTCCAGATGCCGTAAACAGACAAAATTGCCGTGTGAATTCAGTGCCGCCGCCGTATGACAAACCAGCGTTTCTTGAACTGCCCATTCATAAATAAAGACCTCTGCATACCCCAGCCGCCAAGCCAAAACACTGTGCCCGGTGGCAACACCGGGCTGCGCCTGCCTGCCCCCCCGGCAGGCGCATTCACCATCTGGGCATGCTGGTACCTATGGTGACTGCTCAAATTCTGCAGGGATTTCACCACCGCTCACAGGCGCCCGCCCAGGCCGGCGCTGCCCTCATTTCATGTTGAAATGGCGTTATGCAGATGTCTTAAATAATGTCGATTTGACCCCAACGATAGAGAGAAATAGCGAAAAGTTGGTGATGGCTCCTAAGGGGTGGCATCTCATGGCGGTATTTTGGCTTGGCAGCGCCCGCGATCCTTTGGGTCACAGAATGCTAAGGGCTGAGCGTGACGCTTTGATTGGCCACAGCTTTGTGATGGGTGATGTGCCCGCTGGGCCATTCGACGGTGATCTCGGCCTGGGTCGCGGTGCCAAGGCCGAAATGCAGCGGAGTGGCTTGTCCGCCCGCATGACCGCCCCCGATGATCGCGCGCTGCATATCGCCGTTGACGGTGACACTTGCGCCGATCGCATGGCGATTGCCGCCCGGTTGCAGGAGCGACACCGCCAGCCAATGGCCGGCATCTGGGGTTTCGTTGCGGTAAATTTGCATTGGCGCGCGGCGGTTCAGCACCAATACATCCAGCCGGCCATCACCATCGAAATCTGCCAATGCAGCCCCGCGCCCGCGTTCTGTACTGGCCAAACCGGCAGTTTGGCCCATTTCCCGAAAGGTCCCATCCGCTTGCTGCATCAAAAGATTATTGGGATCTTTGATCGCATTGGACGGCATTTGATCGACATTGCCTTTGGAGATGAACAGATCGGCCCGCCCGTCATTGTCCATATCGCCAAATTGCGCATGCCAGCCCGTTGACGGGCGCCCATCGTCGCCGAAATAGGGGCGATGCGCATAGGTTCCGATGGAAAACGGAGCGGCGGTATAGGTGCCGTCGGGCTGGGCGATTTGCATCAGCTGATCGCCCATGGAGGTGAGCATGACCTCTTCGCGCCCATCGCCGGTGATGTCGCGGCTGGCAATGCCCATACCCCAGATAGAGATTTTTTCCCAACCGTCTGAGGCCTCCAGAAACCGGCCCTCGGTGAGATCCCACATTTGCTCATATCCGCCGCGCACATAGTATTGCCGGTCATTTGAGATGCGCAGGCGCCGCGCGCCGCTGGCATCTTTCGTGGCCAACATGGAGAGGCTGCAAAATCCTGGCTCCAGCGGGGCGGAGTGATACCCATCTGCAAGTGGTGTGAGAATTTCATGGCTGTCACAGGCGAAAAACGGTCCCTCGGGGTTTTTTAAATCCACATAGTTTCCCACGGCCATATGCGGGCGCCCGTCATCCACCCACCAGGCGCTAAAGGCGGTCGACCATTGATCGGCGGCGGGCAGGAGGGGAAAATCGGTGGTGGCCTGGGTAAAGCTGCAGTCTGGGCCACCCTTTAAGATCATGTTTTGCCCAATGCGCAGCACGAAGAGATCCATGAAGCCATCGGCATTGATGTCGATGGGATAGGAGCCTGTGGTGGCGCGGATGTCGGGCAAGGGGTGAGCGGCGAAGGTGAAATTGCCTTGATTGACAAATAGGCCGGCTGGCCCCGTGCCGCCGGCGGCGAAGATGTCGGGCAGCGCGTCGCCATTGCAGTCCATGACGGTCACACCGCCACCGACAAAATGGTTCCACCCCCCCAAATAGCGGTGCTCAGGCAGGCGATTTGAGAGGTCGCGAAACAGCGGCTCGGCCTGTCCAATTCCGGCGAGACAAGATAAGATTACCCAAAGAGATTTCACAGTTTTTGGCGCCCTTCGACAATGACAGTGCGGGTCAATTCGGTCAAAGCAAGAGCCGTTGCGCCGCGGGCCCAAACCATATCTCCCCAAGTTTGCACCTCAACCCGCGTCTCATGGCGGCTGTGATAGAGTGCCAGCGCGCGCATTTCGGCCTGCATCTCCTTGGCATTGAGGAAATCATAGCGCATCAATTGGCCCGATAGAATAATCAATTCGGGATCTAACAAGTGGATAATATTTGATAAAGCCACCGCGAGATATCGACCTGCACGCTTGAAAATGGTGCGAATTTGCGGATCACTGCTGGCGGCTTTTTCGTAGAGCGATTTGAGCGCGTCGGGCAGGTTATGTGGCGTTTCTGGCGACAATCCGAAGATGGTGGAAGCCTCGCGGGCGAGGGCGTAGTCGGCCAAATAGGCCTCTAAACAGCCGCGTTGACCGCATCGGCACAGCGCGCCATCAAGCTGCACTTTCGTGTGACCCAGTTCCAACCCCATACCATGGGCACCGCGAAACAATTGGTTGTCGCTGACAAAGCCCATGCCGACGCCATTCTCAACCGTCACCACAACGAAGTTGCTCAACGCGCGTCCCGCGCCAAACCATAATTCCGCAAGGGTCAGGACATTGGCGTCATTGTCGATGCGCACCGGAGTTTCGAAATGATCAGCAAAGATCTGACCCAGCGGCACATCGGCGTTTTTGAGCAAGGGAGACCAGGCGACCATGCCCGATTCAAAATCCACGATCCCAGCAATCCCGACGCCAATGGCGGAAATCGTATCCATGGGGATCTCGGCCGAGGTGCACAGCTGGGTCATTAGATTTTCTGTGTCTTTCAGCAGGTCTGCTGCGGTCTTCTTGTCGGTGTTGCTGCCGAGGGCAGCGCTGGCCAGAAGATTGCCGGCCAGATCGGTCAAGACCGCCGTATGGGTTTCGTCAGAGAGTTTCACCCCAACCACGCGCAGCGCTTCAGGCACCACCTCCAAAGCGACCGGCGGGCGGCCCCGGCTGGTTTCGCGTGCCGCGCCTTCGACCTCTCGCAAGAAACCATCAGAGATTAATTCAGCAGTCAGTGCGGTGACAGAGCCCGGGCTGACATTGAGGCTTCGGGCGATGGTGGCCCGCGCAATACGACCACTGGCGCGGACCTGTTCAAAGATCTGTTGACGCAGCGAGAAGGATTCGCGCGCCGAGGTGCGCAGAATCGGCCCATATCCGGTGGCCAGCGCAGCTGATTCGATTTCTGAATGAAACCCATCCTCAAACATAAATTCACCCTTTGAACTATAGGCTGCCGAATTATCTCAGCGATGCTGCAAAACCTGTATTTATTTGCAATTGCACCGGCTGATATTTGCCATTTTACACATTTTGCCGCGTAAAAATAGTAAATTTTAATTTGACAACTGAATTAAATAGCGCAGTATGTCCAAGTGGCTCGGATCTGGCGTCTGCTCGATTGGGCTAAATTTTTGGGAGGACTACAATGAATAAGCTAATCATCGCAGCCGCCGTCGCGGCAGCTGGTTTTACAGGGTCCGCTGCTTTTGCAGAGGGCATGACCATCGGTGTGTCTTGGGCAAGTTTCCAAGAAGAGCGCTGGAAAATTGACGAAGCAGCAATGGTTGCCGCCATTGAAGCGGCTGGCAACACCTATGTTTCCGCAGATGCGGAATCATCATCCGCCAAACAGTTGACCGACATTGAAGCTCTGATCACACAGGGCGTCGACGCTTTGGTGATCAACGCTTGGGACAAAGACGCAATTGCACCTGCTATTGAAGCCGCTGCAAACGAAGGCATCCCAGTGATCGGCTATGACCGTTTGATCGAAGATGACCGCACATTCTACCTGACATTCGACAATATCGGCGTTGGCCGCATCATTGCGAAATCTGTGCAAGCGGTACAGCCAACTGGCAACTATGCGATCATCAAGGGCGATCCAGGCGATCCAAACGCGATGTTCTTGCTGCAAGGTATGATGGAAGTCATCGGTGCAGATGTTGATGCGGGCAAAATTAAAATCGTTGGCGAATCTTTCTCCGACGGATGGAAGCCAGAAAATGCTCAGAAAAACATGGAGCAAATCCTGACAGCCAATGACAATAACGTTGATGCGGTACTGTCAGAAAATGACGGTATGGCCGGCGGTGTTGTTGCCGCGCTGTCCGCACAGGGTCTTGTGATCCCAGTGGGCGGTCAAGACGGTGACCTTGCAGCGATCAACCGCGTGGCACGCGGCACGCAAACTGTGTCGGTTTGGAAAGATGCCCGCGATCTGGGTAAAGCGGCTGGCGAGATTGCCTCTGCTCTGGCTTCGGGTACATCCATGGATGCCATCGAAGGTGCAACTAAGTTCTCCGGTGGCGAAAAAGGTATTGCAATCAATGCAATCCTTCTCGATCCAACACCTTTGACACGCGACAACCTGAGCGTTGCGATCAACGGCGGTCACATCACCAAAGAGCAGGCCTGTGCCGGTGCTCTGCCAGGCGTTGACGGCTGTAACTAAACGCTAAGATCTGCGGCGCCGATCCAGTCTTGGGTCGGCGCCCTTCCTTTTATTCTTTGGCCGTTTGATTTGGACATGTTCGAGTAGCCTTGGCAGACCTCTGTCTGCGCGCTGGCTCCATGTTGATCAGAGTTGCGCCCATAGCTATTTTGGATCCCCCATGACTGATACTTCGACATCGAAGGCCGCAGCCAAAAGCCCACAGGGCTTGATGGCGCGCTTTTTGAGCGACACTGAGATAGACACCCGCCTGCTGGGCATGTTGGGCGCATTGGCACTGATTTGGGGAGGATTTCACCTTTACGGTGTGATCTTCAATAATTTTGGAGCTTTTTTGACGCCGCGCAATCTTTGGAATCTATCGGTGCAAACCTCGTCCATTGGGATCATGGCAACCGGCATGGTGTTGGTGATCGTCACGCGGAACATTGACCTCTCGGTGGGATCAATGATTGGCGTCATCGCGATGTCCATGGGGCTTTTGCAAGTTGAGGTGCTGCCGCATCTTGTGGGGCTGGGTCATTGGTCCATCTGGATTATTGCGGTGATCTGCGGCTTGATCGTTGGCACATTGATTGGGGCGCTGCATGGGTGGCTGATTGCCTATCGTGAAATTCCTGCCTTTATTGTGACTTTGGGCGGATTGATGATCTGGCGCGGCATGGCGTTTTTATCGGCCGGTGGTCGGACAATCTCACCTGTGGACAGCAAGTTTGCGCTTCTGGGCGGTGGTCCTTATGGCGCCGTTGGCGCGACGGGCAGTTGGATTGTTGGGATATTGGCCTGTATCGGCGTGGCTTATATTATCTATTCGGGCCGCAAATCGCGGGTGCTGCACAATTTCCGCCTGCGCCCGCTTTGGGCCGAGGCCTTATTAGCCCTTGTGGGATGGGCCACGATCATCGGGGCTGTGATGTTGGTGAACTCTTATCCTTGGCCCAAGGGCATCGTGCGCCAATATGGTGCTAAGATCGGGCAAGACCTTGAAGGCACCTTTATCTCTCATGGCTTTGCCATTCCGGTTTTGATCCTAATTGCAGTTGGTATTGCCATGACCATTTTGGTCACGCGCACCCGGTTTGGTCGCTACGTCTTTGCCATCGGTGGCAACCCGGAGGCCGCCGCCTTGGCCGGGATCGATACCCGCTGGGTGACGCTTAAAGTATTCGCCTTGATGGGCACATTGACCGCCATTGCAGCAATCATCGCCTCGGCGCGCCTTAATTCCGCAACCAACGCATTGGGCACGCTTGACGAGCTTTATGTGATTGCCGCCGCGGTGATTGGCGGCACCTCGCTGGCTGGCGGCGTTGGTAAAATCTACGGTGCGATTTTGGGGGCTTTGGTGATGCAAAGCTTGCAATCGGGCATGGTGCTCATCGGGTTTGACAGCGCCATTCAACGGATCGTGGTGGGTATGGTTCTCGTGCTCGCGGTCTATCTCGACATTCTCTACAATAAACGCGTGAAGTGAGGAGACAGATCATGAGCAATTCAGGCACTCCTTTGGTCGAGTTGAAGGATATCTCGATCGCATTCGGCGGCATTAAAGCGGTGGATCGGGTCAGCGTTGATCTCTATCCGGGTGAGGTGGTTGGGCTTTTGGGCCACAATGGCGCAGGCAAGTCCACTTTGATCAAATGCCTCTCCGGCGCCTATAAGGCCGACTCGGGCGATGTCTATATCAACGGCAAGAAAGTGGTGATCAACAACCCGCGTGACGCGCGCAGGCACAATATTGAAACCATCTATCAAACGCTGGCTTTGGCCGATAACCTTGATGCGGCGTCCAATCTGTTTTTGGGCCGCGAGATTGTCGGTCCCGGCGGGTTTTTGGACGACAGCAAGATGGAAGCTGAGACGCGCCAAATCATGGGCCGTCTCAATCCGAATTTCACCAAATTTTCGGAACCTGTTTCCGCCCTATCGGGTGGACAGCGTCAATCGGTTGCGATTGCGAGGGCGGTTTATTTTGATGCTAAAATCCTGATTATGGACGAGCCGACGGCGGCCCTTGGCCCGCAAGAGAGTGAAATGGTGGCGCAGCTTATTCAGGAGCTGAAAAAGCAAGGCTTGGGGATCTTCCTAATTGAGCATGACATTCACAACGTCATGAAACTCTGCGATCGGGCCAGCGTGATGAAGAACGGGCAATTGGTCGGTACGGAGCGTGTTGCGGATGTGACCGAAGATGATATTCTGTCGATGATCATTCTTGGCAAAAATCCGAAAGAAGCCAGTTAACCTATGTATATTGGTTTAGATCTTGGGACTTCAGGTTTAAAGGGCATCGTCATTGACGATGCCCAAACTCTTTGTGCCGAAGCCACTGCGCCCTTGCAGGTCACCCGGCCCAAGGCCGGCTGGTCAGAGCAAGCGCCGCGAGACTGGCTGGAGGCTGCGGAAGCGGTTTTGTCGTCCTTGGCCGCGCAGGCCGATTTGAGCGCCGTGCGCGCCATTGGTCTTTCGGGTCACATGCATGGGGCGACGTTGCTGGATGAGCAAGATCGGGTGGTGCGTCCCTGTATTTTGTGGAACGACACCCGGGCTGCGGCTGAGGCGGACGCGATGGATCGCAATCCGATCTTTCGCAAACTGACCGGCAATATCGTGTTCCCTGGCTTTACCGCGCCAAAGCTGGCCTGGGTGCGGCGGTGGGAACCTGAGATTTTTGTCAAAGTGGCCAAGGTTCTTTTGCCGAAAGATTATCTGCGCCTTTGGTTGTCCGGTGAGCATATCGCCGAGATGTCGGATGCGGCTGGCACCTCTTGGCTTGACGTGGGCGCGCGGGCTTGGTCCGATGAGCTGCTCGAGGCGACAGGATTGCAACGCGCACAAATGCCCGATCTTGTGGAGGGCTCCGAACCCTCGGGCATGCTGCGCCCGGATCTCGCGGCGCGCTGGGGCATGCGCTCGGATGTCCTTATTGCCGGTGGCGGTGGAGACAACGCGGCCAGCGCGATTGGTGTGGGCGTGGTGCGCGGTGGTGAGGCCTTTGTGAGCCTCGGCACCTCTGGCGTCCTATTCGCGGCCAGTGATGCCTATCAGCCCGATCCGGCCAGCGCGGTGCATAGTTTTTGTCACGCGGTGCCGCAGACTTGGCACCAAATGGGGGTAATTTTGGCGGCCTCGGATGCTTTGAGTTGGTTTGGCCGCGTGTTGGGCGCGGCGCCAGAGGATATGACCGCCGGGCTTGGCCCGCTGCAAGCGCCGTCCTCGACGCTGTTCCTGCCCTATCTCGGCGGGGAGCGCACGCCGCATAATGATGCGGCGATCCGCGCCAGTTTTCTAAACCTTGACCACAGCACGGATCACACCGCCATGACGCGGGCGGTGATGGAAGGGGTCACCTATGCGGTGCGTGACAGCTTTGATGCGCTGACCTCAACGGGAACAAAGATAGAGCGTTTGCTCGCCGTGGGTGGCGGCTCGAAATCTGACTATTGGGTACAGGCGATTGCGACCATCTTGGGGCTGCCCATCGAGTTGCCGGTCTCCGGAGATTTTGGTGCGGCTTTCGGCGCGGCGCGGCTGGCTATGATGGCCGCCGGTGCCAAAGTGAGCGACGTGGCCTATGCTCCGAATATTGCCCGGGTGATAGATCCCGTTCCAGGGCTCACCGATGAGTTCATGTCAGGTCTGAGCGCCTATCGCGCGGCCTATCACGCGCTCAAAGGGCTTGGCGGATCTCTGGCCCGCTAAGGATGGGGCTTTGCGCCCGTCTCAAGATGTGCCACTCTGGCCCGATCATAGGTATGAACCTGTCATAAAAAGGTGTTCGATGACTGATTTCTTCCAAGGAATTCCTAAAATTCAATATGAAGGACCGCAAACCGACAATGAGTTTGCCTTTCGTCATTACAACTCAGATGAAAAAGTTATGGGCAAAAGCCTCAAAGAGCATTTGCGCTTCGCTGTGGCCTATTGGCATTCCTTCGCATGGGAGGGCGGGGATCCTTTTGGTGGACGCAGTTTTGATCGACCTTGGTTCGGTTCCGAAATGGCTTTGGCCAAGCTCAAGGCGGATGTGGCCTTTGAGATGTTTGATATTCTTGGTGTGCCCTATTTTTGCTTTCACGATGCCGATATGCGCCCAGAGGGGCGGAATTTTGCGGAAAACACCCGCAATCTGGAAGAGATGGTGGAGTATTTCGCCCTAAAAATGGAAACTTCAGAGACCCGCTTGCTTTGGGGCACTGCAAATTTGTTTTCCCATCGGCGCTTTATGGCAGGGGCGGCGACAAACCCGGATCCTGATGTTTTTGCCTTTAGCGCTGCCACAATCAAGAGCTGTATGGATGCGACCGTAAAGCTCGGCGGTGAAAACTATGTGCTTTGGGGGGGGCGTGAGGGATATGAGACCTTACTGAACACGGATTTGGCCCGTGAGCGCGCAAAGGCCGGGCGAATGCTTCAGATGGCTGTGGAGTATAAGCATAAAATTGGCTTCAAAGGCGCTATTTTGATCGAACCCAAGCCGCAAGAGCCGACAAAGCACCAATATGATTATGATGTTGCCACGGTCTATGGTTTCTTGAAAGACTTTGGTCTGGAGAAGGAAGTTAAGGTCAATATTGAGCAGGGACATGCGATCCTGGCGGGGCATTCCTTTGAGCATGAGCTTGCCATGGCGCGCGCCTTGGGCATTTTTGGCTCCATAGATATGAATCGCAATGATTATCAATCGGGTTGGGATACGGATCAATTTCCCAACAATGTCCCTGAAACCGCTTTGGCCTATTACGAGGTGTTAAAGGCTGGGGGGTTCACCACCGGCGGCACCAATTTTGATGCGAAGTTGCGGCGCCAATCTCTGGATCCAGAAGATTTGATTCTCGCTCATGTGGGTGCGATGGATATCTGCGCAGCCGGGCTAAAGGCCGCCGCGGCCATGCTCGAGGACGGCCAGCTTGAGGCGGCGCGCGCAGAACGCTATGCCGGTTGGGACAGTGCGGAGGGTCAGGCGCTTTTGCGCAGTGATTTTGAGCAAATTTCTGCGCGGGTGGTGGCTGAGGATGTCAATCCAGAGCCAAAATCTGGCCGCCAAGAGCGTTTGGAAAATCTGGTGAACCGCTTTTTGTAAGCGCGGGTCAGGGTTTGGTGAATAGATCGCGGAACTGATCGCGCAGGGCATTTTTTTGCACCTTGCCCATCGTATTGCGCGGCAGCTCGGCCATGAGGATCAGTTTCTTGGGAAGTTTGAAGCGGGCCAGACTCGTCGCGATATGGCTTTGTATCGCGTCCAGATCGGGCGTGCGATCACCGGTAGGGACGAGGAGCCCCAGCACGGTTTCGCCAAAATCTGGATGGGGAACACCAATTACGGCGCTTTCCAACACGCCCTCTTGCGCATCCAGCACCGTCTCAATTTCTTTGGGGTAGATGTTAAATCCGCCCGAAATAATCAAATCTTTATTGCGGCCAACAATATGGACGTAGCCATCGGGATCAATCCTGCCCAAATCCCCAGTGAGGAAAAACCCGTCCTTGCGCAGCTCTTCGGCGGTTTTCTCGGGCATATTCCAATAGCCCTTAAAGACATTCGGTCCGCGCACTTCGATCTCACCGATCTCCCCTTGCGGCAAGGTCTCGCCCGTGGTGCTGTCGGTGATTTTCAACTCAATTCCTGGGAGCGGAAAGCCCACTGTGCCGGCGCGGCGTTCGCCCTCATAGGGGTTTGAGGTGCTCATATTGGTTTCTGTCATGCCGTAGCGCTCAAGGATGCGATGACCGCTGCGCTCTTCAAACAGCTTATGGGTCTCCGCCAGAAGCGGTGCACTGCCGGAGATAAAGAGCCGCATGTGCTGGGACAGCGCCCTATTGAAGCGTGGATCATCAAGCAATCTGGTGTAAAAGGTCGGCACGCCCATCATACAGGTTGCTTGCGGCATCAAAGCGAGAATGGCCTCGAGGTCAAATTTTGGCAGAAAGAGAATTTTGCAGCCAGACAATAGGGCAATATTGGTCGCCACAAACAGCCCATGGGTGTGAAAGATCGGCAGAGCATGCAACAGCGCATCCGTGGCGCTGAAGGCCCAATGGCGGGTGAGGACCTCGGCATTGGACAGAAGGTTGTTCTGCGTCAGCATCGCGCCCTTTGATCGACCGGTCGTGCCAGAGGTGTAGAGGAAGGCGGCCAAATCCTCCGCCTCACGCGGAACGGTTGCAAACTGTCTGGGCTGCGGTGCCGCCTTTTGCGCAAAACTACCTTCGCCTGCGGCATCCAAAGTTTCCAGCTGCGCCCCGGTGGCCAAGGCAATCGGAGCCAGCGCCTCTCGGGATTTGGGATCACAAATAACCACCCGCGCGCCGCTGTCTTCCACGAAATAGGCCAGCTCATGCGCGGTATAGGCGGTGTTCAGCGGCAAAAATATCAGGCCGGCTTGCACGCAGGCAGCATAGATGGCCAAGGACTGCGGAGATTTTTCAATCTGTACCGCCACCCGATCACCGGGGCGCAGGCCAAATTCGGTTAAGACATGGGCATATTGCGCCGCTTGCTGCAAAAATTGGCCATGGGTGAGCACCGTGCCATCCTGCATTTGCAAAAAGACAGTCGCCTGTCCCGAATGGCGACCGAATAAGGCGTCATAAAGTGGATTGGCCATGTCACTTCCCTGTTATTTTGGTCCGCACCGAGGCGCTCAGCGTGCGCACGGGTGCAGAGGCCACCACAGTTTTATCTTTCACAAATTGTTCGTGATTGTGAGAAATTTTTGCAAGATCGTAAAGGTAATTGACCATGGTTCCATTGGATTGCGCCAAGCCATTGGCCGAGGTGTCGGCACCGGTGTGCACTGCATGAATGCGCGCGCCATTGCCCAGGTGAAACCGCGCCACCGGATCATAGGGGCTGCCATCGGCGGTCTTGGCTTCCAGCAAATAATAGGCTGCAAGCGAGGCGCTTTGATTTTCAATGCCCTTGGGAAGATCCGCTTGTTTTAGCCAGCGGTTTAGGCTCGGGATCGGCGATAGGGTGACAAATGTGGACAGCCCCGGCAAATCCTGCGCCAAGTCCGCGGCCACTTGTTTGATCAGGGAATTGCCAAAGGAAATGCCGGCCAACCCGGCTTGGCAATTGGAGATGGAATAGAAAACGGCCGTATCGGCATCGCCGGCGCTGATGGCTTCGCGGTCATCTGTCAGCAGGTCTTGGATAGAATTGGGAATGCCCTTCGTCAGTGCAACCTCCACAAAAATCAGCGGTTCATTGGGCATGGATGGGTGGAAAAACCCAAAGCAGCGCCGATCTTCAGGTTTGAGTCGGCGGCGCAAATCATCCCAACTGTCGATGGCATGCACGGCCTCATAGGCAATGATTTTTTCCAAAATATCCGCGGGGCTGCTCCAATTTATCGGGCGCAAGACCAAGAAACCACGGTTGAACCAGGAGGCGAAAAGGTGCTTCAGATCCACATCTAAAGGCCCCAAATCGGGCCGGTCTTTGATGACCTGTAGGAGGTCTTTGCGCAGTTGCACCAATTGCCCCGTCGCACCAGGCACCTGATTGAGCCGCCGCGCCAGCTCTTGGCGTTTGGGCTCGCTGGCGATGGAAAAATTGCGATAGGTGTCTTTGTTTGGATTGGCTTTATAGGCTTTGAGGCTGCGGATCACCTCTTCGGGGTCTATTTCAAGCTCATGGGTCATGAACTCGAAAAAGGTCAATTTTTCATGCGCAGTCATGGCCTCGTAGCGATCCAGAATTGTATGGGCCATGGCCACACCAGAGACCTCGCCAATACTGCCCAAAAGTGCACGGGCCAGATCGGTGGTGCTGCGCGCCTCAGCCTCTTTCGACAAAAATTTTTGATAGCGGCGTTCAAAAAGTGTCGAGACCAATTCGCTAAAGAAACTCATTGCGCCAACCCGTGCAGGTGGCGGCAGAGGCTGGCAAGATCAGCACCGCGTTTTGGCGACCCCTGAGCTGCGCGCGCAGCGGCCAGTGTCAGAACATTTAAGATCATAGCTTTTTCCAGACGTATCTCGCCACGCAGAACTCTGGCAGCTTTAAAAATTAGTCCCACGCATCGCGCCCTTGGTCAATAATCTTTCCACAAGATCCCCTGTGTTGGAGGCTTGCCTAGCCTAAGAGGCGCCGCGCGATGACCTGCGCCTGAATTTCCCCCGCGCCTTCGAAGATGTTCAAGATGCGCGCATCACAGAGCACACGGCTAATTTTATATTCCAATGCAAACCCATTGCCGCCATGGATTTGCAGCGCGTTATCAGCGGCCGCCCAGGCGACACGCGCAGCCAAAAGTTTGGCCATGCCCGCCTCTATGTCGCAACGCCGGCCCTCATCTTTTTCGAAGGCACTGAAATAGGTCAACTGCCGCGCCACCGTCAGCTCCACCGCCATCATTGCCAATTTATTGGCCACGCGGGGAAAGGCGATCAGGGATTTGCCAAATTGTTTGCGATCCATGGCGTAACGATAGGCCAGATCAAGCGCCGATTGCGCCACCCCCACTGCCCGCGCGGCAGTCTGAATGCGGGCGCTTTCGAAGGTTTCCATTAGCTGCTTAAACCCTTTGCTGGTTTGTCCGCCCAAAAGGTTTTCCCCCTTTACTAGAAACCCATCAAAGGCCAGCTCATATTCTTTCATGCCGCGATAGCCCAGCACCTCAATCTCACCACCGGTCATGCCGTCGCTTGGAAAAGGAACCTCTTCAGTTCCCGGCGTTTTTTCGGCCAAGAACATGGACAGGCCCTTGTAATCTGTGGTGTCTGGATCCGTACGGGCCAGCAAGGTCATGACATGGGTGCGCGTGGCATGGGTGATCCAAGTCTTATTGCCCGTCACGCTCCAATCGTCCCCGGATTTGACGGCGCGGGTGCGCAGGGCGCCAAGATCTGATCCGGTGTTTGGCTCGGTGAACACCGCTGTGGGCAGTTTTTCCCCGCTGGCCAATGCGGGCAGCCATTTTTCTTTCTGCGCTTCGGTCCCGCCGGCGATAATCAGCTCGGCGGCAATTTCGCTCCGAGTGCCGAGTGAGCCGACACCGATATAGCCCCGGGACAATTCTTCACTGACCACGCACATGGAGGCCTTTGACAGGCCGAACCCACCGTATTCCTCCGGGATTGTCAGACCAAAGACACCCATTTCAGCCAGTTCATCAATGACCTCCATTGGGATCAGCTCGTCTTTGAGATGCCATTTATGGGCGAAGGGTTCGACCTTTTCGATGGCATAGCGGCGGAACTGTTCGCGGATCATCTCAAGCTCTTCGTCCAGGCCAGAGGCCCCGAGGATCGTATTGGCTTCAAATTCCTGCATTAAGGCGACCAGACGCAACCGCGCGGCTTGCGTGTTGCCTTCGCGCGCCAATTGGGCTGCGGCACCGGTGGTGAGCGGCGCCGCCGCTTCTGAGGTGAGGCCCATGTCTTGTAAGCGAATGACTTCTGTCTGATTCATCGGAATGCCACCGGTCAATTGGCAAAGATATTCGCCAAAAGCGATTTGGTGAATCAGCTGTTCGGTCTCACCGAATTTTTGCTGCGCTTGCAAAGCCTCAGCCCAGCTCTGCATTTGCTGGAGACTCTGCACATAGGTGGCCAGCCAGGCAAAGCCATGCGCTGCGGTTTGGTGATCTTCAATCAGCGTGTTTTGCACCCGCCCGTCGGCACTGACCATGTCGCGCAGGCGCATGCGGGCCGCTTCGCAGACCGCTTGAGCCGCAGGCAGAGCCTCGGCGGTGAGAGAGAGCAAATTTGGAAGAATGGCCGGAGCTGTCATGTTCACATCCTATTTCTGCGGTCGCGCGTGAGTGCTTTCGGAGCAACCTAGGTTGTTTGCAGCCGCAGCACAACTTTCATTCAAAAGAAAATGCTATTTTGAAGTATTATGTCGCAGTCGAATTGCAGTGCGGTGCCAGACTCCTGCCGCTATGCTGCACATATGACCGATGTATTGAGCCTGTCTACTCCGAATTTACTCCTCATGATTGCAGCCACAGCCGTGATTGCAGGCATGGTAAAAGGGATTGTTGGCTTTGCCATGCCGATGATCTTTATCACCGGCATGACCATTATTGTCGGCCCAGATTTGGCGTTGGGAATTTTGATTCTTCCCACGCTTGTCACCAATGGTTGGCAGGCGGGCCGACAGGGTTTTTCGGCAGCGCTTCGGTCGCTCTATGATCATCGTTGGTTTTTGGGGCTGGGTTATGGCGTGCTTTTGGCAACCACCCAGCTTGTGCCGCTTCTGTCACAGGACGTGTTCTTTCTCTGCCTTGGGATCTTGGTTGTGGGATTCGCCAGTTTGATGCTGAGCGGCTGGAAGCCCCAAGGGCGGAGCGGGGCGGGTTTGTCCTTTGCCTGTGCGGTGATCGCTGGCATTGGCGGTGGGATTTCGGGAGTTTGGGGCCCGCCGACGGTCATGTACCTGTCCACCTATCAACTGGAAAAGCAGGCACAGATGCGGGCGCAGGGTGTGATTTATGGCCTTGGGGCCGTGCTGCTGTTATTCGGCCACCTCGGTTCAGGCATCGCAACACCTCAGGCTTTGGGCCTTGGTGTCTTTGCGATTGCTCCTGCCTGTTTGGGCATATGGATCGGGTTTCAAATTCAAGATCGTATCAATCAAAATATGTTTCGCATCGCGACCTTGAGCGTTTTAATCTTGGCGGGCCTGAATTTGATCCGCCGCGGGGTGATGTGATCGGATGACCCCGCAGCCGAATGTGCCGATCTAGCCGCCCAATGCGATGGCACGCACGTCATCGTCAATATAGGGCAGATATTGTTTGAAATTTTCGCTGAACATTGCGACGAGCCTTTCGGCCTGCGCGTCATAGGCGCCCTTGTCCTCCCACGTCCGTCTGGGCTCGAGCAAGAGATCTGCCACGCCTGGCACGGAGGTCGGCACGTCAAAGCCAAAATTTGGGTCGGTGCGGAATGTGCCATTGGCCAGCGTGCCATCGAGCGCGGCGCTGAGCAGCAAGCGGGTCGCACGGATTGGCATACGGCTGCCTTTTCCATAAGCGCCGCCGGTCCAACCGGTATTCACCAACCAGCAGGTTGCACCATGTTTGGCGATTTTTGCGCGCAGAAGGTTGCCATAAACCTCAGGACGGCGCGGCATAAAGGGGGCGCCGAAGCAGGTTGAGAAGGTCGGCTGCGGTTCTGTCACCCCGCGCTCAGTGCCTGCGACTTTGGCGGTGAAGCCCGATAAAAAGTGATACATGGCCTGCGCTGGCGTCAATCGCGCAATCGGTGGCAAAACGCCGAAGCTGTCACAGGTCAACATAATGATGTTCTTTGGATGCCCGCCGAGCGCTGTGGGCGAAGCATTTGAGATGTAGTCCAGAGGATAGGCGCAGCGCATATTGGCCGTTAGGCTGTCATCATCGAAGTCCAGCTCTTTGGTTTCGGGATCATAGACCATATTTTCAATGACCGTGCCGAATTTCGAGGTGGTGGCGAAGATTTCTGGCTCGGCTTCTGCACTCAGATTGATGGTCTTGGCATAGCACCCCCCTTCAAAATTGAAGGTGCCGCGATCAGACCAGCCGTGCTCATCATCACCAATCAACACGCGGGAGGGATCCGCTGAAAGCGTGGTTTTGCCCGTGCCCGACAGGCCAAAGAACACTGCCGTATCCACGGGGTTGCCAGGGGCATGATTGGCCGAGCAATGCATCGGCATAATGCCTTTTTCAGGCAGCAGGTAGTTGAGCAGTGAGAAGACAGATTTTTTGTTTTCGCCTGCGTATTCCGTGCCGCCAATCAAGATGATCCGGCGGTCGAAATTCATCGCAATAACCGTTTCAGAGCGGCAATTGTGGCGCTCGGGGTTTGCTTGGAAGGAGGGGCAATTGATCACAGTCCAATCGGCTGTAAATTCTTCCAGCTCCTCCGCATCAGGCCGGCGCAACATATGGCGAATAAACAGCCCATGCCAGGCCAGCTCTGTCACCATGCGCACATCGAGGCGGTTGGCGGGATCTGCGCCGCCAAAAAGGTCTTGCACAAAATAATCACGCCCCTGCATGTGAGCGATCATATCCTCGTAAAGCGCCTCAAAACCCGCCTCAGACATTTCGGCATTGTTTTCCCACCAAATGCTATTGGCAACAGAAGCGGTTTTTACCACATGTTTGTCTTTCGGAGACCGGCCGGTAAATTTGCCGGTGGACACCAAAAAGGCGCCGCCCTTGCCAAGCGTGCCTTCTTTTCGAGCCAAAGCCTGTTCGATGAGCGTGGGTTCCAGCAGGTTATAATAGACAGTCCCCAGCCCAGTGATGCCTTGATCTTCGAGGGTGAATTGGGGGTTTACGCGTCCATTGGTCATGCCATTGCTCCTAAGGAATGCATCTTACAAACAGCCTTTAACATGCCTCGGCAAACCATCAACAGTATCGGATCGCATCGTTAGCGCAATCAGTGGCAGTTTGGCGCAATAATTTTTTGGACCTCGGCGAAATTAACGTCATCGAAGCGAATTGCAGATGATAGTGCTGTGAGTTTCAGGCTGATTCGTGGTTGCTTATTGCGCCGATCGGCAAAACTAAAGAAAGTGGTGGCAGATATCAGTGTTAAAATGTTGAGCCGATCAGAGGACGATACCTATGCCAAGAATAGTTCTTGTCGATGATGATCGCAGCTACATGATGTCGCTCTCCATGATGCTTGAAGCCGAAGGGTTTGAAGTCGAGTGCTATTTCGATGGGCTTGCCGCTTGGGAGTCCTTGTCAAAATCTCTGCCGGATATTCTGTTGCTGGAAGCCAAGCTGCCAGGTCTCGATGGTATGGATGTGTTGCAACGGCTGCGGCAGGTGTCGACCATCCCAGTGATGTTTTGCACTGCGAAAGACGATGAGATCGACGAAGTGTTGGGTCTGCGCATGGGGGCAGATGATTATGTGAAAAAACCAAGTTCGCCGCGGGTCTTGCTCGAGCGCATCCGCGCGCTTTTGCGACGCTGGGAAATATTGGGGGGAGATCAGGCGCCAGAGGGGGACGATACGACCATCATGGTGCGTGGTCATTTGGCGATGGATCCGATGCGCCACGGGGTAACTTGGCGCGGTATGGCCGTTGCGTTGACCGTGACGGAATTTGCTTTGCTGAAGGCGCTGGCGGTCCGGCCGGGCTTTGTCAAAAGCCGCGACCAGCTGATGGATGTGGCCTATGATGATCAGGTCTATGTCGATGATCGAACCATAGACAGCCATATCAAACGGCTGCGCAAAAAAATGCGACGGGTGGACGGAGGTTTTGATGCAATTGAGACACTCTATGGTATCGGTTATCGATATAATGAAGGTTAAGTCTCGGTCTTTGCCAGGATTGGATGGTCGCAATGAATGATCTCATCGTCTACCGTCGAAATCGATGGTTTATGGGGATTCTCCGATCGCCCATGACCCGCCGGATCACCTTTTCCCATTTGCTGGTGCTTTTGCTGCCGGCGGCCGCTGCGTTTTGGCTGTTGCAGCTCCACCTTGACCACAGCGATGCCAAACGCGCGCAATTGACCACTGAGGTTCTTTTGCTCGCCCATGTGGTTGAGGGGCGGTTGCCGCATCGTGTCCCGGTGGATCTTGTGCAGGATGACGGGGCAGATCTTGAGGAGATTTTCGAAACCATCACTTTGCGTGACGGTGTTGAGGTGATCGCCTTCGGCCCGCAGGGTGAGCTGCGCACTCTGACGCCCGGACACAGTCTTAAGGCGCAGTCTGCCTTGCCATTCCCTGGCGCGTGGCCTGTCTGGCTGGGACCGCCCGAACCGGTGTCGCTGGATCATTTGGCTGAGATCTATGCACAAATTTCCGGCCAGAATGCGATGGCGATGAACCGGTCAGACCCGGTGGCGTCTGTGGTCTCGGCGGTGATCCATGCGCCCGTGGCGCCGCGAGAGACCCAGAGCCAAAGCATTGGGGACCAGATCTGGGTGGCGACACCCATCGTGCATGGTCAAAAGATGGTGGGTGGCCTCGTCCTTGGATATCCAGGCAAGGTCAGCGATCCCGGCGAGCGGAGAATGGTTCTGGAATTGGCCCTGCGCTTGCTTTTCGCAGCCGTGGCTTTTGCGATCATTCTTTCGGTGGTGAGCGTCTGTGTGATGTTCGGTCCGGTCAACCGCATGGCCGACGCTCTGGAACGGTTTTCCAATCAGCTGCGCGATGGGGTGGGGGCCAAAGATATCGCAGAGCCGAGTTTGCAGCAGCGCAGAGACAGTATTGGTCGTCTGTCTGCGGCGCTGCACCAGACGATCGGCGGGCTTTTCTTGCGCATTCGAGAGGCGGAGGCCGCTGTTGCGGAGATGGCGGATGAAATCGCCAACCCAATGACCTCGATGAAATCCGCGATCAAAGCTTTGCGCCTTCAACAAGACCCTTCGGCATCAGCAAAACTTCTGGATGTGATTGATAATGATTTGCTGCGTTTGGAGCGGGCGACAGTGCCGCTTCAGCAAGCGGCGGCGCCAGAGCCCGCGGCGGTCAAAGAGACGCCCCGTCCCAAGATGGTCAAGAAGGAAAGGTTTGAATTGATTTCATTGATCACCGGCCGGGTGGCTGCGCTGCGCCCGGCGGCGGCGACGCGGGGTCTGGTTTTGACACAGTCGACGCCAAAAGTGCCGGTAATAATTGAAGGCCTGCCGATGGCTGTGGGAGATATCTTGTCAGCCTTTCTATCAAATGCCATTCAAAGATGCGCCTGGGGGGATGAAATTCGCATCTGGACGCGGATCCAAGATCGCATGGTTCTGGTGGTGGTCGAAGATACAGGCCCACCGTTGCCAGAAGGTTTGAGCCAAACCCTATTCGGGACCGGAGATTTGACCCGAACGGGCGGGCAGGATGCCCAGGACTTCACGGCGGGTCTTGCGGAGGCGGCAAAGATTATAGCGGCCCATTCAGGTGTCATTCGCGCAGAGCCGGTTCAGCCTTCTGGACAGGGCCCAGCCTTCGGCGCGCGCTTTTTGTTCGGTCTGCCGGTTTAATATCATGAGCTATGATGCCTGGAAAAATTACAGCAATGACGATGCGGCGTTGCTGTTGCATGGCACTGCCGTGTCATTGGGCGGCTGCGGGTTGCTGCTGCTTGGACCTTCAGGCGCAGGCAAATCCAGCCTTGCGATTGAAATGCTGGCGCTGGGGGCTGAGTTGGTTTCAGATGATCGCGTCTGGCTGCGCGCTTCGCAGAACGGTTTGCGCCTGCAGGTGGCGGATCCTGTTGCAGGGCGCATTGAGGCGCGCGGCCTTGGCCTTCTGTCTTGCGCATATACGCCCGAGGCGTCGCTAAAGTTTTGCATCGATCTGTCACAAACTTGTGATCGCCGCTTGCCTTTTGTTCAGGAAGTCACAAGATTGGGGCATCGAGTCTCGGTTATTCCCGGTGGGCCGGAAGTGCCGCGCGCTGCGGCGCTTCTGCTTTTGCTTGAAAATGGATTTGCAGCCTATGACTGACAAGACGCAACCGGTGCATGTGGTGCTCGTGACCGGCCCATCTGGGGCCGGGCGAACAACCGCGATCAATGCTTTGGAAGATGCAGGCTTTGAATCGATTGATAATATGCCTTTGACTCTTGCGCCGAGATTGTTCGAAACGCCGGGCCTCAGCCGGCCGATTGCTCTGGGCCTTGATACGCGGAATCGTGATTTTTCAACCGCTCAAATGATGGATACAATTGCGACATTGTCGGCCAATCCGTCATTGGTGCTTGAGGTGCTTTATTTGGATTGCTCTGTGGATGTGCTGATCCGCCGGTTCTCCGAGACGCGGCGCCGGCACCACCTGTCACCAGATGGCGCAGCGCTTGCGGGGATTTTGCTGGATATGGACTTGATGCAGCCGGCGCGTGTCAGAGCCCATGTTTTGATCGATACCACACAAATGTCGCCCCATGACCTGCGTGCGGAGGTCACCCGCTATTTCGTCCCGGACACTGGCAATCCAATGGCGATTTCTGTGCAGTCCTTCTCTTATAAACGCGGCACACCGCGGGGCATTGATATGATGTTTGACTGCCGGTTCCTGCGTAACCCCTATTGGGATGAACATCTCAGAGCAGAAGACGGCCGCAGTCCCAAGGTGCAGGCCTATGTGGCCGCAGACGGTAATTTTCCGGCCTTCAAACAAAAGGTGCTCGATTTGATCGATCTTGTAATTCCAGCCCATGTGGCCGAGGGGCGTTCGCATCTGGCCATTGGCTTTGGCTGTACGGGCGGCAAACATCGATCCGTCACAATGGTTGAAATGTTACAGAAAGAATTGCAATTGCGCGGCTGGCATGTGAGCATACGACATAGAGAGCTGCTGGAACAAGCGGCTCCGTCGGACACTTCAGACTCTAAGGTTTTGAGCAGTTGATAGGTATCGTTATCGTAGCGCATGGCGGGCTGGCCACCGAATATAAGGCGGCGGTCGAACATGTTGTGGGCGCGCAACGGGGCATTGCAGCGGTTGCGATCAGCGCAGATTGCGACCGTGAAGCCAAGCGGATTGAAATTTGCCAAGCGGCAGATGGGGTGGATATTGGCGGCGGCGTGGTGATTGTCACCGATATGTTTGGCGGTTCGCCGTCCAACCTTTCACTCTCTGCCTGCAATTGTGCCAATCGCCGGGTGCTCTACGGCGCCAATCTGCCGCTTTTGGTTAAGCTGGCCAAATCCCGCAGCCAAACCGTGCCAGAGGCGATTTCGCGGGCCATAGACGCGGGCCGGAAATATATGGATTGCCTTCCCGAGACTCAATAGGACGAAAACGTGCTGCAAACATTGGATATTATTAACGAAAAAGGCCTCCATGCGCGGGCCTCTGCGAAATTTGTGGAAACGGTTGAGCAGTTTGATGCCGGCGCAATTGTGCGCAAAGATGGGTTGTCTGCCGAAGGGGACAGCATCATGGGATTGTTGATGCTGGCTGCGGCCAATGGCACCTCAATCGAGGTTGAAACCCGCGGTGCAGAGGCGGAGGCCTTAGCGGAGGCCTTGCGCGATTTGGTGGCCAATCGTTTTGGGGAAACCGCCTAGGCTGGATTGTGACATCCCCAAATCACAAAGGCCCGCCAGTGAGACGGGCCTTTGCAGCGTTCCTAAACCTTGCGTTTCAGCCTAGGCCAGTTTCGACGTCAGCTGCGGCACGACATCGAACAAATCACCCACAAGACCAAAATCGGCCACTTGGAAGATCGGGGCCTCTTCATCCTTGTTGATCGCAACGATCACTTTAGAATCCTTCATGCCGGCCAAATGTTGAATGGCACCAGAAATGCCAATGGCAACATAGAGATCGGGTGCCACAACCTTACCGGTTTGCCCCACCTGCCAGTCATTCGGCGCATAGCCCGAATCGACGGCGGCGCGCGAGGCACCCACTGCGGCGCCCAATGTGTCGGCCAAATCTTCGATGATTTTGAAATCCTCTTGCGAGCCAACGCCGCGACCGCCAGAAACCACAACCCCCGCAGATGTCAGTTCGGGACGATCACTTTCAGCCACTTTGTCTTCCACCCAAGAGGACAGGCCTGGATCGCCGGCAGCATCAATGCTGGTGACCGGGGCCGCGCCGCCTTCACCGCTTGCATCGAAGGTCGAGGTGCGGATCGTGGCGACTTTGGTGGCGTCGGTGGATTTTACCGTTTGGATCGCATTGCCCGCATAGATGGGCCGTTCGAATGTTTCTGCGTCAATAACCGCTGTCACTTCGGAGATGACCATAACATCCAAAAGCGCAGCGACCCGTGGCAGAATGTTCTTGGAGGCCGAGGTGGAGGGCGCGACGATGTGGCTGTAATCGCCGGCGAGCGATGCAATCAAAGCGGCAACGGGCTCGGCAAGATCATGGCCGTAGGCGTCATGTTGAGCGCAAAGCACTTTGGACACGCCGTCAAGCTTCGCGGCCGCTTCAGCCGCGGATGAGCAGCCGGATCCGACACAGAGCACGGTCACTTCGCCCATTTGCTTTGCGGCGGTGAGCGCTTTTGCAGTTGAGTCAACGGATAATTCGCCGCCGTTCACTTCAGCCATCAGGAGTACAGCCATTATACAGCCCCCACTTCTTTAAGTTTTTCGACCAGCTCATCGACAGAGCCCACTTTGATGCCCGCCGCTCTGGCCTCAGGTTCCCCGGTAGAGACAATTGTCAGGCGCGGCGTGATATCGACGCCAAGATCTGCGGGTGTTTTTTCATCCATCGGCTTTTTCTTTGCCTTCATAATGTTCGGCAAGGAGGCGTAGCGTGGTTCATTCAGACGCAGGTCGACGGTGACAATGGTTGGCATGGAGACTTTGATCGTTTGAAGGCCGCCGTCCACTTCACGGGTCACCAAAGCGCTGTCACCTTGGATCTCGAGTTCAGACACGAAGGTGGCCTGTGACCAACCGGTCAGGGCCGCCAGCATTTGGCCTGTGGCGTTCATGTCATTGTCAATCGCCTGCTTGCCCGCCAAAACAATACCGGGCTGCTCCTCGTCGATGACAGCCTTGAGGATTTTTGCAACCGCAAGAGGTTCAATATCTGTATGCACGTCGTCGGTTGCGACCACCAAGATTGCGCGATCCGCACCCATGGCCAGCGCCGTGCGGAGGGTCTCTTGGTTTTGTTTCACACCAATGGAAACCGCAACCACCTCATCGGCCTGCCCTGCCTCTTTCAAGCGGATGGCTTGTTCGACAGCAATTTCGTCGAAAGGGTTCATCGACATTTTTACATTGGCCAAATCGACGCCGCTGCCGTCCGCTTTAACACGGACTTTCACGTTATAATCGATTACACGTTTGACCGGCACTAAGACCTTCATGGTGTATATCTCCGTAGATGGGCGAGCCGCGGGCGACTCTCAGTTCACAATTGCCGCAGTGTTACCTGCGTTTTTCTTTGGGAAACAGGGGAAAATCGACATTTCGGCGCATTGCCGCGCCCAAATTGCGATTGGATGTTTCCAAAGTGTTACAAGCGGTCACCTTCGGATCTCAACGATTGGCGCCCGGAATCCAAAGAATATCGGCGCGCCCATCATCATTTGCGATACGCCCGGCGACGAAAAACCAATCGGAAAGGCGATTGAGATATTGCAAGGCAGAGGCATTGATTGCCTCCTGCCCGGCCAGTTCCACGGTCATCCGTTCGGCGCGGCGTGAGACGGTTCGGCACAGGTGCAGCTGTGCTGCAAGTGCGGAGCCACCGGGAAGAATGAAAGAGCGCAGCGGCTCCAAAGCGTCATTCATCGCGTCGATCTCTGCCTCCAGGCGCGCCACCTGTGCTGGGGTCATGCGCAGCGGTTGGTATTCTGCTTCAGCGTCCTTTTCCATATCGGGGCGGCAAAGATCTGCGCCAAGATCGAATAGGTCGTTTTGTATGGCGGCCAATTGCGCATCCATTTTACCCGTCGAATGCTGCCGCGCGAGGCCCACCGTGGCGTTGGTTTCGTCCACTGTGCCATAGGCATTCACCCGCAAGGCATGTTTCTCAACGCGCGCGCCATTGCCAAGCGCAGTGGTGCCGGCATCTCCGGTTTTTGTGTAGATTTTATTGAGCACAACCATAGTTAGCCCTTTCCAAAGAAGACAGCGAGAAGAATCAAAACAACGGCGACGAATTGCGCTGCTATGCGGTAGCGCATGAGGCGGTTGGAATGTTTGCGGGCAAACTCTCCGCCCTTGGCAAAGCTGCCAATACCCAGAGCCAAAATGGCAAGAACCACAACGCAGGCGAGCGTGGCGATGATAAAAAGTGGATCGTTGCCCATAGAGCACCTCCTAATGATTAAGCTTCACTTAGGGGAATTTCTGTCAAAGACCAATCCCATGCGACATTACATCCGTACCAAAAGCCAATCGAGCGCACGGGTCGGCAGGATGCGGCGCAAGACCCCCATAATATGGGTGGGTGTGGTGACGTAGTAGCGCGGCTTTGGGTTGGCGCTGTGCAAAGCCTTCACAACCTTTGCTGTGACAGCCGAGGCGGGCAGTTCAAAGAAGTCGGGCTCCTTTGACGGGCTATAAAGCCGCGGGATCAACCCGCGCTCATATTGGGCTCTACGCGGAGAGTTCTCCCAATCAATCCATTTCTCAAAATGTGGAATGGAGTTTTCACGAATCTTTGTGCCAATGGGACCAGGTTCAATCAAGATCACCTTGATCCCAGTGCCTCGCATCTCAAGGCGCAGGGTGTCACTCAATCCTTCGAGGGCGAATTTGGTTGAGTTATATGCGCCGCGAAAGCGCAGGGTGATGAAGCCCAAAATCGAGGAGCAATTGAGAATGCGCCCATGGCCTTGCGCCCGCATTATCGGCAGGACCTGCCGAATGACCTCGTGATAGCCAAAAACATTGGTTTCATAGATGGCGCGCAGGGCGTCGGTGGGTAAATCCTCGACCGCGCCCGGCACCGCAAAGGCCCCATTGTTAAACACCGCATCCAGCGTGCCGCCGGTGGCTTGCGTCACTTGCGCAATCGTATCTCGGATCGAGGCGGCATCCGCGTGATCGAGGCGCGGCGCGGTGAGGCCCATGGCTTCAAGCCGATCACAATCTTCCTGCTTGCGGCAACTGGCAAAGACTTTCCAGCCCATCGCATGCAGTGTTTCAGCGCAATCCAAGCCGATGCCCGAAGAACACCCCGTGATCAGAATTGATTTTTGCATAAGTGCCCCCGCCTGTTTCAGCGCCCACTTGCCTGATTTCCAACAGGCGGGTCAACGGTTTATTGGGGCGTGAGGTTTCTGGCACGAAGGTTTTGATCGCGCGCAGTGGTTTTCGCGCAGATCGCCGCGGAGTAGGGCTAGACCTGCAAGTTTTCGGCAGATACACCCAACCCATGTCAGAACAGATAAATGATACCGGGCCAATGCCAAGTGAAACGACCGAACCGCTCCGCCGGGCCATTGGCGAGCGGTATCTTACCTATGCGCTGTCGACGATCATGCACCGGGCTTTGCCAGATGCACGGGATGGATTGAAACCGGTTCACCGCCGCATTCTTTATGCGATGCGCGAGCTGAAGCTGACCGCCAACGGTGGATTTCGCAAATCTGCTAAGATTTCCGGCGATGTGATGGGCAATTATCACCCTCATGGCGATGCGGCGATCTATGACGCCATGGCCCGTTTGGCGCAGGATTTCAACGTGCGCTATCCGCTGGTGGATGGTCAGGGCAATTTTGGCAATATTGACGGCGACAATCCCGCCGCCAGCCGATACACTGAGGCGCGGATGACCGTTGTGGCCGAGGCGCTGTTGGAGGGCCTGTCGGAAAATGCAGTGGATTTCCGAGAAAACTACGATGGCACGCTCACCGAGCCCGTGGTTCTGCCCGCAACCTTTCCCAATCTTTTGGCCAATGGCAGCAGCGGGATTGCCGTGGGCATGGCCACCAATATCCCGCCGCATAACATCTCGGAGCTGATCGATGCCTGTTTGCATTTGATCAAAAGCCCGGATGCGCGCGACGATACATTGTTGCAATATGTGCCCGGCCCCGATTTTCCGACAGGCGGTATTTTGGTCGAGCCACCCGAGACCATCGCGCAGGCCTATCGCACAGGGCGCGGTTCGTTTCGGTTGCGGTGCAAATGGGAGGTTGAGGATCTCGGGCGCGGGCTTTGGCAAATTGTGGTCACCGAAATTCCCTACCAGGTGCAAAAATCAAAGCTGATTGAGAAATTGGCTGAGGTTATCCAAACCAAAAAAGTACCAATCCTGGGCGATGTGCGCGATGAATCAGCGGAAGATCTGCGGATTGTTCTGGAGCCGCGCAGTAAGAATGTGGAACCGGACCTGCTGATGAATATGCTCTATCGCAACAGCGATCTCGAGCTGCGTTTCAGTTTGAATATGAACGTGCTGATTGATGGGCTCACCCCAAAGGTTTGCAGTATGAAGGAGGTGCTGCGTGCCTTTCTTGATCACCGGCAAGAGGTCCTGCTGCGGCGCTCTGAGCATCGTTTGGCAAAAATCGATCACCGTCTGGAGGTTTTGGAAGGCTTTATTCTGGCGTTTCTCAATCTCGATCGGGTGATTGATATTATCCGCTATGATGAGGATCCGAAAACCGCGTTGATGTTTGAAGATTGGAGCCGGGATCATCCGCGGGCGATGTCAGAGGGTGATTATATCGGCCCGCTGAGCTATCGCAAGGCGGTGGCGGGACAAGAGGAGCTGTCGGAGGTTCAGGCCGAGGCGATTTTAAATATGCGCCTGCGCAGTCTGCGGCGTTTGGAAGAGATGGAATTGCGCCGTGAGCGCGATGCTTTGCAACAAGAGTGGGCCACTTTAGACGATTTGATTGCCGATGAAGGTCTGCAATGGGCGAAAATCAGTGAACAACTGCGCGCGACGCGCAAAGCTTTTGGCAAAGACTATGCCGGAGGCGCGCGCCGCACCGCTTTTGCCATTGCTGGCGAGGTGGAAGAGGTGCCGCTTGAGGCGATGATTGAGCGTGAACCGGTGACGGTTGTTTGCTCGAAAATGGGATGGATAAGGGCCATGTCTGGCCATGTGGCCTTGGACAAGCCTTTGAAATACAAAGATGGGGACGAGGGGCGCTTTGTCTTCCATGCGCAGACCACAGATAAGCTGATTGTATTTGGCAGCAACGGTCGCTTTTATACTCTGGTGGCGGATAATCTGCCCGGCGGACGCGGCATGGGCGAGCCTCTGCGGTTGATGGTGGATCTGCCCAATGATGTCGAAATTGTGGATTTCTTCATCCATGATCCGTCGGTCAAGCGCCTGGTGGCCTCAACGGCCGGCGATGGGTTTGTGGTGCCTGAAACCGAGATTGTGGCACAAACGCGCAGTGGTCGGCAGGTGTTGAATGTCAAGGATGACGTGAAGGCGCTTCTGTCTTGCCCAGTGGTTGGAGACCATGTGGCTTGTGTCGGTGAGAACCGGAAGGTTTTGATATTTTCGGTCGATGAGCTGCCGGAAATGGGCCGAGGCAAAGGGGTGCGCTTGCAAAAATACAAAGACGGCGGCCTATCGGATGCCACGACATTTACCCGCGAAGAGGGGTTGTCTTGGAAAGACCCTGCCGGTCGAAAACGCGTGGTTGAGGCTGAGGAACTGGCCGAATGGATGGGCAAACGCGCCAGTGCTGGCCGTATGGCGCCACGCGGATTTCCGCGTGACAATTGTTTTACGAAGTGATTATCTTGCAAGATATTGATATGTAATTGCAGGATAAAACCTATGTCAGACATTTTAACCCCGCAGGGAGAGGGCGCGACTTCGGCCCCGACGCATCTAAACGGCAGCTTTTTGCCTGAAAATTCCAAACTTTTTTGGCTTGCCGTTTGGACGGGCGCTTTGACCGTTGTGACCTTGGGCATCTACCGATTTTGGGCCCGCACACGGATGCGCCGATATATCTGGTCGTCGATTGTGGCGGAGGGAGACTCCTTTGAGTATACCGGCACGGGGTTGGAAAAATTCTTGGGCTTTTTGATCGCTCTGGTTGTTCTTGCGGTGTATTTGGGCGTGCTGCAAGTGGTGTTAAGTTTCATAGGATTTAGTCTTTGGGGCGCGATAAGCTCGAAGCCCAACGGTCCCACGGATATTCTAATGCAGCTTGGGGCAACCTATGTGACCGCTTTGGCAGTGCTGCCCTTGATCTTTTTTGCGCAATACCGCGCGCGCCGTTACATGCTGTCGCGCACCCGTTGGCGTGGCCTGCGCTTTTCAATGGATCCCGCGGCCGTGGGATATGCGTGGCGCGCGCTGCTCTATTATGGACTGTCTATTGTGACCCTCGGCGCGCTCATGCCCCTGGCGACATTTCGTCTGGAAAAATACATGACCGATCGTATGTGGTATGGTGATGCGGGTTTTGAGCAGGAGGGGCAGTGGACGGCGCTCTATGGGGCGATGAAGCATCTGTTTATCGCTGTGGGTGTGTTGCTGCCGGCTGGCGTCATCGCCTATTGGGGGCAATTCTTGGGTTTTCTCGAAATTTTATACTATGCCGGCTATCTTTGGTTGTTCGTTGGATTTACCTACTACCAAGTGGAAAGCTTCAAATATCTAACCGCCCATAAAGTCCTGGACGGCCAGGTGCGCTTCACCTCTCATGTGTCCTTTGGGCGGGTGATTGGCATTTTCGGACTGGGGATTATTCTAATTACGATTTTGACCTTTGTCTTGATCTTGATTCTTGCCGCTTTGGTTTTTGTTTTCAACGCGTTGGGCAGCAATGGCATGACTGGCGGCGGCGCTGGGGCGGAAATCTTTGGAGGCAGCGGCCTGCTTTGGGCTCTTCTGGTTGTCATCTTGGGCTCTTTGGCGTGCTTTGTGCTTATTGGCGGGCTTGCGACCGTGTTTATCTCAGCGCCCATTCTTGGCCATATCGTTGACACGCTGCGGGTAGAGAATTCAGGGCAGCTCGAGCAGATACGTCAGCGCGCGGGGGATCTCATGGCTGACGCGGATGGCTTCGCCGATGCGTTGGATGTTGGCGGGGCCTTCTAAGATGGCTTTCGCATGGGTGGATGCGCGATATTTTGACGGGCTCTCAGCGCAGCGGCGGCAGGTTTTTGTCTCGCTTGATGTTGAGAGCCAGCGTTTGACCATCCATGACAGCTCCGGCGCAGAATTGGACACTTGGCCTTTGGAAGGGCTGCGACAGTTGCGCGATGATGCAGGGGGCGGGCTGGTTCTGTGCTTGGGGGCAGTTGATCCGGGTGACGCGCGTATTGTTCTGAGCAATGCGCGGGCCATTGCCGCGATCAAGGCCGCTTGTCCCAATCTCGCCAAAGCTACTGTCACAGGCCGAACTTGGGGAAAAATAGGGGCTTGGATCGGGGCCGGTGGCGCGGCTGTTGCGCTCATGATTTTTGTAATTGTTCCGGCCCTGGCCGGGCAATTGGCCGCATTTATCCCGCCGGAGCGGGAGGTCAGGGTCGGCAATGCGATCCTGCGACAATTCGAGCGCCTGCTGTCAAAGGAAGATCTTGGCGATTGGCGTTGCACCAATCCCAAGGGGCAAATGGCTTTGGAGCGGATGATGCAGGCGTTGCAACAGGGGCAAGAGTTTCCCTATGCCGTTCAGGTGGGCGTGGTGGATCACAAAATGATCAACGCCTTCGCTCTGCCCGGTGGCCATATTGTCGTGATGCGCGGTTTGATTGAAATGGCCGAGACGCCCGAACAATTGGCTGCGATCTTAGCGCATGAGCTGGGCCATGTGGCCCAAAGAGACCCAATCGAACAAGCCTTGCGGGCGGCAGGCACGGCGGGTTTGCTGTCTTTGGTTCTCGGCGATGCCACTGGCGGGACCGTTTTGGCTCTTGCCGGGGAGACGTTGATCTCCGCTAAAAACTCTCGCGATGTTGAGGCTCGGGCTGATGACTTTGCTCTGGTGCAAATGGCCAAGGCGGGCGTGTCCCCAGAGGCTTTGGCGGAACTTTTCGAACTCGTGCTTGAGGAAATGGGGGATCAGGCCTTTGACATGGGCTGGATCAGCTCGCACCCCCCCAGTGCTGCAAGAGCGGCCCATGCCCGAGCCGCGGTCCAGACAACGCGGAGTTACAAAAAAACAGTTTCATCCGAAGAGTGGCAAGCCATTCAACAGATTTGTGCCGAATAGGGCTGGGCTCCCGTGTTTTTATTGCCATGGGCGGGTGGGCTTGGTAGCAGATTGGACGAAATAGGGAGCTGATATGGTGATGCGTTTTGTCTCGGTCGTAATTTTGCTTTTGTCTGCGGCCTGTGCGGCGCCAACGCGGGATTTGACCGAAGAGATTGTGCCCATTGGCAATTTCAGATTGGGGCAATTGGTGCCGCGTGCTGAGGCGCAATTGGCCAAAGGCCCGCTGTCCCGCAGCGCCAGCCGTGAGGAATGGATGCAGGCGCTGGATCTGGCCTTTACTGAACGATTCTCCAGATTCGAAGGCGGATCCTATTACCACCTGGGCATCACGGCGGGCGGCTATGTCCTGGCCAAGCCGGGCATTCCCTTCTTTGCGGCACCGAAATCTATCCTGATTTTTACGGTCATCGTGGTTGAGGATCATACTGGCAAAGTCCTCACCGAGGAGCCGCATCAAATCACGGTGATCGAACGGCTCACCGGCGGATCCATTTTGGGTTCGGGCTTCACCCGCAGCCGCGCGCAGCAAATGCGGGATCTCTCCGAGCAAGCCGCAAGAAAAACCGAAGATTGGCTGCGCAAACAACCTTGGTTTGATGGGCCCGACACCATTGTCATTTTGCCCGATGATGCCGAGGAGGGCTCTGGCCAAACCCGCAGTGAGTGAACGCGGGTCCGGGGGCTTTGAAACAAGGGTCTTGATTTTCGCTGCACTCTCCAATATTTGCCCGCCCATATCACAATCGCGGGCCGCGTGCCCCCTTTAACATATAAGGCTGCCCACCCATGGCTAAGGAAAAGTTTGAACGCTCGAAACCCCACGTTAACATCGGCACGATTGGTCACGTTGACCATGGCAAGACAACCTTGACAGCTGCGATCACCAAGCAATTTGGTGATTTTAAAGCCTATGACGAGATTGACGGCGCGCCGGAAGAGAAGGCCCGTGGTATTACGATTTCGACTGCGCATGTTGAATATGAAACAGAGACCCGCCACTACGCGCATGTTGATTGCCCTGGCCACGCTGACTATGTGAAAAACATGATCACCGGTGCGGCGCAGATGGATGGTGCGATCTTGGTTGTGAACGCGGCCGATGGTCCGATGCCACAGACC
>JADHLF010000025.1 GCA_016780825.1 Planktomarina sp. | reverse complement strand
GCCAAGAGAGCCTGGCGTCTTCCAAGCCTTTGGATGGCCCGGCCGCTTTGAAAAATTTCAAATTCCGTTCGCCTCCTGGCATGGAAACAAAGATCTTTGAAAAGCTCGGTGCCAAGCCGATCGTGATGGATTTCACAGAGATCTTTACGGCGCTTGAAACTGGCATCATTGATGGTGCGGATGCCTCTGGTCTGGCCAATAACGTGGGTCTGGGTCTGTATGATCTGGTGAAACACGCCAACTTCCCAGGCTTCCACTCCATGCCATCCGATCACCTGGCTTGTAACAAAGCGGTTTGGGATGGGATGCCAGAAGCGCATCGCACGATCATGTCTGTGGCCATGGAAGCCTTGGCGCTGCGGACCGCTTTGACCTTCGAAAAAGCGAATGCGGCCGCCGCGGCGAAACTCCGCGCGGATGGGGTCACCCTTTGGCAGTGGTCGGAAGAAGACCTTCAGGCTTTCCGTGATGCCGCACAGGCCACATGGCCTGAGTTTGCGACAACACCAGAAGCCAAAGCACTTGTGGCAAGCCACCTTGACTACCTCAGAGAGCTTGGTTTGGTTTCCAACTAAAAGCTGAAATCAAACGACCGGCCCGATCCTTTCGGGCCGGTCGCCTTGTTTCCCTTCACATTCATTTCAGGAAGTGCCCTTATGCGAGCCTCACCTCATAGCGTCATTCAATGGATACTTCCTCTCGCGTTTATCGCCAGCGCCAGTTGGGTGGTTTGGAACGGCGCAACCTATATTATGGCTTTCGGAGGATATACCGACGCTTTGGCGGCCCGCTACCGGCCGATCATGGCGCTCGATTATATCATCCTTTTGGCGCTTCCCATCATTGCTTTGATGGGCATTTGGACTGTCCGCGCCGCCGCTATGGAAATTGATGATCCTGGCCCTTTGGATGGGGTCGCCATGTTTGTTGGCCGGGTGACGATGATGTTGATCGCTTTGGTCGTTACGGTGATGATGTATGAGGTGATCTTGCGCTATGTCTTTGAACGCCCGACCCTTTGGGCCAATGAGATGTCGCTTTGGTTGGCCGGGTTTGTATTTATCCTTGCCGGGTTTTACGCCATGCAGCAGCGCAGCCATATTCGCATCTATCTGCTCTATGACATGATGCCCCGCGGCTTTCAAAAAGCCTGTGATACAATTTCGACCGTTTTGATCGTCGTTTTCGCATTTTTCTTGGTTTATGGCGGCTATGGCGAAGCAAAAGCGAAACTCTTGCGGTGGGAGACCTTCGGCACTGCTTTCGATCCCCCGATCCCTGCCACCTTGAAACCTTTGGTTTTGGCCGTGGTGACTTTGGTTGCCATTCAAGCGATTTTGAATCTGATCAAAGACTGGAACCTCGAGCCGGAAATTCACACGGCTGCGGATGACATCGATCAAGATGAAATTGAACGGCTGAAAAAAGCCGTGGGAGACCTATGATGGATATTGGAACAATTTCACTCGTCCTCTTGGTCGGTTTATTGGTGCTTTTGGCCATTGGAATGCCGCTTGGTCTGGCCTCTGCGGTTATGGCGGTTGCGGTTTTGGTCATGAAGTTTGAGCCGGCGTTGATTGCCGATCCCTTGAGCTTTGGCGACGGGTTGCTCACCCGAAAATTCGGCACGGGTCCGTTGAACATATTGGCGCAGAAAATCTATGGGCTGCTCACAGATTACGTTTTGATATCCATTCCCTTGTTTATCTTCATGGCGGCCTTGCTGGAACGCTCAGGCATTGCAAAGGGCATGTATACCTCCTTGAACGTCTGGCTCTCCGGCGTACGCGGCGGCATTGCGATTGTGACCTCGGTCATGGCCGTCATTATGGCCGCCATGTCCGGCATTATCGGCGGTGAAGTGGTGCTGCTTGGTCTGATCGCATTGCCGCAGATGCTGCGCCTTGGCTATAATCAAAACTTGGCCATCGGAACGATCTGTGCCTCAGGCTCTCTGGGGACTATGATCCCGCCGTCCATTGTGTTGATCATTTATGGTTTGATCACTGAAACCTCGATCAAAGCGCTGTTCACGGGCGCCTTCGTGCCGGGATTCATGTTGGCGATGATGTTCATTCTTTACATTATCGTGCGTACGCAACTCAATCCAGAGCAGGCGCCCTTGCCAGAGCCAAAACCCGGCGACCCGCAAGGCGCAGAAAAATGGGCGCTGTTCGGTGCCTTCTTGTCGATCATCACAGCGGGCTTCTCTTTTGCATTATTTCTGCGGGTGGTGTTTTTCACGCTTGCAGGGCAAAATATCTATGAAGAAGGCGTCGATGCCATTGCCTATGGAACCCCCGATTATATTCCCTGGTTTGGTGGGCTCACGGCCATCTCGCTTGCATTGATCTTCTTTGCCTTCGGAATTGAACGCGCCCGCACCGGTTGGAACATGGGCAAGGGTTTGGTTGCCCCCATTGTTGTCATCGGTGTTGTTTTAGGCTCCATTTATGGGGGGATCTCCGGCATCACCGAAGCGGCGGGCATGGGTGTGGTTGCGGTGCTCATCATTTCTGTCTTTCGAGGCGAGGCCAGTTTTGACCTTGTATGGGAAAGCCTGATGCGCACCCTCAAATCCACCGGTACGATCATCTGGGTGACGATCGGGGCTGCGGCCTTGGCGGGGGCCTATACCATCGCGGGCGGTCCGCAATATGTGGCAGATCTCATCGTTGGGCTGGATATGCCCACCATGGGCATTTTGTTGATGATGATGCTGATCTTGCTGTTCATGGGTGCGTTTATGGATTGGGTTGGGATCGTTTTGCTGATCATTCCGGTGTTCTTGCCGATTGTGCAGCGCTTGCCGATTGAAGAGATTGGCCTGATTGGTCAATTGGAACCCCGCTATCTTTCTGTCTGGTTTGGGGTGCTTTTCTGCATGAATATGCAAGTGAGTTTTCTGTCCCCACCCTTCGGGCCCGCGGCATTCTATCTCAAATCAGTTGCGCCGGCGCATATCTCTTTGACGGATATTTTCAAAGGCTTTCTGCCCTTTATCTGCGTGCAGCTTTTGGCACTTGCAGTCATGTTGATTTGGCCAAATATCGTCACGCTCCTGCTGTAGCATGCAGGCGTCAGATGTGCCGGTGACTTTTTTGCATGTTCCATGCGCCCGCAGGCCACAGGCGCAACGAGGTTGTAAGTGTAAGGATTGAGATGGATTTCGTACGATTGGACCGATCCGATACGGTGGTGACGGCGACACGCAGTTTATCGCCCGGCAGTGAAATTGAGCGGATTGTGACTCGCGCGACGATACCCTCGGGCCATAAGGTCGCCACGCAGGCGATGGCGATGGGCGAGCCGGTGCGCAAATATGCGCAGATCATCGGCTATGCGTCTTGCGAGATTTTGCCGGGTGATCACGTGCATACGCATAACGTGGATTTTCGCAACACAGATACAGATTATGAGTTCTGCACAGATTTACGCGCGGTGGCCCCGGCCGCGACGCAGGACTATTTCATGGGCTATCGCCGCGAAAACGGCACGGTTGGCACACGCAATTACATTGCCATTGTTACCTCGGTCAATTGCTCTGCCACCGCTGCGCGAATGATCGCGGATCATTTTACGCCCGATGTGCTGGCGGACTATCCAAATGTGGACGGTGTTGCTGCTTTTGTCCATGGTACGGGATGCGGTATGGCCGATTCCGGCGATGGGTTTGAAGCGCTGCAGCGGGTGATGTGGGGCTATGCCAAACATCCCAACCATGCAGGGGTTCTCATGGTGGGCCTGGGCTGTGAGATGAACCAAATTGATTGGTTGCTGGAGGCCTATGGGCTCAAGCACAGCGAGACCTTTCAAACTATGAATATTCAAAAGGTCGCGGGCCTGCGGCAAACTGTTGAGCTGGGGATTGCTAAAATCAAAGCCATGCTGCCAATCGCCAATCAAGCCCGCCGCGAAAAATGCCCCGCCTCTCATTTGATGGTCGCGCTGCAATGCGGCGGCTCGGATGCGTGGTCCGGGGTGACGGCCAATCCGGCGCTCGGGTATGCCTGCGATCTGTTGACGGCCCAAGGTGCGACGGGCGTTTTGGCCGAAACACCCGAAATCTATGGCGCCGAGCATCTGTTGACCCGCCGCGCAGTGACCCCGGCGGTGGGGGAGCGCTTGCTTGGTCTGATCAAATGGTGGGAGGATTATACGGCACGCAACAATGGCTCCATGGATAACAATCCAAGCCCCGGCAATAAGGCCGGCGGTTTGACGACGATTTTGGAAAAATCCCTTGGCGCGGCAGCAAAGGGCGGAACGTCACCTCTGACCGGGGTGTATAAATACGCCGAACCCGTGCGCAGCCGTGGGTTCACCTTTATGGACAGCCCGGGCTATGATCCGGCCTCTGTCACTGGCCAGATCGCCGGTGGCTGCAATTTGGTGTGTTTCACCACGGGGCGCGGCTCTGCCTTTGGATCCAAACCCGCACCCACAATCAAGGTGGCCACCAACAGCGAAATGGCAAAGCGTATGTCTGAAGATATGGACATAGATGCCGGTGAAATTCTCTCCAAAGGGGTCAGTGTTGAGGCGAAGGGCCGCGAAATCTATGAGATGTTTTTGCGCGTGGCCTCCGGTGAGGTCACCAAATCTGAGGCGCAGGGGCTCGGGGATTATGAATTTGTTCCATGGCAAATAGGGGCAGTCATGTGAAACAGATTTTGGTGGTTGGCGGCGGGCTGATTGGCATCCGGCACTTGGAGGCGGTCAAAGCCCATCCCGAGTGCACCCTTGTCGGATTGGCCGATCCGAATATGTCGCTGGATATTGATGCGCCGCGCTTTGCCTCTATGGCGGAGGTAAAGGCCTCCTTGGATGGGGTGATTATTGCCACCCCAACCCATTTGCATGCAGCCCATGGCATGGAAGCGGCCGCGCGGGGCTGGCCGATGTTGATCGAAAAACCTGTGGCCGGAACTCTACAGCAAGCGCGCGCGTTGGCGAAGGTCTTACAAGACCATAAGATTGCGTCGCTTGTAGGCCATCACCGCCGGTATCATCGGGTGGTTCAGCAGCTGAAGTCGTGTTTGGACTCTGGACAGATTGGCGATGTGGTAACGGTGCAGGTGATCTGGGCGATGCGGAAGCCGGATGCTTATTTCCAGGGCAATTGGCGGACCCAAGATGGCAGCCCGGTCATGATTAATCTGGTGCATGACATCGACATATTGCGGTTTGCGATTGGTGAAATTGTTCAAACCACGGCGTTGCGCGGTCGGTCGCACCGTGGCTCTGTTCGGATCGAGACAGGTGCCATTGCACTTGGGTTTGAGACCGGTGCGGTCGGCACACTTGTCTTTTCCGACGTCACACCAAGCCCCTGGGGCTTTGAAGCTGGCACAGGCGAAAATCCCAATATCGGCGCGACCCATCAAGATATGATGTGGATCACGGGCACCAAAGGGGCTTTGAGCTTTCCTTCCATGACCCTGTGGCAGGGCGAGGATTGGGGGCGGGCGGCCAACAAAATCTCCGCATCTGCCGAGACAAATATCAAAGCGCCGTTGGATGCGCAGTTGGATCATTTCCTAGAGGTCATCGACGGGGCAGAGCCAATGATCGATGTGGCCGATGCCACGAAAACCTTGGAAGTTGCTTTGAGTTTAGAGGCTGAATTGGCGGGACAATCTGAAATGGGCACTGTGCAGGTGTAATGCGCTCAATCAGAAAATTTTAAAAAGGGACGACCATGGGCAAGGCAAGAATTGGATTTATCGGACTGGGTCTCATGGGGGGCGCAATGGTGGGCCGGCTGCAAGATCTCGGCTATGCGATGACGGTATTGGGCAACAAAGACCGCCGCCAGTTGGACATTGCCATCTCCCGCGGAGCGCAAGAGGCCAGCACGGCCAAGGCTGTTGCTGAGGCGAGCGACATCGTCATGCTGTGCATGGGCACATCTGACCATGTGGAGAGCCGGATGCGCGGAGCGGATGGGGTGATTGCCGGGCTGCGTCCGGGGGCGGTTGTGGTGGATTTTGGCACCTCTTTGCCGGGCAGCAGCCGCGCTCTTGCGCTTGAGGTGGCAGAGGCCGGCGGGCAATTCTTGGATGCACCATTGGGCCGCACGCCGGCGCATGCCAAAGATGGGCTGCTCAATATCATGGCCTCTGGGGACAAGGCCGCCTTTGATGCGGTTGAGCCTGTTTTGCAAGATCAGGGCGAAAATGTGTTCTATCTCGGCGCGGTTGGATCTGGTCATACGATCAAATTGATCAATAACTTTTTCGGAATGACGATTGCCAATGCCATGGCAGAAGCCTTTGCGATGGCGGATGTGGCCGGGGTCGATCGCGCACAGCTTTATGATGTGATGGCCGCAGGCCCGCTCCATTCGGGCATGATGGGATTTGTCAAAGCCTATGGGGTGGATGGCGATCCGTCACAATTGGCTTTTGCAATCAAAAATGCCGCCAAAGATGTTGGTTATTACGCCCGTATGGCCGAAGAGGCCGGTGTCGACAGCCTGATGTCCAAAGGGACCCTGGCCGCGCTGAACGAAGCGCGTGACATGGGTCAAGCCGAGGATATGGTCAGTCAAATGGTTGATTTTTACGTCAAGCGGTTTCAAGCGTAACCATGGCAGTCGTGGCAAAATCCATGGCAGACCTGCCGCGCCTTGGCATTGTTTTAATGCTGGCCGCTTGGCTTTTGTTTTCCTGGGTGGATACAGGCGCCAAATGGTTGGCGATGGCAGGGTTTTCGGCCTTTCAATTGGCCTTCATGCGCTATGCCGGGCATTTGGTGATATCCATTGGTGTGATTTCTAAAGACGGATTGAATCTCGAACGGTTCCAGACAGGGCATGTCTGGCAGGTGATCAGCCGGGCCTTGCTTTTGGTTTCTGCCACTTTGTCAAATTTCTATGCCCTGCAATTTTTGCCCCTGACCGTGGTCTCGGCCATAATGTTTTCCAGCCCGGTGGTGGTGTGCTTTCTGTCGGTCTCCGTTCTGCGCGAGCGGGTGGAGCCCTGGCGCTGGGGTGTGATTGTCTTGGGATTTATCGGCGTGTTGATCGTTGTGCGCCCCTTTGGGACAGCCTTTCATCCAGCCATGCTGATGATAATGTATAATGCGGTCGCCTTGGCGCTCTATTCAATCATGACGCGCCGATTGTCCGGCATTGTGGCGGTGGAAACCATGCAGTTTTACATGGGGTTAATCGGCACAGCGCTCATGGCGCCTTTTGCCATTTGGACATGGACACAACCGGACACGGTTTGGGGCATGGTTGTGTTGGTGAGCCTTGGCGTCCTCGGCTGGGGCGGTCATCAACTTTTGACCAATGCGCACCGCTTTGGAACGGCCAATCAGCTGATGCCATTTACCTATTCCTTTTTGGTCTTCGTGGCGATTTGGGGCTATCTTTTGTTTGACACGGTTCCAGACTTGGGCACGATTTTGGGGGCCGTGGTGATCATGAGCGCTGGGTTGATCATTTGGCGCAAGGAGCAAAAATGAAGCGTATTGCCTGCATCGGTGAAGCCATGATCGAATTGTCGATGGAGGGCGATCAGGCGCATCTGGCCGTGGCCGGCGATACGCTCAATACGGCAATTTATCTCAAACACAGCGCGCCGGACATAAGCGTCGATTATGTGACCTGTCTTGGGCAGGATATGTTTTCAAACCGCATTGTGGAGTTCATCGCGGCCAATGATCTGGGTCATTCCAATATTCGGCGCATCGCAGATAAATCACCGGGGCTTTATGCCATCAACACCGCGCCAGATGGGGAGCGCAGTTTCACCTATTGGCGCAGTGAGTCCGCCGCTCGGCAGATGTTTTCAGATGCAGATTTTCGATGTTTGGCACAGTTTGATGGCCTGTATTTATCTGGGATCACGCTTGCAATTTTGCCGCAACACTTGCGGCTGGCGCTTTTGGAGTGGCTGCATGCGGCGCAGGTTCAGATTATTTTTGACAGCAATTATAGGCCGCATCTTTGGGAGGATCGCGCGACGGCGCAGAAAGTCATAGCTGCATTTTGGCAGCGGGCTGATATCGCTTTGCCATCGGTTGATGACGAAATGGATGTGTTTGGCGAGACCGAGGCACAGGTTGCGCAGCGGTTTTTAGCACAGGCCAAATCTGGGGCGCTGAAACGCGGAGCACGCGGGCCTCTATCCCTTGGGGAGCCGGTTGTCGCGCAGTACGAACCGGTGACAAACGTTCTGGACACAACCGCGGCAGGCGACAGCTTCAACGGTGGTTATTTGGGGGCGCTCTTGTCGGGCAAGGGCCAAGCGGCGGCTCTCCAGGCGGGCCATGCGCTGGCGGCGCGGGTGGTGCAATATCGTGGCGCGATTATTCCAAAATGAGTTGCGCTAAGTCCTCTGCGCCAATCAGCTGCAACAACATGCGCTCTGACTGAGCGGAGTTTGCGGCCCGCACGATATCCTCTGCCAAAGGATCATTCAGCTTTTTACCCTTTGCGGTTTGGGCGATGCAATAGCTCATCCAAGCGCGAACGGCCAAGATCAAAACGGGTGCTGCGCCCATGCGCAGGGTCTCCAATATTCTGTAGGGAAGTTTTTGACTGCCATCCATCGCGATTTGATCCAAGCGATGGGCCAGTTCCGCATTGTCAAACCGAACGAGCAGCGCTTGTGCATAGGCCGGCACTTGGTTCTGGATATCTTGGGGCAAGGTGGCGCCAGCCTCTCTCATCAAAGACAGGGCTTGGCGGCGCAATTGGGGGTCTGAAATGGCTTCGTGAACAAAGTCATACCCCCGTGCCAGACCGGCATAGGCGAGAAATGAATGCGCACCGTTCAGCATGCGCAATTTGCGCAGCTCATGAGGCCGCACGTCTTGGACAAATTGCACATCCGGCCAATCGGGGCGGGGTCCAGCAAAACAATCTTCAATCACCCATTCCCGAAATGCCTCGGTGGGCACCGCCATCGGGTCTTTGCACTCTTGGCGGATAGGATCTGTGGTTGCAGGGGTGATCCGGTCAACCATGGCGTTGGGAAACCGTGCCAGGCTCCAATCAACACTCAAATGCGCGGCCTGCGCAAACTGTTGGACGGCCTGACGCAAGGCGTCGCCATTGCCTGGGCGGTTGTCACAGCTCAAGATGGTGACGGGGCGATCTCTTTGGGCAAGGTTATGGGCGATGAACCCGATGAGGCTGCGCAGGGGCGGACCGGCAAGCTCTGCTTGGATCACCGGGTCTTGCAAGTTGAGCTGGCCATTCTGATCCAAATGGTAGCCCTTTTCGGTGACGGTTGCCGAGATGATATCGGCATTCGCCATGGCCTGTAAAATGGGCTGTTGACCCTCTGAGGCCAAAAGAATGGTGTTTAGCACCTTAATCTGCTTGACCCCAACGCCTTGGACCTTGAGGGCATAGGCATAGTCCTGTGCCGCCAGACCATCGCGTGTGGCGCTGGAGCGCAGATTAACACCAATAACCTGCCAATCGCCGCCGGCATCGGCTGTGTAATCCAGCAGATGGGCCCGGGCAAAATTGCCAAGGCCGAAGTGAACAATCTGCCCCATTTATGCCTCGATCCGATAGGCTTGTCGTGCCAGATCAACCGCCAGAAGCGGCGCGAGATCCTCGGCCTCTGTGAGACCAAAAGCACCACGTTCGATTTGATGGCTCAAATGCAAGGCCACCCCGCGCCGCCAAAGGTCATGGCGGGCCGGTATGGAGAGGAAAGCGCGGGTGTCATCGTTGAACCCGGCAAGATTGAAATAGCCGGCTGTCTCAACCACTTGATCAAAATAGCGCGCAATCCCATTGGCGCTGTCGTGAAACCACCAAGGCGGCCCAATCCGCAGACAGGGCCAATGGCCTGCCATCGGCGCCAAAGCACGCGCATAGGTGGTTTCATCGAGCGTGAAAAGAATGAGGCGCAGCTCCGCTGAATTGCCAACCCGGTTGAGCAATGCGTCCAAACCATTCACCCAATCGGTGGTGAGGGGGATATCAGCGCCCATGTCACGACCGAACTTGTCTAAAACTGCGCGGTTGGTGTTGCGGCGACTGCCCGCATGGAGCTGCATGACCAGCCCATCTTCGATCGACATTTGCGCCATTTCAATCAGCATATGCCCATAGAAGCGCCGGGCCTCCTCTTGGGTGGCGGTGCCCTTTGCGACGCTGAGATAGAGCGAGGCCGGATCTGCGAGCCATTCGGTGTGCAAGATATCAACGGCATGATCGGTGGCGGTTGCGCCGCAGTCTATGAACTGCGCACGGCGCATGCGCAGGGCGGCCAGATAGCTGTCAAAATTGTCGAGGCTCTGATCGGTGATCTTTGCCAGTTGCCCAAGGTTATCTGCGAAATTTGGATCGAGCGGATCGAGCACCTCGTCGGGGCGAAAGGTTGGTATCACCCGCCCGGGCCAAGGGCTGGCGCGAAGGCTTTTGTGGTGGGCCAAATCATCCAAGGCCGAGTCGGTGGTGGCAAGGGTCTCAATGTTAAAGCGCTCAAACAGCGCCTGGGGCAAAAACTCCGCTTGCTGCAAGCGCTCCGATATGCAGTCGTAAATACCATCGGCGGTCTGTGCAGAGAGGCGCTGCGAGATCTGCAATGTCTCCCGCAGCACATAGTCCATCCAGAGCCGGGTGGGCGTGCCGAGAAACAAGTGCCAATGCGCGGCGAAGAGGCGAAATACCTCGCGTGGATCTGCCTGAGCGCCGGGCGCGCCGATCCCGAGATCTGCCATAGGGATGCCTTGGGCATAGAGCATACGAAACACATAATGATCCGGCGTGACCAAAAGAGCCGCGGGATTGGCGAAGGGTTGATTTTGCGCAAACCAGCTGGGATCGCAATGCCCATGGGGGGACACAATCGGCAGATCTTTCATGCTGAGATACAGTCGCTCAGCGGTTGTGCTTAGAGTGCCTGTCATTTCCATCCCCCGAGCGGCGATATTTGCCTTTGGACTTTATATTGCAGCTTGCATCTTTGCAGCGCAATGGGTCAAAATTAACCCAAGACAGGGGGGGCGATGAATATTTCATTGATAGGTTTGGGGATGGTCGCCGCCACGCATGTTCTCGCGATCAAAAGCGCAGCAAAGCTACATTTGGGCGGAGTTTTGGGCCGCAATTCAGCAAAAACAGCCGATTTTGCGGCGCGCTATGCGACACGCGCCTTCGCTTCGGTGCAGGAGATTGCGCAAGACCCGGCGATTGATTTTGTTATTTTGGCCACACCCCCAAATGCCCGGCGTGATATTGTGCAAGTGCTTGCGGCTGCGGGAAAGCCGATCTTGATGGAAAAACCGATTGAACGGGATGTGCAAGCCGCAACCGAGCTTGTGCAGATCTGCGCGCAGGCGGGGGTTCCGCTTGCCATCATGTTGCAACACCGGGCCAGAGAGGCCAGCCAAGCCCTGAAGAGGGCCCTAGACGCCGGGGAGTTGGGCGAAATTTGCACCGTGGATCTGCGGGTGCCCTGGTGGCGGGCGCAAAGCTATTACGACGCACCGGGCCGCGGCACCTATGGGCGCGATGGTGGTGGCGTGATGATTTCACAGGCGATCCATACGCTTGATTTGGCCATTTGGTTGCTGGGCCCTGTGCGGTCGGTGCAAGCGATGATGCGGCAAACTGCGCTGCACAATTTAGAGGCAGAGGATTGGGCCGGCGCGCTATTTGAAATGCAATGCGGAGCAGTTGGGACGCTTCTGGCGACGACGGCGGCCTATCCGGGCGGGGCGGAGACCATTGCGGTGCAGGGCACAAAGGCCGCGGCGCATCTTGGCTCTGGTGTGCTTGAGATATCTTATCTCGATGGCCGCAGAACGCGGGTTGGAGCAGAGGGCTCCACGGGCGGCGGTGCTGATCCGATGGCCTTTACCCATGAATGGCACCAAAGCGTGATCGAAGATTTCGCCCAGGCTCTAAGCAGCGGGGGCCAGCCCTTGGCCACGGGTGAAAGCGCGCTGGAGGCACAAGCGGTCATTGATGCGATGCAACGGGCCAGTGAGAGCGGCCAGACACAACAGGTGCAGCGATGGGGTTAACATGTGTCGCTCTGGGGCTGGATCATCGCCATATCTATGGCATGACAGAGAACATGGCCAAAGCCGGGGTCAAATGCCTCGGTTTTTGGACCGAAGGTGATCCCGAAACCCTGCCGGGGTTTCGCAAGAGATTTCCCCATCTGCCGCGACTTGACAGCCTGCACGCGGCGCTGGACTGCGGCGCCGATTTGGCCTTGATCTCCGCGATCCCATCGGACCGCGCGCATCTGACGATCAAGGCGATGCAGCAGGGGATGGATGTGATGAGCGACAAGCCAGGGTGCACGACGCTGGCGCAATTGGAGCAGATCAAAGCCTGTGTGGCGCAGACCGGACGGATTTGGTCAGTGAATTTTTCTGAGCGCTTCGAGACCCCCGCCAGCACTCTGGCGTCGCAACTGGTGGCTGAAGGAGCGATAGGACAGGTGGTGCAGACCGTGGGGCTTGGCCCGCATCGGCTCAACCGCGCCACACGCCCCGATTGGTTTTTTCGCAAGGCCTGCTTTGGCGGCATTTTGACCGATATCGCCTCGCATCAGATTGACCAATTTTTGCATTACACCGGGTCAGATACGGCCGAAGTGACCCATGCATTCACCGCTAATTATGGGAATCCCGGCGATCCTGAGCTGCAAGATTTTGGCGAGATCAATCTGCGCAGTGATCGGGGCACGGGCTATATTCGTGTGGATTGGTTCACGCCGGATGCCCTGCCCAATTGGGGCGACGGGCGGCTGACAATTCTGGGCACGCAGGGTTATATTGAGCTGCGCAAATATGTTGATGTGGGCGGGCAAAAAGGCACGGATCATGTGATTTTGGTCAATGGCGATAGGTGCGAGAAAATAGATGCCTCTGCTGCGGGTCTGCCCTATTTTGCGCGTTTGGCGCATGATATTGTGCACCGCAGTGAGACGGCGATGCGTCAAGCCCATTGTTTCACCGTCATGGAGCTGGCGCTGCGCGCGCAACAGATGGCGGATGAGTTATGATTGATGTGGCCATCTTAGGTGCCGGCATAGGTCGCGAACATTTGGCCGCCTTTCGGGCTTTGAAAGACAGTTTTACCGTCAGGGCTGTTGTGGATCAAGACCTGGCGCGGGTCGAAACGATCCGGCAAGACGGGGACAGTTTCCGCGCATTGAGGGATATTGATGAGGCTTTGGCTGATCCGCAGGTGCAAGTCATCGACATTTGCCTGCCTCCGCATTTGCACGCGTCAGTGACACAGCGCGCTTTAGCGGCCGGCAAGCATGTCATTTGTGAAAAACCCCTGGCCACCTCTTTGGCAGATGTGGAGGAAATTCGCCGGGCGGCGCAGGCTGCAGGTTGTAACGTCTATCCGGTGTTTCAATACCGATGGGGCCCCTCGCTGGCGCAGTTGCGCCACCTTATGGCCTGCGGTCTGGCGGGGCAGCTACAGGTGGCTGCGCTTGAGACCCATTGGTCGCGTGGCGCGGAGTATTATGCCGTGCCTTGGCGCGGCACTTGGGCAGGTGAATGCGGTGGGGCCGTTTTGGGACATGCCATTCACAATCACGATCTGCTGACCCATATCGCCGGAGATATTGCCTGCCTTTCGGCTCTCACCGCCACGCGGGTCAATGAGATCGAGACCGAAGATTGCGCCAGCATCAGCTTTGCCATGGCCTCAGGGGCGCTGGCCACCTCCAGCATAACTCTTGGTGCGGCCAGAGATGAAACCCGGCTGCGGTTTGTTTTTGAGCATCTCACAGCCACCTCTGGCACCGCCCCCTATGCGCCAGGTGCCGCGCCCTGGAGCTTTCAGGCCCGCGCGCCGCATGCGCAGGCGCAATTGGATGCGGCTTTGCGCCAAAAACCGATTGAGCCAACTGGCTTTGAGGGCTTTTTTGCACAGATTGCTTTGGATTTGGCGGGCCGTGAAAACCAGGCGGTGACCTTTGAAGACGGGGCGGCCTCCGTTGCGCTGGTCACTGCGATCTACCACAGTGCGCGTACCGGGCGTCAGGTGGCATTGCCCCTTGATCCCAGCCATGCGCTCTACAAAGGATGGTTGCCATGAAGCAATGTTGGCGTTGGTTTGGACCTGGGGATCAAATCCCCTTGGGTGATCTGCATCAAGTGGGGGTGGAAGGGATCGTCACCGCCTTGCACGAGTTGCCGCCGGGAACGGTCTGGAGCGCGGCGCAGATTTCCGAACGCCAGGCGGTTTTGCGGGCTTCGGACTATGAATGGGATGTTGTCGAGAGCCTGCCGGTCTCGGAGGCCATTAAAACGCAAGGCCCCCAGATGCGGGCGCATATCGCGGCCTATAAGGCCAGCCTTGAAGCTCTTGCGGCGGCCAATATCACAACCATTTGCTACAATTTCATGCCAATCTTAGATTGGACTCGAACCGATCTGCGCGCCGTGCAACCCCATGGCGGCGCCGCAATGCGATTTGATTTGATTGATTTCGCCGTTTTTGACTTGCATATTCTTCAGCGTGCACAGGGAGCTGAAAGCTATAGCGATACCCAGCGCGCTGCGGCTGCGGAGCGATTCAACGCCCTTTCTGATGACGAAAAAAAACAGCTCCAGCACAATATTATAGCGGGATTGCCGGGCGCCAATGACAGCTGGAGCTTGGAGGATGTGCGCGCGTTATTGCACAGCTACAAGGGCATAACGCCGGCGAAGCTCAGATCTCATTTGATTGATTTTCTGTCTGAAGTGGCGCCCTGCGCTGAGGCCTTGGGTCTGCGCCTGTGTTGTCACCCTGATGACCCGCCGTTTTCGCTTTTGGGCCTGCCGCGGGTGATGTCCTCTTGTGCTGATTACAGCTTGGTCTTGAAGGCGGTGGATCTGCCTGCCAATGGTGCAACGCTTTGCACAGGATCCTTAGGCGTTGCGCAAGATTTTGATGGGCCCGCTTTTGTCAAAACCCATGGGCCGCGTATCCACTTCGCGCATTTGCGCAATACCAAACGCATCGCCGGATCAGATGCAGCGCGGCCAGATTTTTTTGAGGCACCCCATCTCGAGGGTGATACGGATATGGTGGCTACGGTGCGGGCTTTGATGGTGGAACAAACACGCCGCCGCGCCGAGGGACGAGCGGATTGGCAAATTCCAATGCGACCGGATCATGGTCAAGAGTTGCTCAGTGATCTTGGTGGGCATAGCACGCCGGGCTATCCGCTGATTGGGCGCATGCGCGGCTTGGCCGAGCTGCGTGGGGTCATGGCCAGTGTCGGCGCCCATGCATCGGAGCCGTAGGATGCAAGACTGCATAGACATGAGATTTTATCAGGAGATCTGCCCATGAATCCGGCGCAATGGCTTGTCCGTACCGCCCTGCTGGCGCCACAAGCGCCGGCCCTGTTTAAAGGCGCGCGGCTTGAGGCGGATTATGCGGAATTTTTGAACCGTGTGGCGGGCTTGGCCGGCGGGTTGCGGGCGCAATATGGTGTCAGCAAGGGCGATCGGGTTGCGGTGTTCATGAGCAATTGCACCGAATATCTCGAAGCGCTCTATGCGATTTGGTTCATCGGCGCTGTGGCGGTGCCCATAAATGCCAAATTACACGCCAAGGAGGCCGCTTGGATCATCTCAGATGCGCAGGCGGAGCTGGCCTTTGTCAGCCGCAATATTGGGCAAGGATTGCAAGAGGTTGCACCTGCTTGCCTCAAAAATTTTCTGGATGTTCACGGCCCCAAATTTGCCCAGCTGCGCCTACATCACCGGCATCCTGCGCCAGAGGTGATTGGCGCTGAGGAGTTGCTTTGGCTGTTTTACACCTCAGGCACAACCGGGCGGCCCAAGGGGGTGATGATCACCGCCGGCAATATAACTGCGATGGCTCTTGCTTATTTTTCGGATGTGGATGAGGTTCAGGCTCAGGATGCCATCCTCTATGCGGCGCCGATGTCGCATGGGGCCGGGATCTACAATTTCATGCATGTGATCAAAGGCGCGCGGCATGTGGTGCCCGAGAGCCAAGGGTTTGACGCCGCGGAAATTTTGCAATTGGCACCAGCCATTGGTCACATTTCAATGTTTGCGGCCCCCACGATGGTGAAGCGTTTGGTGGCGCAGGCCCGTGCCTCTGGCAGCCGGGGCGAGGGGATCAAGACCATAACCTATGCAGGTGGTCCTATGTATGTGGCCGATATCATCGAGGCGGTTGAGGTATTGGGCGATAAATTTGTGCAAGTCTATGGCCAAGGGGAGTGTCCCATGGGCATCACGGCGCTGCGCCGCGAATTTGTAAGTGATCGGAGCCATGACAATTGGAAGGCGCGCTTGGGGTCGGTGGGCGTGGCACAGAGCCCGGTTTTGGTGCGGATTGCCGATGCGGCGGGCGCAACCCTGCCCTTTGGGGAAATTGGCGAAATTTTGGTATCTGGCAGCATTGTGATGCGCGGCTATTGGCAAAACCCCCAAGCCACCGCCAAAACGATACGGGACGGATGGCTTTGGACAGGGGACATGGGGGCGATGGATGCGGATGGATTTGTCACCCTGCATGATCGCTCGAAAGATATGATTATCTCTGGCGGCTCGAATATATATCCGCGTGAGGTTGAGGAGGTCCTGCTGGAGCATGAGGCTGTGGCAGAGGTCGCCGTGGTTGGACGCCCGGAGGCGGATTGGGGCGAGGTGGTGGTGGCCTTTGTCGTGCCGGTCGCGGGGCAAGAGGTGAGCGGCGCTGAGCTTGATGCGCATTGCATTGCGCATATTGCAAGGTTCAAGCGTCCCAAGGACTACCGGTTTGTGGCAGAGGTGCCAAAGAATAATTATGGAAAGATCTTGAAAACAAAACTTCGGGATATGTTGGAAAATGGAGAGGGTGATGAATAACGATCTTACAGGACGGGTTGCGCTGGTCACAGGCTCTGTTCAGGGCATTGGGCTGGCCATTGCCACCGCCTTGGCCCAGCAAGGCGCGCGCATTGCGCTCCATGGGCTCGCAGATGCCGATCAAATCGCCGAGGCCAGCCGGATCATCCGTGAGGCTGGCGCAGGTGACGTGCGCTTTTTTGAGGGGGATATGCGCGATCCCGATGCCATCGAAACTTTGATGTCTGCCGTCGAGGCTTGGGGCCCCTTGGATATATTGGTCAATAACGCAGGTATTCAACGTACCGTCAGCTTGGAAGATTTGGACCGCGAAACTTGGGATTCGATTATTGCGGTAAATCTCTCAGGTGCCCTGCATACGATGCGGCACGCTTTGCCGCATATGGCGCGGCGCGGTTATGGCAGGGTGATTAATATTGCATCCGTACATGGTTTGGTGGCCTCCAAGGAAAAAGCGCCCTATGTGGCTGCGAAATTTGGTTTGGTTGGCCTGTCGAAAGTGGCGGCGCTGGAATATGCGGCGGTGGGCAGCGCTGAGACCGGTGGGGTGACAGTCAATTGCATCTGCCCCGGCTGGACCGATACCCCCTTGATTGAACCGCAGATCATGGCGCGGGCTGAGAAATATGGTGGTGACCGCGCCGCCGGTAAGGCGGAATTGGTGGCGGAAAAGCAGCCGTCGTCGCGCACTGCGGATCCTTCAGAGATAGGCGCCTTGGCGGTTTGGCTCTGCGCACCGATCGCCCACAACGTGACGGGTACAAGCATTCCCATTGATGGCGGCTGGACCGCGCAATAGCAGATATTTTCGCGAGGCGGCGGACCGATTTCGCTTGACCCTCCAGCTGGTGGAGGCTTTAGGACAGCTAGGGCGAGGATCGAGGAGAGAGCAATGCGCGCGCCTGATACATTTGTAATGTCCGTGAGCAATATGAGCTGCGCGTCCTGCGCGGGGCGGGTGGACAAGGCCTTGCGGCAATTGCCCGGCGTTGTGGCGGTAGATGTGAACCTTGCCACCGAGACGGCGCAGGTGACCTATGCGCCAGAGCTGGCCAGTCGCGCCGATTTTATCGCGGCCTCCACTGCGGCGGGCTATGCGGCGCAAGCACAGTCCGAAGACAGTCACGACCAGGCGCAGGCGCGCAAACAACAGCTTGCCGAAGCCTATGGCCGGCGCAGCCGGTTCGCTGCGGTTCTGGCCGCACCGGTTCTCATTCTCGGTATGGGGGGGCATGTCCTTCCGGGCTTTGAGGCGTTGATTTTGGCTGTGATCGGCCAAAAGGCCAATTGGATCATTCAATGCCTCTTTACGACCGCTGTGCTCTTTGGGCCTGGGTTGGATTTTTACCGCCGCGGATTTCCGGCGCTGTGGCGCGGGGCGCCTGATATGAACTCCCTTGTGGCGCTGGGCACGGGTGCGGCCTATGTTTTTTCGCTCATCGCTACGTTTCTGCCCCAGGTTCTGCCCGCAGGGGTTTCGGGTGTATATTATGAACCTGCAAGCCTGATTGTGGTCTTGATTCTCTTTGGCCGCGACCTTGAGGCTCGGGCAAAAGGGCGCACGGGAAAGGCGATTCAAAGTCTTTTGGGCCTAAGGGTGAAGACCGCGCTGGTGCGGCGGGCGGGGGAATTTGTGGACTGTCCCATTGAAGAGATTGTCGTGGGGGATGTTCTGAGTCTGCGCCCCGGTGAGCGCGTGGCCGTGGATGGCGTGGTGCATGAGGGCTCAAGCTATATAGACGAAAGCATGATCACGGGCGAGCCGCGACCGGTGGAGAAGTCCGCGGAGGCCACGCTCACCGCTGGCACTGTCAACGGTATGGGACATGTGATCTATGAGGCGCGCCGCGTCGGGCAGGACACAACCTTATCGCAAATCATCCAGTTGGTGGCGCAAGCGCAGGGCGCGAAATTGCCCATCAAGGCTTTGGTCGATCGTCTGACCCTATGGTTCGTGCCCATGGTTTTGACCTTGGCCTTGGTGACAGTCACGGTTTGGCTGATTTGGGGGCCGGTACCGGCATTGCCCTATGCGCTGGTGGCTGGGGTCTGCGTTCTGATTATCGCCTGCCCCTGTGCGATGGGATTGGCAACACCGACCTCAATCATGGTGGGCACAGGCCGCGCTGCGGAACTGGGGGTCTTGTTTCGCAAAGGGGATGCATTGCAGCTTTTGGCCGATGTTGACGTGATCGCCTTTGACAAAACCGGCACATTAACCCGCGGCAAGCCCGTGTTGACAGATCTCACTGTCGCAGATGGCCAAGAGCGCAGCGCGGCTCTGCAGGTGATGGCCAGTGTGGAACAGGGATCAGACCATCCCATCGCCCGCGCAATTGTGGCGGCAGCGGTAGAAGAGGGCCTCGATTTGCTCCCAATTCAGGACGGGCAAACCCATGCAGGTCTTGGCCTCACGGCCCATGTCGCCGGTGACGAAGTGATCTTAGGCACCGAGCGCTTCTTGCAGGCGCGCGGGATTGATGTGAGCGGATATCACGCCTCTGCAAAGGCTTTGGCCAGCCAGGGCAAATCGGTGGTTTTCGCCGCGCGCGCCGGGCAGGTCATTGCACTTGCAGGCGTGTCCGACGCTCTGAAACCTACGACGCAGCGGGCAATCGCACAGCTCAAAGCGGCCGGGATCACGGTGGTCATGGTCACGGGCGATCGCCTGGAGGCAGCGCAGCAGATTGCCGCAGATCTGGGCATGGATGAGGTCCATGCCGCGTTGCTTCCTGCTGACAAAAGCCGCGTTTTGGCGGAGTTGAAAACCAAGGCCCGCCAATTGGCTTTCGTGGGTGATGGCATCAATGATGCCCCGGCGCTGGCGGCGGCGGATATCGGTATTGCGCTGGGCACAGGAACAGATGTGGCAGTTGAGAGCGCCGATGTTGTTTTGATGTCGGGCGATCTTTTGGGTGTGGTCAATGCGATTGAGATGTCTCGGCTGACCCTGCGCAATATCAAGCAAAATCTATTCTGGGCCTTCGGCTATAATGTGGCGCTGATTCCAGTGGCGGCGGGGGCATTATATCCCAGCTTCGGCATGCTCCTCTCGCCCATCCTTGCAGCAGCGGCCATGGCGCTGTCCTCCATCTTTGTTTTGGCCAATGCGCTGCGCTTGCGCTATGTTCGAGCGGCCAGCTGAGGGCTTGAGAAGAAGGAGGGCCGCGATTTGAATATTGGTGAAGTGGCAAAACTGGCGGAATTGCCGATCAAAACCATTCGCTACTATGAGGACATTGGATTTATTCAGCCCAAGCGCAGCGCCAATGGATATCGAAGTTTTCGCCAGAGCGATGTGCATAAATTGGCCTTTCTGGGCCGTGCGCGGTCTTTGGGGTTTTCTATCGAAGATTGCCGGGCTTTGCTGCACTTATATGGAGATGACACGCGGGCCAGTGCCGATGTGAAACGAATTGCCCAGGAACATTTGACGCGCATCGATGCCAAGGTCAAAGAATTGCAGACCATGCGCCACACCCTGTCGCATCTGATCGAGGCCTGCGCCGGCGATGACCGCCCCAGTTGCCCAATCCTATCGGATCTAGCGACGCTGACTTGACCCGTCACTGGCCCCGGGGGGGACGAGCGCTCAAATGATGGTCAGCCGCCACCCACAAAACGGTCGGTTGGGCGATAGAAGGTCTTTTGGTTCCACAAGCGCCCGAGCAAATCGCGCAACTCGGTGATCTCAGATTTGATCTCGTCGGGAAAAGACGCCTCTGGCGACCTTGCGGCCTCGATCATGCGCTGGGACCGGCGTGACACTTTCGCGCCAAGCGCCTCTTCGATGATCTCCAAGTCGCGGACCGATAGGGTAAATGTCTCATTTGGTTTGGTCATTTTTTGTCCTCTCTTAGGGGCGTGTCGAAACGGGTGACGTTACAGGCCGACCTGTTTTTGCGCGTCAAGCTTGCCCAGAAGCACACTGATCTCACACACCTCGGAGTTGATGCGTTTTATCGTCGAGGCCTTATCCAAATTTCGACTTTTAAAGGTCAGCAGTTTCAATCGGTCATTCATAACCGCAGCGATGCGGTCGATTTCAGTGTTGTCGAGGCGATGAGTGTTCTGATCTGTCATGTCCATCCCTTTTTTGCTTCGGTTGCCCTTAAACATAGAGGCGAGTCGTAAAAAGTAAAGGAATACAATGGAATACTCTAAAATCCTTGTGGTTTCATAGACTTCGCGCGATGTGGAAATCTTAAAGTCTTTGGCGCTTGGGCTTTTCTTTTGCCGCATGAAACTTAACTCAAGGGCAGGATATGCACCACGAGGAAAGAAACACAGTGGGCCCCCCATCTAAGATTTTGAGCGAAAAGGACATCAGCGAGGTCATTGAAATGGCCCTGTCTGATCATGTGTCTTTTTCCGATATTCGGAACCTCCATGGGCTGCGTGAGGCAGAGGTGAAGCTGTTGATGCGCAAGAGCTTGAAAGCTGGCAGTTACCGCGCTTGGCGCAAAAGGGTGCATGATTTTGGCAGCCGGCGCGCGCATTACAAATGAAAATGCGCAAGAAATCTGATCTGCCCTCCAAGATCTGCCGAACCTGTGCGCGGCCCTTTGTGTGGCGCAAAAAATGGGCGAAGACTTGGGATGAGGTGCTGTATTGTTCGCAAAAGTGCCGTAGGACCGGGCAGCCGGCCGATGTGGCGACCGAAAGGGATGGGATAGATTGAGGTTGCGCCGAGCGGGGCAGATGCCCCGCTCGGTCGTCTGTTGTATTTAGTCGATAATGGCGTTTAAAGTTGCGGAGGGGCGCATCACCGCAGCGGTTTTTTCGGGATCTGTCCGATAATACCCGCCAAGATCCGCCGCCGTGCCTTGAACCGCCGCAAGCTCTGCCAAAATTGCATCCTCGCCTTCTGTCAGAGCCTTTGCGATTGGTGCGAAATAGGCAGCAAGCTCCGCGTCGCTGTTTTGCTTTGCAAGTGCATTGGCCCAATAGCGCGCGAACCAATAATGGCTGTTGCGGTTATCCGCTTCACCGACCTTGCGGGAGGGCGACCGGCTTTCGTCCAAAATGGACTGGGTTGCCGCATCAACGGCTTGCCCTAAAACGCGGGCCTTGCTGTTGTTTTTTGCCTCGGCCAGGAAGGTCAAGCTTTCGCCCAGGGCGCAAAATTCCCCGAGGCTGTCCCAGCGCAAATGGTTCTCCTCTTGGAGCTGTTGCACATGTTTAGGAGCAGAGCCGCCCGCGCCGGTTTCAAACAAACCGCCCCCGTTCATCAGTTTTACAACCGATAGCATTTTTGCCGATGTGGCCAGTTCCAAGATTGGGAACAGATCGGTGAGGTAATCGCGCAAAACATTCCCTGTGATGGCAATGGAGTTTTGGCCCTTCGTGATAATTTCAAGCGAAGCCCTGGTGGCGTCGCGTGGGGTCATTATCTCAAACTTATCTGCCACGCCCTTGGCTTCCAAGAGTGGTTTGACATAGGCAATCAATTCCGCGTCATGGGCGCGGTCGGCGTCAAGCCAGAAAATTGCATTGCAATTCTCAGTTTTTTGACGGGAAATTGCCAGGTTTACCCAATCTTCAATCGGGGCTTTCTTGGTTGAGGCAGAGCGCCAAATGTCACCGGCTTCGACGACATGTTCATGCAATATGGTTCCATCGGCCAGGATCATTTTGACCGTCCCGGCCTCCGGGATTTCAAAGGTTGTTGGGTGTGACCCGTATTCTTCGGCTTTTTGAGCCATGAGGCCGACGTTTTGCACCGTGCCAGCAGTCGCGGGGTTCAACTTACCGTTTTGTTTAAAGAACTTGATGGTCTCGTCATAGATTGGGGCATAGGAATTGTCAGGTATGACGCAATTTGCGTCTGATTCCTGCCCATCGGGGCCCCAGCCTTTGCCGCCTGCGCGGATAAGCGCGGGCATGGAGGCATCGATGATGACATCGGAGGACACATGTAGATTGGTGATACCCTTGTCGCTGTCGACCATATACAGGGGCGGGCGCGCGGCGATGCAACTGTTGATGTCGGCGAGAATTTCCGCCTTGTCTTTGACGCGTTCGAGTAAATCACCGAGACCGAAATTGGGGTTCACGCCGAGCGCGGCAAGCGTGTCGCCATGGGCTTCGAATACAGGAGCGAGGAAAGTTTTGACCGCATGTCCAAAAATGATGGGATCAGAGACTTTCATCATGGTTGATTTCAAATGCAACGAGAATAAAGTGCCGTCAGATTTCGCGCTTTCAATTTCTGCCGCTAAAAATTCCTTGAGCGCGGCGGCACTCATGAAGGTGGCATCAACCACGGTTCCGGCGGTGTAATGGATATCGTCCTTTAGGATGATTTCATCACCGGCAGTTTCCAGCACGATTTTTGCAGTGGTATCCGCCGCTAATGTGGCAGATTTTTCATTGGAAAAGAAATCACTGCCGCTCATGGAGGAAACGCGCGTTTTGCTGTCTGCGGACCAATCGCCCATGCGGTGCGGATTGTTTTGTGCGAAATTCTTAACGGCCTTGGCCGCACGGCGATCAGAATTGCCCTCGCGGAGAACCGGGTTCACTGCCGATCCTTTGATGGCATCATATTTGGCGCGCACGGCTTTTTCGGCCTCTGTTTGCGGCGCTTCAGGATAGTCAGGCAGCGCATAGCCTTTGGCCTGCAATTCCTTAATCGCGGCCACCAACTGCGGCACGGAAGCGGAGATATTTGGCAGTTTGATCACATTTGCATCGGGTGTTTTCACCAAGCGGCCCAGCTCGGCCAGATCATCTGGCTGGCGTTGATCTTCGCTCAAGTGGTCTGGAAAGGCCGCGAGGATTCGCCCGGCCAAACTGATATCCTTAGTGCCGATGGTCACGCCCGCGGCTGCGGAAAATTTCTGCAAAATAGGGAGAAAGGAGGCGGAGGCCAGCTCCGGTGCTTCGTCAACTTTTGTATAAATAATATCAGGCATAGTGCATCCCTTGCGGCTAGATCTGCCCTCTCATAGCGAATAAGAAAACAAAGGTCGATGGTATACCGTGGTATGCGAAACATTTTTTTTGAGGGGCGATTGCATGGGAGATGTGCCTATAGCGGCGACTGTGCGCGGTTGCGGTTGCGGCCCAAGCGTTGCTCGCGCCACAGGATCACCACGCCCGATGCGATGATGACCAAGGCACCGGTGATGGTCCAAGCGGTTGGGATTTCGCCAAACCAGAAATAGGCCAATGCCAAGGCCAGCAGCATTGACGTGTAATCAAAGGGCGCCACCACGGACGCCGGCGCATTGCGATAGGCGGCGGTGAGGCAAATTTGCCCAATCCCGCCGATCACGCCCGCGGTGATCAGCATGGCTGTTGCTTCAAAGGAGGGTTTAACCCAGCCAAACGGCAGGGTGAACAACGACAATACAGTGATGAGCAGCGAGAAATAAAAGACAATCTGCGCCGTCCCTTCCGTTGCCACCATCCGGCGCACGAAAATTTGCGCCAAGGCCGCCAAAGCGGCCGATCCCAAGATTGCAATGGCACCTATAATTTCTAAGGTGCTGCGCGCGCCGTCCATGTTTAAGGTCGGCCAAAGAACGATGAGCACTCCAATAAAGCCCAAGGCCACAGTCGTGAGGCGGAAGGCCCGGACGGTTTCGCCCAGAATCAACGCCGCTAAAACTGTCAGAATCAAAGGTGTGGTAAAGCCCAGAGCGGCGACCTCTGGAAAGCTCAACACCCCAAGGGCGAAGAATCGCAAAGACATAGAGGCCGCGCCGGCCAGACCGCGCCATGTGTGGTCCAAAATATTGGATGTGCGCAGCGCCTTTGGAAAATCTCCGCGGCTCGAGAGCCAGCCAATCACCACCAAGAGCGTGAAGAACGCCCTAAAGAACACCTGTTGTCCGGTCGGCACCTCTTGTGACGTGGCTTTGATCAACGCCATCATAAAGGTGAATATCGAAACCGCTGTTACTTTCAGCGCGATGCCGCGGATGTTATCGGTCATCTCGGTCCAATCTGGCCTGTTGGATTACGGCCAATGTGGGTTCACTCCAGCATAGAAGGCTGCAAAACGCGAGGATTGACAAGCCCTGAAAACTTGCCTTCCTTCTACGGGGAGGGAGGCGTTTTGCGGCTCAACTTGCGCAGCCGCCAGCGCACCAAATTCACACATGCGCATTTATGATCGCATTATGGATGGGTTTCTTGTTTTCTAAATAGGTGTCAACACGGGAGGACAGGGCTCTGCAACTCAATCTTGGAACAATTTTTGCGCTTGCGGCGTTCAGTTTCACCGGACTGGCTCAGGCGAGCGGTATGGGAAATCCAGATCTGGGCGCGGCTCTTTTCAAAAAATGCCAATCATGCCACCAAATTGGAGACCAAGCGAAGAACCGAGTGGGCCCGCAATTGAATGATCTTTTTGGCCGTACCGCCGGCGGGCTGGAGGGGGTCAAATATTCCAAGAGTATGAGTCATGCTGGCCGAGATGGGCTGGTTTGGACTGAAGACACATTGGACAGCTTTCTTGAGAGTCCAAAGTCTTTGGTGGCTAGGACTCGGATGAGTTTCCGAGGCCTCAAGGATGCAGAAGACCGGGCAAATTTGATTGCCTATCTGCGCGCCTTTTCGAAAGAAGAGACCCCCGCGCCAGAACTGCAAGCGACAGGGCAGGGGATCGAGATAACGCTTGATCCCTCCGTGCTGGCCATCGTGGGGGACGCAGAATATGGTGAGTATCTCTCCAGCGAATGTTTGACCTGTCATCAAAGCAACGGGTCCAATGACGGCATCCCGGGAATCACCGCTTGGCCAACAGAAGATTTTGTTATCGCCATGCATGCACACAAACAAAAAGTCAGGCCACACCCCGTCATGCAAATGATGGCGGCGCGTCTGTCTGACGAAGAGATCGCGGCTCTTGCGGCGTATTTTAGCGACCTGGACTAACAGGCAACACTTTGGGAGGAGAACACATGAAACTGAATAGACGTGTATTTATCGGCAGCGGTGCCGCCGCTGCATCCGCTTTGACAGCGCCAATGGCTTTCGCGGGCGGTCACGGTAAGCCGCGGGTTGTGGTTGTGGGCGGCGGGGCCGGCGGGGCGACCGCGGCGCGCTACATCGCCAAAGACAGCAAGGGCGCGGTTGACGTCACTTTGATCGAACCGTCACGCATGTATTACACCTGCTTCTTTTCGAACCTTTATCTCGGTGGGATCAAAACCATTGATGATCTGGGACATTCTTACGGCACAATGGCTGCCAGCGGTGTGAACGTCGTGCATGATTGGGCGATTGGCGTTGATCGCGATGCGAAAACGGTGACATTGGCCGGCGGTGCTTCTGTGCCATACGACAAGCTCATTCTCTCGCCCGGGATTGATTTTGTCGAAGGCGCTGTTGCCGGTTGGGATTTGTCGTCACAAAACGCCATGCCGCATGCCTATAAAGGTGGCTCACAAACCGAATTGCTCAAAGCGCAAATTGCTGCGATGCCTCAGGGTGGCACATTTGCTATGGTGGCGCCACCAAACCCCTACCGTTGCCCTCCTGGACCCTATGAGCGGGTGTCAATGGTGGCGCATTATCTAAAAGCCAATAACCCAACGGCCAAAATCATTGTGGCAGATCCGAAATCGAAATTCTCAAAGCAAGCGTTGTTCCAAGAAGGTTGGGCCAACCACTACAGCGGGATGATCGATTGGATTGGCGATGATTTCGGCGGCGGCAAGGTCTCGGTGGATCCCGGTGCCATGACGGTCACCATTGATGGTGAAGTCACCAAAGTTGACGTCTGCAACGTGATCCCTGCCATGAAAGCGGGCCGTATCGCCGAGCTTGCTGGTGTCACCGATGGCAAATTTGCTCCGGTCAACGCGATCGACATGTCCACGAAAGCGGATGCGGATGTCTATGTGCTGGGCGATGCCTCGCAACAAGGCGACATGCCAAAATCTGGCTTCTCTGCAAATAGCCAGGCCAAGGTCTGCGCCAATGCCGTGCGTGGGGCATTGACCGGCTCTCGCGTGTTCCCAGCGAAATTCTCGAACACTTGCTGGTCTTTGATTGACACCAATGATGGTGTGAAGGTTGGCGCGACCTATGAAGCCACTGACGAAAAAATTGCAAAGGTCGATGGTTTCATCTCAGCAACTGGTGAGACCGCCGATCTGCGCAAAGCAACCTATGAGGAATCCGAAGGTTGGTATGCCGGCATCACCGCGGATATGTTCGGCTAAACAGTCGGGGGGCTTTGATGATGGTCAAGGCCCCCTTTTTATTCCAAAAGTGGCTCGGGCTGATATGAGCCCTTCCGCCCAGACCTAGCGGATATTGATTTCAACACTCTCCGCCAGGGTATTTGCAATAAAGCAATAACGATGCGCCCGGTGTTGCATCTGTGCCAATGTCTCATCTGCCACCGTAAATCCCGTATCAAAGCGCACGACGGGATGCAGATCAATGCGGGTGACCGACATTTGACCTTTGGGATTTTTCCCCAGATGGGCTTCTGCATAGTCATGATAGCTGGCCACCGGCCATCCGGCTTTGGCCGCCAATGCGAGAAAGGTCATCATGTGACAACTCGACAAAGCAGAGGCTAAGGCTTGCTCGGGATTGGTATGGGCCGGATCACCGCCCCAATCTGGCGCTGAATCCACGTCAATTTCATGCAATCGGTTCATTTGCACGATGTGAGAATTTGAATAGGTTCCTGTGGCAAACACAGGGGTTGTGCGCTGCCAATGAAGCTCGATGGAAAGATCAGACATAGGGCTATCCGGTGTTAAAAAGGAAAGATGGGGCGGCCTGCCGCAGTCATGCAGTGACGACAGGCCGCCAATGGCATTTTATGCGGCTGCGATCTGTTTTTGGGGATCATAAAATGGGCGCTCCACCATAGTGGCTTTCACCGCTCCGGTCTTGGTCGAAACTTCCACTTCGGCGCCCAAAATGGCCGCATCCGTGGCAACCATTGCCAAAGCAATGTTTTGCTTTAAGCGTGGGGAATAGACTGCGGAGGTCACTTTTCCAATGGTCGCGCCATCTTGTTGGATGCTCCAGAAGGTGGTGTTCGGTCCGGTCAGCGGGGCGCAGTCGAGGATCAGCCCGACCTGTTTGCGCATCGCGCCTTCTTGCTTGATCTTGCGCAGTGCAGCTTTGCCGATGAACTCTGCCTCCATATCGAGGTTGACGAGGCGATCAAGGCCCAGCTCGAACGGATTTGTGTTACTGTCTGCATCCGCATGATAGGACAGCATCCCGCCTTCAATCCGCCGGATCGAGGAGGTATGACCGGGCTTCAACCCGTGCGATGCGCCTGCCGCCATGATCAATTCCCAAAGCTGATCGCCTTTTGACCCATCGCGCAGATAAAGCTCATAGCCCAACTCGCTGGACCAGCCGGTGCGTGACACAACCAGAGGGATCCCCTCCAATTCCAGCTCGCGCAGCCAGTAGTATTTTAGATCCGCAATGCTGTCTCCGAAGAGCGCTTGCATAATAAGGCCAGAGTTCGGCCCCTGCAGTTGCAGCGGTGAAACATCAGGCTCTTTGATCTGTACATCGAGGCCGGAATGCACCGCCACACCCTGAGCCCAGAGCAAAATATCGCTGTCCGCCAGCGAAATCCAAAAATGATTTTCCGCCAAGCGGAGCAATATCGGATCGTTAAAAATGCCACCATCCGCATTGGTGATCAGGATATATTTGCACTGGCCTACGGCCATTTTGGACAGATCGCGGCAGGTCAGCATCTGTGTGAATTTTGCGGCATCCGGTCCGGTGATTTCAACCTGACGTTCCACGGCAACGTCACAAAGGATCGCTTGATCCACAAGGTTCCAGAAGTTTTGCTCAGGATCGCCAAAGTCACGCGGGATATACATGTGATTATAGACTGAAAAAGCCTGTGCACCCCATCGGACGGTTGCGTCAAAATAGGGGGATTTACGGATCTGTGTGCCGAAGCCAAAGTCATCTGCCTGTGTCATTTTGCGCCCTCTGAGCAGCTGGCCAATAGGGCCAAGGAAAAGTGAGTTCTACTTGAGGTTTAATTTGATACTGCCCCACGGACAGTCCGATAATCCGCAAGAATGCGGCAGATTGGACTGATTTACGGGCCCGGCTTAGACCATTTGGTCTTTTGCCCGAATTTTTAAGATGCAGCGGTGAGTTTTGCGAGATTGGGATGGCAGCTTTTGACCTGGCGAGTCGCGATGTAGGTCATATAGCGCTCAATCGCCAGATCGGCTGACAGCATCTCTTCCATGACGCGTTGAAAGTCGGCCAAATTGGGCGTTATCACGGTCATCACATAGTCCATCCCGCCGCCAGTCGCGATACAATGGGTCACCTCATCTAAGTTTCGAATATGCAGCTCAAAGCGTTCAAATTCAATTTTGCGGTGCGAACTCATTGCGACGGTCACCACCACTTGGGTGAAATCTAGGATGCGCTCAAGGGCAATATCGGCGTGATAGCCGCGCAGAATTCCCGCCGACTTCAAACGATCAAGCCGCGCCCAACACGGGGTGGGCGAGAGGTTCACCAGCTCTGCAAGACGGGTCTTGCTGAGGTGCCCATGCTGTTGAACGGCACTTAATATGCGAATATCCGTAGCATCGAGCCCCAATTTTTTCATATGGATCTGTCTTTCATAAAACCGTTTACGCACCTGTGCTCGGGCCTAGGTTAGAGTTTTCTCAGTCCGGATCCTAGACATATAATCCGCCGGCGGCCTATCGGGTTTAACTGCGCGCAGGACAGCTGCCCTCGCTCTAGAGGACAAGGCTCCGGCCCCTCACACAGCTTTACGCAACAAGCTCAAAAGAGCGCAAAGGAGCCTATGCTGACCTAGCCGCCCTGCGTGAAGACTGCACAAATGGCAGGTCACCCTCTCAGTGAACAAAGCAGAGTTTTTTGAAGCCGCGCCGCCATGACGCCACCTCGTCACCCACCGGCTCGCCGCGCAGAGCACGCGCGATTAACGCCGCGAGCGGAGCCATGTCTGCCGTCGTCATGCCCCAGCGGACCAGTTCCGGCGTGCCAATGCGCAACCCGTTCATATCGCCATCAACCATCGCCACGGGAAGCCCAATGCCGCAAGCAAGAAAGCCGTTCGGTCGCAGCTTTTTGGACGCCTCTTGCCCGCCCCCAAAGGGTTCAGCCAAAACGGCGAACTGGTGCGAATGGGTAAATCCTTTGGCTCCGGCAAAGACAGGCACGCCTTCGGCCTCCAATGCGCGCGCCAATGCTTGCGAGGTTGCGATCATCTCTTTGGCATAGGCTTGCCCGAACTCTCGCCAATCCAGCATGGTCAGGGCCAGAGCGGCCGTTTTTGCAGCATCAAAATTAGCAGTCATCCCAGGGAAGGCGATGGCATCCAGCCTCTTTGCAATTTCGGCATCCCTCGTGACGATCAGTCCCCCCGCCGGCCCGCCGAGGCTTTTGTAAGTGCTCATGGTCATGAAATGGGCACCTTCCTCCAAAGGGTTCGACCAGGCCCGCCCAGCGATGATCCCGCATTGGTGGGCTGCGTCGAACATCACCTTCGCGCCGACTTCATCGGCGATTTTGCGAATATCGGCCACGGGGTGTTCAAACAGGTTCAGACTGCCGCCGATGGTGATCAGCTTGGGGCGCTGTTTCAGGGCCAATGTGCGAAGGTGATCTAGATCGACCGTATAGCCATCAATACTGACCGGCGCCTCGACTGTGCGCAGACCATAGAGGCCGGCACAGCCCGCAATATGGTGCGTTACATGCCCGCCAATCGATGCAGGTGGTGCAATAATCGTGTCACCCGGTTTGCAGGTCGCCATAAAGCCATAAAGGTTGGCAATCGCTCCAGAGGGAACGCGCACCTCTTCAAAGCCGGCATCGAACACCTCGGCGCAGAGCTGGGCGGCGATCACTTCGATCTCTTCGATCGCCTCCAATCCCATTTCGTATTTGTCCCCGGGATAACCCAAGGACGGACGCGATCCGATGCCCGATGATAAAAGCGCTTCTGCTTTCGGGTTCATCACATTGGTCGCCGGGTTGAGGTTGAAGCATTCTTCCTCGTGGATCACCCGGTTTCGCTCGGTGAGTTCCTGAACCCGTGCCAATAAATCGGCCGAAGCCGTAGACGACGCCATGTTGGCAATGTCCTGGACGCGTGTTTCACAGGTTTCAGGAACCCAGTTTCGTTTTGCAAGACTCATGCGCTAACCTCCAAATTTTGCTCGAAAACTTACTTTTAGAGGCGCAACAATGCAAATTAGAATTGTCAGGTCTTAGCGTAGAAAAACGACGGCAAAAAATGTGCGTCGCGACCCCAACCTCCGAAAGTCCCGCACCGCCTGCCTCAAGGACGCCTGCGCTCGGGCGTGCCCGGCGACCTGCGCCCGCAACCTCCTTTGTCAATCGCGTTGGTTTATCGAAAACTCTGACTTTTCGACAGCCACCAACACCATGCAGCCCATCATACAAATGCACGTCAATCTCACGCAATATCTTCAGCGCATCCCCATCCGAATACCGTTTCTGTTTCGTTACCTTGGGGATGATTCATGGCTGTGTGTTATGTGCCATCGCCCGATCTTGGCGTTGAGATGCCCTGGTGCCCTCAAAAGTGTAAAAGCAATCGAAATGACGCTGTAGTGACGCTGTGATGACGGCCGTTCCCCCATAGCGGGGTTGTGGCAATTCGCCACAACAAACTTGGAGTAAGACATTGTCTCACAGAGAAAAACTATGCGCACCGGCACTCACAAGTCATATTGAAACCTGCCACCAAACGTTTAGCTATGCTCCCCTAATCGTTAACCATGCGCGCCCCATTCCCAGCGCGAACCCGGGAGGGATGAGAGCTATTGCTGAAGAAAAGATAGAGGGGGCAGTTGCCGAACGGATGGCCGTAGCTCTGAAACAGCAGGAGGAGCTAAGAAACGCGTTTCTGGAGCGCTTCGAGAAAGGTTTTGGCAGCGCAAAGCACGTCTTGAATGAGAAGAAGCGCCAAAGTTTGATGGAGGCTTTCGAAGCAGAAGCCCAAAACGAACTTGCGGAGCTTGAACAGCAAGCACGCAAAGAATTTAGCGAGAAGTTCAGCGCCGAAACCAGTGTGGAAGCGATTGAGGACAAGGCCACCAGAGCATTTGAAGCCTTAGTAAGCTTATCCATAAAATTTGATTGCGCAAATTCTGCCTGATTTTCTTGATCCAGTGCAACGTATGGAATCCAACTAAAAAGATGGTCCGCGAGTTTTTTGCCCCGCCATTCATTTGCTTCATACCCAGCACACAAACCTATTGTATCAAGAACTTCAGGCCTAACTATCGTGCTGCGCAGTTTGAGAAAGGGTTCCGGGTAATCCATCCAATATCCTGTAACAATTCAACAACATATCTAAGAATTTAATCACTTTTTCAAGGATGATTTGCAAAACACTGGCACCCAATTGGTACCCCGCGAAAATGAGAAGAATTCGAAAGCGCCAAAAATTTCGCGTATATTGTTGTTATCGTTATCTTAAAATGGTGCCCGGGGGCGGATTTGAACCACCGACACGAGGATTTTCAGTCCACTGCTCTACCCCTGAGCTACCCGGGCATGGGTGAGGATCTTCCTCGAGGCTGAGGCGTATTTAGGCGACCCGCTGGGGACTGTCCAGCCGATTCCGTGGATTTTCTCTGCAAAAAGTTCGAAAATAAAATATACAGGATTTCCAATGCGCAGCCCTTTGTCTTGGCGGGCGATGCTGCGGGCCTAGACCTCTGGTTCACCCGCCTCACTTTCAACTTCGGAACCTTCGCTTTCATCATCATTTGCAATCACATAGCCGCCAATCAACCATTTGCTGAGGTCAAGGTCTTTGCACCGTGCCGAGCAAAAGGGGCGGTGCTGGGCTTCGGTGGGCTGTTTGCAGATGGGGCAAGTCATGTCAGGACATCTTGCACCACAGGGCGCTCACGTTTGCGTTTCAGCTCGCCGTGGCCCAATGGTGTCCAGCCGACAAATTCCGTGGCCACGGGGCAGCTGCGCAAAGCGGCGCGCAGGGCCACTTCGATTGGTTTGCGATCTCTTTTGCTCATCGGCGCAAAATCAATTGCGATTTGCCCTGAATACCCTCGCAGGCGCAATTGGCGCGGCAGATCTTTCGCTGCGGTCAGGTTGACCTTAAGCGCCGCTGCGGGCGAAAGGTCAGTGCCGGTGTTGATGTCGACCGTGATCATGGCGCGTGTGCGCTCGATGAACATGCCGCCAGTGCCCAGCGGAACCCAAGCCTGCTGTGCAGCCTCGATTTGATCCAAAGCTCCACTACCCTCAAGATCATCATCGGCGGTCAGCACATCTGTCACATCCGACCATTCACGCCAAGCCTGCAGATGCGGGTCATCACCTTCGAGCAGAACTTCGGGGTCTTGCCCAGTTTCCGCGGCAATGGTCTCGGCGGTGGTGCGCATGGTGTGAATGTCTTCAGCAATGGCGTCGAGGTCAGCCGCCGCCGCAGCGCTGCGGATGATAAGCCCCATATCTGAGCCTTCCATTGCGGATTTGGCCAGGAGCGTGAGCGTATCGCGCAGATCGTCAGAGGCGATTTGCCGCGAGATATTCAGGCCGGGTTGATCCGGAGTGACAATCGCATAACGGCTTTTGAACAAAATTCTTTGGGTGACCGGATCGGCCTTGTCCTCTTCGGCAAAGCCAGAGGTTTGCACCGTGAGGGTCTGACCCGGGGCCAATCCTTTGGCCTTCTTCAAGAACCCCGTGCCATTGGGCAGGCGAAGGATCACGCCGCCAATACCTTTGACCGGGCGATCGACGACAGCGCGCAAAACGCTGCCGAGGGGCAGGCGATTGAGATCTTCGACCAGAACATCCTGCAAGATCCCATCGACCAAAAGTGCCGCGACCTTGACCTTGCCAATGTGCCCCAAAACGACTTGCTTGCCCTTCATGATGTCTCCCAAATACGCAGCCCGGCGGCCTGCAACAGCTGCGCGGTCTCCGGCAGGGGTAATCCCATGATTGCCGGGTAGGAGCCGGAAATCCAAGGGATGAACGCCCCCGCGGGCCCCTGGATGGCATAAGCGCCAGCCTTGCCCTGCCAGTCCCCTGTGGCGAGATAGCTCTCAAGCTCTTGCGACGAAAGGCGTTTCATTTGCACGGTTGAGACCACATCTTTTTGCCACATCCGTTCAGCGGTCTTAACGGCCACGGCGGTGATGACCTTATGACGGCGGCCTGAGAGCTTTTGCAGGAAGGCGCGCGCCTCCTCTTTATCGGCCGGTTTGCCCATGATGCGGCGCCCCAGCGCAACCGTGGTATCTGCGCATAGAATGATCTCATCTGCAGCTGCAGGCAAGGCTTCGGCCTTGGAGGCTGTGATGCGGTTACAATAGCTGCGCGGCAATTCACCCTTTCGCGGGGTTTCATCCACATCCGGTGCGCGCACGTCAGCAGGGTGCAGGCCCAAGACCGCCAGCAATTCACGCCGGCGGGGGCTTCCTGATCCCAAGATCAGTTGTTTACTTGAAGCGGTAATTGATCCGTCCTTTAGACAAATCATAGGGGGTCATCGCAACTTGTACCTTATCGCCGGTCAAAACCCGAATTCGGTTTTTGCGCATTTTGCCCGCCATTGTGGCAACGATCTCATGGCCATTTTCCAGCTCAACCCGAAACGTCGCGTTAGGCAAGAGCTCCTTTACGACACCGGGAAATTCGAGTGGTTCTTCCTTCGCCATGGTCTCTCCTTCAAAAAAGCCTGACCTAATGCCAAGCGTGCCC